>NZ_RCIH01000001.1:0-327844 GCF_003675855.1 Halostella salina | reverse complement strand
GACGTCCTCGGCGACGTTGTTGACCTCCTCGCGGGCCTGCTCGCTTGCGAGGTGGAACCCGCGGATGATCGCCGTCGGGTGGATGTCCTGTTCGAGGAGGTCCTCGGCGTTCTTCAGGAGCTCACCGGCGATGGCGACGGCCGTCGTGGTGCCGTCACCGGCCTCGTCCTCCTGTGTCTCGGCGACCTCGATGATCATCTCGGCCGTCGGGTTGTCGATGTCCATCTCCTGGAGGATGGTGACGCCGTCGTTCGTGATGGTCACGTCACCCATCGAGTCGACGAGCATCTTGTCCATTCCTTTCGGGCCGAGCGTGGAGCGAACCGCCTCCGCCACCGCACGCGCCGCGGAGATGTTGTAGTTCTGCGCGTCCTGGTCCTTGACGCGCTGGGACTCCTCGCTCATTACGATCATCGGCTGCCCCTGCTGCATTCGCTGGCTCATAGTCACCTCGAAGTATGAATGTGATTCTATATAAAGATTGTGTTGTCGATCCGATCGACGACAGCGCGCCGTAACTTACTGTTCCGTTTAATCGCAAGCAGGGAGCCGTTCGGTGGGTAGCACCATGTCATTCGGTACCGCGGCGCTACCACGGGTGATCCGGAGCCGCCGCCGCTCTTTATATGTGTCTAGTCGGCGGGTTCGACGAGCGCCGGCGAGTCGTTCGACGGGTCGTTGACGGCGGTCGACACCGGGTAGGCACGCATCTCGTCGGCCGGATACGTGTCGAGCAGGTCGAGCGCGTCGTCGGGGTCGGCGGTGAGCCACCGCTCGGCCGCGTCGTCGTCGAGGATGACCGCCATCCGGTGGTGGAGGTCGGCGACGAGGTCGTTCGGTTCGGTCGTGACGACGGTGAAGGAGTCGACGCGTCGTGTCTCCGTCTCCGGGTCGCCGTCGCCGAACGCGTCGAGACCCACCTGTTCCACTTCGGTCTCCCACGTCGCCCAGAGGCCGGCCATCAGGAACGGCCGGTCGTCCTCGAACGCGACGCGGTAGGGCCGTTTCCCGCCGTCGGTTTCGACCCACTCGTAGAACCCGTCAGCGGGAACGAGACACCGCCCGGCCCGCGGGCCGTCGGCCGCGTGGGACTGTGCGAACGCGTCCCGAAAGCTCGGCTTGTCCGCGACGGTCTCCGCTCGGGCGTTGATCAGTCCCGACCCGTCGTCGTCGGCCCAGGGGGGTACCAGCCCCCAGCGAAGGCGTTCGACGCGGTCGGCGGCGGCGTCGCGCACGACGGGGAGGTCCTGACCGGGGGCCATGTTGTACCGCGGTTCGACCGCCGTCGCCGCCCCGGGGTCGACGCCGAGCAGGTCGGCCACGTCCTCTCGCGGGGCGAACAGGCTGTAGCGACCACACATGACCACCCGTCGGTCCTGCTGGGGGAAAACTCCCGCGTTCGGCGGTAGTCGGGGCCTTCGGGGCGCGTCGCGTCGTTATTCGGCGTGTACTGAAGGTGGGTTCGACCGTAGCCACGGCCGGGTGACGGACCAAGTCACCCGGTGGGTATGACCGACAACTGCGAAGCCGTCGTCTGCGAAAGCGGGTGGTTCGAGATCCGGGACCCGGCGCGTGCCGGGCAGTGGATCGCGGTCGAGAACCCGGTCGAGGTTCGACCGTGACCGCGCCGGCCCGACCACGCCGACGGGACCGTCCGGCGACACCTGCGGCCACCGCATAGTTCACACGCTCCACGCACCCCGTCGCCGGCCGTCCCGTCGACCCGCAACCGCCGCGACGGCCGGGCCGTCACCGACGGACAGCGCCGGCCGCCGCTGTCCGGGACGATATTTTGTCGATACGAAAACGCCGGGACTAGAGGCCCACCGACGAGAGGCCTATCCGTTGCAGTCGCTCCGCGTTCGGATTACGGTCGAGGAAACGCCAGGACTGGGATTTGAACCCAGAATCCCGAAAGGGAACACGCTTTCCAGGCGTGCGCCTTGCCGTTCGGCCATCCTGGCACGCACTCGGGTGTAATCGGGAGGACCGTTTAAACCCTTCCGTTCCGTCCGGCCAGCCAGCCCTCCCCGAGATAGGAGAGGGTAGTCGCCCCCGTCGCGACCGCGACCGCGACGGCCGCGACCGCGGGCACCGGAACCCCCTCCCCGTCGAACAGCAGGTACCCCTGATACAGCACGAGGAAGGCGAGCGCACCGACGACGCCCCAGAGGAGGCTGGACTTGACACGAGGTCTCATGCTGCGTCGCTCCGGGCGGCGGGCGTCGCGGTCAATCGAGCGTGGCGATCGCCTCGATCTCGACGCCGACGCCCTTCGGCAGGGCGGCGACCTCGACGGCGCTTCTGGCGGGCGGGTTGTCGAGGAAGTACTCCTTGTACGCCTCGTTCATCTCGTCGAAGTCGTCGATGTCGTCCATGTACACCGTCACCTTCAGGGCGTCCTCGACCGTCGCGCCCTCCTCCTCGAGGATAGCCGAGACGTTCTCCAGCGCCTGCCGCGTCTGGACGGTGATTGACTCGTCGTCGAGCAGGTCGCCGTCGGCCGTCATGGGGATCTGGCCCGCGGTAAAGACGATCGATCCGTCCGTCGTTCCCTGACTGTACGCGCCCACTGCGGCGGGGGCGTCGGGTGTCTCGATGACGCGTTTCATGCCGAAACCGTCGGCCGGTGGGGACTTAAAGGTCAGTAGCTTCGGCGGCCGACGGCTACACCAGCACGTCGACCTCGTACCCCTGGTCCCGCAGCTCCGCCAGCAAGCGGTCGACGTGCTCGGGACCGCGGGTCTCCAGGTCGAGTTCGACCTCCGTGTCGCTCATGCCGATCTCCCGGGAGGTGCGGTCGTGCTGGATGGCGTAGATGTTCGCGCGCATGTCGGCGATGACTTCGAGCAGGTTCTCAAGGGATCCGGGCTGGTCCTCCAGGACGGTGCGCACCTTCAGGTACCGGCCGGTCTCAACCAGGCCGCGCATGATCACCGTCGTTAGCATGTTCAGGTCGATGTTCCCGCCACAGAGCGCGGGGACGATGACCTCGTCCTCGTCGTAGTCGAGGTGGCCCTCCAGCACCGCCGCCAGCGGGACCGCACCCGCGCCCTCCACCATCGTCTTCGAGCGTTCGAGCAGATGGGTGATCGCCATGGCGATGTCGCCGTCGGGCACCGTGGCGACCTCGTCGACGCGCTCCTGGATCACCTCGAACGGGCGTTCGCCGACGCTCCGGGTGGCGATACCGTCCGCGATCGTGTCGACGGCGTCGAGTTCGTGGATCGCGCCCTTCTGCAGCGAGGTGGCGACGGAGGATGCCCCTTCGGCCTGTACGCCGACCACCCGGATCTCGGGGTCGTACGCCTTGACCGCGGTGGCGATACCGCTGATCAGCCCGCCGCCGCCGATGGGGACGACGACGGTGTCGACCTCCGGGCAGTCCTCGACGATCTCCAGGCCGATCGTCCCCTGACCGGCCATCACCATCTCGTCGTCGAACGCGTGGACGTACGTCCGGTCCTCCGCGCGCTCTATCTCGTGGGCGCGCTCGGCCGCCTCGTCGTAGTCCGCGCCGTGGAGCACCACCTCAGCGCCGTAGCTCCGCGTCGCCTTGATCTTGGAGATCGGCGCGTTCTCCGGCATGACGATCTTCGAGTCGACCCCGACCCGCGAGGCGGCAAGCGCGACGCCCTGCGCGTGGTTGCCCGCGCTGGCCGTGACGACGCCCGCAGTTTTTTCGGCGTCCGTAAGCGTCTTGATCCGGTTCGTCGCCCCGCGGATCTTGAACGACCCCGTCCGCTGGAAGTTCTCCAGTTTCAGGGACACCTCCGCACCGGTCATCGTCGAGAAGGTGTGGGAGTAGTCGAGCGGCGTCCGGCGTGCCGTCTCGGACACCCGTTCGCGGGCCTCGCGAACGTCCGAAATATCGAGCATGGTCGAGCCTTCTGCTCCGCGTGGTTAATGATTTAGGAAACTGTGTGACCGACGGCGACGCGACTGGGGATGCGGTGGCCAAAGGGGAGAGGGGAATGCACGGTGCGTGTGGCGTGCGTCCTACGGAGGCACGGGATGAAGCATAAAGCTCAGGTGTGTAGGGTGAAAGTGAAACCGGACGACAGCGTCGGGATCAAATCGGCGTCGTGCGCCCGTCCGACGCCCGTCCGTCGGGCGTCGTTCGGCACGGAGTCACACGGACTACCTGACCGAGTCGAGGTCGACGAACGCCCCGCCCTCGGCCGTGATCCACGTCGACATCCGGTCGAGACCGGTGCTCCCTCGCGGGTAGAGCGTACACTCGTCCGGCTCCCCGTCGTTCGCCACGGTAACGGCGTGTAGTTCCTCCCCAGGCGACCCCGAATCGGTTGTCGGCGTGTTCGTGCTCATGGTTGGTTGCGTCGCGTCCGCGTCCGGGACTCTTCCCCCTCCCCCGGTTCACCACAAGCGGCTTGACGGACTTGGTTATACGGCGGCTAGTGCGACGACGTGGCGAGTAGTTGATGCTTACTTCGTCGTCGATCGCGGCCGCATCGTTCGGCTGCAGTAATACTCGATTACGGTCGATACCAACCGACAGCGTACGCAAGAAGCGGTTTTGAAACGTTTCGGGATCCGGGGTAGTAGCCGGTTACCGGGCGCGTCCCGAACGGAGGTGTGTGTGATGTGGGAGTATCCCACAGGGTCGCGGATCGGAAAAGTATCGACCGTATCAGCGCTCGTCGACCGGGACGAACTCCTCGCTCTCGGCACCGACGTACCGGGCGCGCGGCCGGATGAGGCGGTTGTCCTCGTACTGTTCGAGCACGTGAGCGATCCAGCCGCCGGCGCGGCTCATCGCGAAGATGGGGGTGTAGATGTCGATCGGGATGCCCATCTGGTAGTACGTCGAGGCGGAGTAGAAGTCGACGTTGGGCGCGATGCCTTTCTCCTCGGCCATGTACTCCTCGATGGCGACGCTGTACTCGTACCACTTCGTGTCGCCGGCGGCCTCGCCGAGCGCCTCGGACTCCTCGCCGAGGATCTTCGCGCGGGGGTCCTTGACGTTGTACACGCGGTGGCCGAAGCCGGGGACGCGCCGACCCTCGTCTAGCGCGTCCTCGACCCACGTCACCGGCTCCTTGTCGCTGTCGTCGACCTCCTTCAGCATCCGCATCACGTTCTGGTTCGCGCCGCCGTGCAGGCCGCCCGACAGCGTCCCGATGGCGGAGGTGACGGCGCTGTGCAGGTCCGCGAGCGTGCTGGAGGTGACCATCGCGGCGAACGTCGAGGCGTTCAGGCCGTGGTCGGCGTGGAGCACCAGCGCCATGTCGAACGTCTCGGCGAGCACGTCGTCGGGCTCCTCGCCGTTCAGCATGTAGAGGAAGTTCGCGGCGTGGTCGAGGTCCTCCCGGGGTGCGACGGGCTCTTGCCCGTTCCGGATCCGGTTGTACGCTGCGAGGATCGTCGGGATCTTCGCGGTGAGCCGGCGGCCCTTCCGGAGGTTGGCTTCCCGGTCGTCCGGCGCGTGGTCGGAGTCGTCCGGGTCGTAGGCAGAGAGCATCGACACCGCGGTCCGGAGCGCGGCCATCGGGTCCTCGTCCTGCTCGGCGAGCTCCCGGACGGTCGCCAGCACGCCGTCGTCGACCTCGCGCTCGGCCGCCATCTCGTCGGCGAACGTGGCGAGCTCCCCCGCGTCCGGGAGGTGGCCGTGCCAGAGCAGGTAGAGGACCTCCTCGTAGCTCGCCTCCCGTGCCAGGTCCTCGATGGCGTAGCCGCGGTAGACGAGACGACCCTCGTCGCCGTCGATGTGGCTCAGCCCGGACTCCGCGACAAGCACACCCTCAAGCCCCTTCTTCAGCTCGTCGGACATACCGTGAGAGTTGCTCACCATCCCGGAAAAGCATTATCGTTTCCCGCGTCAGCTCCCGCGTGAGCCAACGAACGATCACGGCAGGGACCGCGACACGTCGGTACGCCGGCGGACAGCGACGGGGCCAGCGACTACGCGTCGAGTTCGTCGGCCAGTTCGTCGAACGCCGCCACGGTCAGGTCCGGTTCGACCTCGTAGGGGCCCCAGATGTCGTCCGCCCGGTTCACCCAGACACCCTGCATCCCGGCGTGGAGCGCGCCCGGTACGTCCCACCAGCCCGCCGCGACGAACGCGACGCGCTCGGGCGGCACGCCGATGCGCTCCGCGCCGTGCTCGTAGATCTCGGGTGCCGGCTTGAACCGGCGGATCTCGTCGGCGCTGACGTACTCCTCGACGAGCCCGTCGAGACCGACGCTGTCGGCCATCGAGTCGAGCATCTCGGGGTTCCCGTTCGAGAGCACGTACAGGTCGTAGCCGGCGTCGGCGAGCCGCTCCATCCCGGGCCGGACGTCGTCGAAGACGGTCAGGTCGTGGTAGGCCGCGAGCACCTCGTCGCGCTCGTCGGCCGAGAGGTCGGCATCGACGGTGTGAAGCGCCTGCCGCAGCGCGTGGCGGTTCAGCTCGTAGAAGGTGTCGTACTCGCCGGTCGACGTGGCGACGAAGGCGTACTCCAGCGACCGGGTCCGCCAGCGCTCGGCGACCAGTTCGGGGTCGTCGACGTGCTCGCCGAGCGCGTCCGTCACCGATCCGGGGTCGACGAGCGTCCCGTAGGAGTCGAACGCCACCGCCTCGACGGCGTCGGTGTCGAGTGCCATGTGAAGAGGTGGCACGCGCGGTCGCAAAGGCGTTGGGACCGCGGTGGGGACGGCCGCGACCGGCGTCTTGGACGGCGGCGGGCAACGCTTTTCTCCGGAGCCATGCAAGGCCGGGGCATGGACGCCCCCGGCGCGGTCGAGTACGAACCCGCGAGCGTCAAGGAACTGCTCGCGGAGATGAAAGACACCGCGGAGCTGCTCATCGACCTCTCGTACTCGGCGGTGCTTTTAGGGAGCGACGACCTGGCCGAGGAGGTGCTGACGCTCGAAGAGCGGATGGACGTGCTCCAGCTCCGGACGCGGATGAGCCTGCTGATGGCCGCCCGGAGCGTCGACGACGCCGAGCAGCTCGCGCCCGTCCTCGGCGTCGTCGGCGCGGCCGAGGGGATCAGCGACGCCGCGGGCGACATCGCGGCGGTCGTGCTGGAGGAGGTCGGGCTGCCCGACGCACTGCGGACGGCGCTGCCCGAGGCCGTCGAGACGCTGGTCCGCGCGACGGTCCACGAGGACAGCGAGTACGCCGGCCGGACGCTCGGCGGGATCAACCTCGAAACGGAGACCGGCGTCCGGGTGATCGCGATCAGGCGAGGCGGCGACTGGCTGCTGAACCCCGACCGGGAGACCCGGCTCGACGGCGGCGACGTGGTGTTGCTCCGCGGCCCCGACGACGGCATCTCGACGGTGTACGGGACGGCGACCCGGACCGCCTACAGCCCGCCGGAGCCGACGGACGCGGGCATCGACGACCTCGACCGCGCGGTCGACTCCATCGTCCTGATGAAGAACATGAGCGAACTCGCCGTCGACCTGGCGTACGGCTCGGTGCTGTTCGACAGCGAGGAGGTGGCGGGCGAGGTCGCCGAACTGGAAGCCGAGGTCGACGCCCTCCAGTCCCGGTTCGAGGCGTGGACGCTGCGGGCGGCGGCCCGGGTCGACGACCCCGTGGCGCTCCGCGGGCTGGTCCGGATCGGCACCAGCACGGAGGAGATCAGCGACGCCGCGCTGGAGATCTCCGAGGGCGTCCTCCGGGGGATCGGCGCGCACCCGGTCGTCACGGAGGCGGTGCTGGAGAGCGACGAGGTGATCGTCCGGCTGACCGTCACGCCCGGGAGCGAACTCGACGGCGTCACCCTGGGCGAGCGCGAGGTGAAGACCGAGACCGGCACCCGCGTCATCGCCGTCCGCCGGCCGGGCGAGGGCGACGACGACTGGGTGGTGTCGCCCGGCCCCGAAACCCGGCTGAACGGCGGCGACGTGATCCTCGCGAAGGGGACGCGGACCGGCGCGGACCGGCTGGCGGAGCTCGTGAGCTGACCCCCCGGCGTCAGTACTCGTCGTCCTCCCGGGCGAACCGCACGGCCGAGACGACCGTCAGAACGGTGACGAGCAGCAGTGCCGTCGTCACCGCGGCGACGAAGGCGAGCGTGAGATACAGCACCGGCGAACGACCGCGGGCGGGGACGCCCGGCAGGACGGCGGGCGCGACGACGAAGAAGCCGTAGAGGACCGCGGCGAAGGCGACGCCGGCGACGGCGCTTAGTTTCGCGTTGCGCGGCACGTTCAGCGCCAGCATGAACTGCACCATCGGCGGCCGGTCGGGGACGTCGTCGGACACGGTCGAACGTGGGGGCTCCGGGGTCAAATCGGCATCGTTCCGGACCGTCGGCGGACGCGTTCGGCGACGGAAAGTCCGAACCCCTAAGGCGTATCACTCCGACGATCCGGCAATGACGACGTTGGGAACGGCGAGTGCCGCCCCGGGCGAGATGGACACGGGGCGGCTCCGCGTCGGCGAGACACGGGACGGGAGCCCCGCGAAGCTCCCGGTCGCGGTGGTAAACGGTGCGGCGTCGGGCAAGACCCTGTACGTGCAGGCGGCCAGCGACGGGGACGAACTGAACGGCGTCGGCGTCGTCCAGCGGGTCGTGCCCCAGCTGGACCCCGCCGAGATCGCCGGGCAGGTGCTGGTCGTCGGGATCGTCAACTACCACGGGTTCCAGGTGGCAGAGCACCGCAACCCGATCGACGACACGAAGATGAACCGCGCGTACCCCGGGGACGAGTCGGGCACGTCGAGCGAGCGTATCGCGGCGGCGACGTTCGATGCGGCGACCCGCGCCGACCTCATCCTCGACCTCCACCAGGGGTCGACGAGCCGGATGATAGACGAGGTGCGCGTCCGCTGTGGCAAGCGCCACCGCGCCCACGCGGACTGTCTTGAGCTTGCGAAGGCGTTCGGGGCCGGCTACGTGCTCGACCAGAAGGGACCGGACGGCCAGCTCGCCCGGGCCGCCCCCGACGAGGGGATCCCGACGATCGACCCCGAACTGGGCGGCTCGGTCGGCTGGGACGAGCGGAGCATCCGCGTCGGCGTCGACGGCGTGTTCAACGTCCTGCGACACTACGGCTTCCTCGACGGCACCGCCGACGTCGAGCCGCAGGTCCGCGCCAGCGGCTTCGACCAGTTCGGCTCGCCCGTCGGCGGGCTGGTCCGGTACGAGCGCGACCTCGGCGACCGCGTCAGCGCCGGCGACACGCTGTTTTACGTGACGGACACGTTCGGAACGCGGAAGGCGGAGGTGCAGGCGGACAGCAGCGGGATATTCTGGCGCTCCCGCAGATTGCCCCAGGTCGCGACCGGCGAGTACGTCTGCTCGGTCGCCACCGACGTGGACGAGTACTGATGCCGGCGGACCTGCACTGCCGCGCCTGCGGCACCGAGTACGAGGCCGGGCCGACGGAGCCGTGGCGCTGTGCCTGCGGCCACGCGCTCGACTTCGCCGTCCAGCCGCGGCCCGACGGCAGCCCGCCGCCGTTTTCGAAGCTCGACACCCGGCGGGGGCTGTGGACGTTCTTCGAGTTCCTGCCGGTGAGCCGGCAGGTGACCCTCGGCGAGGGGTTCACGCCGCTCGTCGACGCTCCCGAGTGGGACGCCCAGTTCAAGCTGGAGTACGTGTTCCCCACGGGGAGCTACAAGGACCGCGGCGCGACGACCGTCCTCTCGCGTGCGGTCGAACTCGGCGTCGACACCGTGATCGAGGACTCCTCCGGCAACGCCGGGGCCGCGATCGCAACCTACGCCGCCCGCGCCGGGCTGGACGCGGAGATATACGTACCCGCCGACATCAAGCAGTCCAAGCTCGTCGCCATCCAGCGCGCCGGCGCGCGTCCGGTCCGGGTCGAGGGTGACCGGGAGGCCGTCACCGAGGCCTGTCTCGACGCCGTCGAGGGCGACGGGAACGCGGCGGGCCTCGGCGACGCCCCCCACCAGTCCGGCGAGGGCTGGTACGCCAGCCACGCCTGGAACCCGGCGTTCTACGCCGGCACGATGACGTTCGCGTTCGAGGTGGCCGCCCAGCGTGAGTGGACGGTTCCCGACGCCGTCGTCCTCCCGCTCGGTCACGGGACGCTCCTGCTCGGCGCGTACCGCGGCTTCCGCGCGCTCCGCGAGGCCGGCATCACCGACGCCGAGCCGCGCCTGCTCGGCGCGCAGGGCACCGGCTACGCGCCGATCGCCGAGGAACTGGGGAGCGACCCCGTCGAGGCCGAAAACGACGGGTCGGAGCTGACGGCCGCGCTCGACCGCGACGAGGACGACGACGACCCGAACGACATCGTCGACGGGATCCACATTCGGGAGCCGGCCCGCCACGACCAGATCGTCGACGCCATCCGCGACACCGACGGCGACGCGGTCGCGCTGGACGCCGACGCGGTCGAGGGGAGTCTGGACCGGCTCCACCGCGCCGGCTTCTACGTCGAACCGACAAGCGCGATCGCGCCCGCCGCGCTCGCGGAGTACCGTCGCCGCGGCGTCGTCGACGAGGACGACGACGTGGTCGTGCCGCTGACCGGCAGCGGCATGAAGACGCTCTGACCCGGGGTCGGCCGGAACTCGCCGACGGCGCGGATGTCGCCTCGCAGTCATTATCCTTCGTCACCACGCTTTCTCCGAACTGTGGTCTTCCATGGTCTATGTACCGATAATAGCAAACTTTATTTGTTAACCTTCGAATTTCCGCACGTCCCTATGACAGATCGGCGAAAATTCCTCAAGGGCGTCGGTGCGGCCGGAACGGTCGCGTTCAGTGCTGGCTGTATCGGTGACCTCACGGGCGGCAGCAGCGGGGGCGACTCGAGTTCGATCACGTTCTCGCTCACGCCCGCGGAGTCCGACGTGGACATCCAGCAGCAGTATCAGCCGCTGTTCAACTACCTCGAAGACGAGGCAGACGTCACGATCGAATCCACAGTCGCGGCCGACTACGCCGCGGTGCTACAGGCGCTCAAAAGCGAGCAGACCGACGTGGCCGACGCCGCGCCCGCCATCGCGCTGCAGGCCGGCGAGCAGGACGTCGCGGAGGTCGCCGGTATCCGCATCGCGTACGGTGCGGCCCAGTACTTCTCGACGATCACGACGCTGCCGGACAACGACATCAACGAGCTGGCCGACCTGGAGGGCGAGACGATCGCCTTCGCTGACGCGCTGTCGACCAGCGGCTCGCTGTTCCCGCTGTACATGCTGAGCGAGGCCGGGCTGGACACCGGTAACGCCCCCAACGGCGAGCCGGAGGACTTCTCCGGGCAGTGGTCGGACCACGCGACCGCCCGCGAGACGCTCATCAACCGCGACCCGGTCGTCGCCGCTGGCACGGGCGCGTTCGTGTCGACCCCGCACGTTCCGGCGGACCAGTTCCCCGAACGGTTCCAGGAGAAGTCGGCCGAGTTCGACAGTGCGGGCTCCGCGACCGACGAGCAGGAGTTCCAGCTGCTGGCCACGTCACAGCCGATCCCGCGTGCCCCCATCCTCGCCCGCTCCGGACTTGACGAGGACGTGAAAGGGCGCGTCATCGACGCGCTGCTGAACGCCGAGGAGGACGACCTCATCGAAGAGGACGCCGAGGAGCAGCTCTGGTTCACGGGGCTTGCCGAAGGCTCCGTCGACGACTACCAGCCGGTCCAGGAAGTCATCGACACGCTGGGCGTCGAACTCGGGCAGTAACCCCGATCAACACGTTTTGCCCGTATCGAACGAGTTAACAGCATTCATTATCCGTCAAAGTTAGAGTAGCCAACGATGGGAACTATTCGAGTAGAAAACCTGAGCAAGTCTTACGGGGACGTCCAGGCCATCGACGACGTCTCGTTCTCGGTCGACGACGGGGAGTTCGTGATCCTCCTCGGGACCTCCGGCGCGGGAAAGTCGACGCTGTTACGCTGTCTTAACGGTCTCACCTCCCCGACAGACGGCCGAATCACTATCGACGGTGAGGAGGTCGTCGGCCAGCGCAACGACGTCGCGATGGTGTTCCAGCAGCACAACATCATCGAGCAGATGAGCGCGTACTCGAACGCGCTCTCGGGATCGCTGAACCGCACCGGCTTCCTCCGGAGCCTCTTCCAGTGGAACGACCACGAGGACAAGCTTGAGGCGCTTCGAGCGCTGGAGACGGTCGGCCTGCTGGAGGAGTCCGGACAGCGCGCCGACAGCATGAGCGGCGGGCAACAGCAGCGTGTCGGCATCGCCCGGGCGCTGGTCCAGCAGCCGACGACGCTGCTCGCCGACGAGCCGGTCGCGAGCCTCGATCCGGCGAGCGCCGAGACCGTGATGGGCTACCTCCGCACCGCCGCCGACGAGCGCGACATCACGACCGTCGCCAGTCTCCACCAGGTGAACATCGCCCGCGAGTTCGGGGACCGGTTCATCGGGCTGAAAGAGGGCGAGAAGGTGTTCGACGGCGACCTCGACGACCTCACGATCGACGCCGTCGACCGGATCTACGGCAAGGAGACGAGCATTACCCGTGAGAACGACAGCGAGGAGGCGGTAGCATGAGCACGGACGACGGGTCGGACCGGGGGCTGCTCGCGTACTTCGGCTTCGGGACCGCCGCCACGGAGCCGGCCGAGGACCAGCTGAACGCGCTCAAGCGCTCCCGGACGATCCGCCGGGTGCTGATGGGCATCGGACTGGTTGTGTTCGGGATCCTCTTCCAGCGGGCGCTGTCGGAGGTCGGTTTCACCATCGGCGAGATCGTTCGGTACTGGCCCGAGTTCACGGCCGCGCTCGGCCAGTTCTTCCCCCCGGCGACGTACTTCGGCATCCCCTTCATCGACATGGGGGCCTACTGGGAGTTCATCCAGGCGCGGAACCTGTTCCAGCAGGCCATCATCACGCTGTCGATGGGCTTTGCCGGGACCGTCCTCGGCTTCCCGGGTGCGCTCATCCTCGGCGTGCTCGGGTCCGAGCGCGTGACGCCGTTCCCCTTTAACTTCATCTTCCGTGGTATCATGTCCACCATCCGCGCCATCCCGGCGCTCGTGTGGGCGCTCATCTACATCCCGCTCGGCGGCGTGACGCCGTTCACGGCGACGCTCGCCATCGGCACCGACACGATGGGGAACCTCGGTCGCCTGTTCACCGACGAACTCGAGGAGATCGAGGACGGCCCGATCGAGGGCATCCGGTCGACGGGTGCCGACGGACCGCAGACGGTCGTGTTCGGGATGCTCTCGCAGGTGTTCACGCCCTTCATCGCGTGGGCGCTGTACATCTTCGAGATCAACACCCGCATCGCCGTCACGATGGGGCTTATCGGCGGCGGCGGCCTGGGGTACGTGCTCCTGCTCGAACGCCAGCTGTTCCACTACACGAACATGATGGCGACCATTCTCGTTATCCTCATGCTCGTCATCTCCGTCGAGATGATCAGCCAGCGCACCCGGTCGTACCTGCGCGGCGGCGAGAGCGACAGCAAGGGGTTCCTGACGCTGCTCAAGGAGTTCCCACAGCGGATGGCCGAGTCGATCTGGAAGTAACGCGAAGTTCCCGTTTTCTCCCGTCTTTCGGCGCTTCAGTTTCGTCCGTCCGGGAGCGCCGTCACTCGCGTGCGGCGTCGGCTTCGCGGGCCACGGCCAGCAACTCGTCGTGGATCCCGCCGTTCGACACGACGACGCCCGTGCTGTCGTGTCGCCAGTGCTCCCCCTCCAGGTCGGTGACGCGCCCGCCGGCCTGCCGGACCAGATGCGCCCCGGCGACGGTGTCCCACGGGTTCCCTTGGAGGTTCGAGAAGATCCCGTCCAGCGCGCCCGAGGCGACGTAGCCGAAGGAGACCTGTGCCGAGCCGTAGCGCCGCAGGTCGGCGAAGCGCTCGACCACGCCGGTCGCGGCGGCGGCGTACTCGTCGCGGCGGTCGAGCCCCCACCAGAGTGTCGGGCAGACCGTGCTCGCCTGGGGATCCGTCCGGTCGCTGACCGTCACCGGCTCGCCGTTGAACCGTGTCTCGCCGTCCCGGGCGATGTACTCGTCGCCCGTCGGCGGCACGACCGTCGCCGCGGCGATCGGCTCGCCGTCGACGACGGCCGCGACGCTCGTACACCAGATCGGGATGTCGCGCACGAAGTTGTTCGTCCCGTCGATGGGGTCAACGACGAAGGCGGGGCCGTCGTCGGGGACGACCGTCGGCGCGTCGTCCTCCTCGCCGACGACCGTCGCGTCGGGGAACGTCTCGCGGATCGTCTCGATGACCCGTTCCTGTGCCTCGCGGTCGGCGCGGGTCACCACGTCGGTCTTCCCGTCTTTCATCTCGACGGGCACGTCCGTCCGGAAGTAGTCGGCGGCGACGCTCGCACCCTCGCGCGCTGCGGCGACGGCGACGTCGGCGCGTTCGATCTCGTCCATGGCGGGCGTCCGGCCGCCGGCGGGAAAATAGCCCCGGTCCGACTGCGGCAGTTACCGGCCACGCGCGACTTCTTCCCGCTAGCGTTCGGCAGGCAAAATACACTTACCCGTCCGCCCGGAACCGCCGGGCGACGACGAACACGAAATGAACAGACGACGGTTCCTCGCCGCGGCGGCCGTCGGCGTCACGAGCGCCTTCGCCGGGTGTTCGGGAACCCCGGACCCCGTGACGACCCGCCGCGACCACGGCGACTGGCCCCTCCACGCCCACGACACGACCAACAGCAACCACGTCCCCGCAGCCGTCGGCCCGGGGCCCGACCCGTCCGTCGAGTGGACCCGAAGGGTGACGGACGGACGACGATACGGCTACGGCGCTCCCTCGCCGGTCGTCGCGGACGGGACGCTGTACGTCGGCGGCGACGGCCTCGTTGCGCTCGAGGCCGCCACCGGCGACCACTCGTGGCGGGCAGCACGGAGCGAGGCGGTGTACGGGCCAGCGGTCACCGACGGGGCGGTGTACGCCGGCAGCGTCGACGGCGGCGTGCCGCGAGTGCGGGCGTTCGACCGAACGAACGGGGAACGTCGCTGGACGGTCACGTACGACGAGGTGCTCGGCCCGCGGTTCCGCCCGGTCGTCGCCACGGACGACGCCGTGTACGCCACCTTGAACTACGGGACAGAGGGGTCGACGACGCCGCCACACGGGCGACTCGACGCGCTCGCGGACGGCGACCGGCGCTGGTCGATAGACCTGGGCGGGAACCGCGACCCGGCACCCGCGGTCCGGGGGACGGAACTCTACCTCGGCGGAACGGCGGGGTCGCCCGCCTGTGCGGTCGACGTGCGGCGCGGAACCGTAGAGCGGTTGCTCGGCGACCCGCCGGGCCGGAACTGGACGAGCGAAACGCCGATCAGCCCGCAGGTCCACGCCGTCGCCGCGAGCGACGCGGTGTACTACGGCGGCCGGGACGCCTCCGGGCGGGTGACGCCGACGCCGCCGGTCACGCTCGACGCGCTGGAGGAGGGCGCGGTCGAGTGGCAGGCGTCGCTCGGCCACCAGGTGCCGCCGCCGGCCGTGACGCCCGAGTCGGTGTCCGTGGTCTGGGCGAGCACCGACGACGGAACGGTGACGGCGCACGTCGGTCGGTACTCGCACGCCGGCGACCGTTCGTGGACGAAGCGGTTCCCGAACCGCACCGTGTGGGCCTCGCCCGTCGCGACGGCGAACTCGGTGTACGTCGCCACCGCGGCCGCCGACGGCCCCTCCGACCCGCGGTTGCACGCGTTCGACCGCGCCGGCGGGACCGCGGAGTGGTCGCTGTCGCTCCCGTCGCCGGCCGCGACGATGGCCGTCGCCGGTGGCCGGCTGTTCGTCGGTAGCTGGGACGGGTCGGTGATGGCGGTCGGGTAGGAGTAGCGGCAGTCGTGACTGGACCGATTCACCGCTCGGGATGGGTCGGCGCATCGAACCCGCCACGAACCAAGGGTTTCGCAATATGCCGCCGCGCACACGGCGGCACCTCGTACCAGCCCGGTTCGAGGTCGCGGTCGACCGGCCGCTCGACCTTGCCGGGCGCGCTCGTCCCACAGTCCCGGCAGCGGTAGCCCTGGTCCGCGCCGGCGCTCTCCATCGATCGGCCGCAGTCGGGGCAGTCGGGCGTGACGAGTTCGATCGCATTCAGGTCGCGGACGGCGAGCTTCTCCAGCTTGAGCGTCCCGTCGCTCACCTCGCCGCAGGCGGTGATCCGGTCGCCGACGCGGAGCGCGCGGACGCGGTCGCGGAACCGCTTCGTCGGCTCGAAGGCGGCGCAGGGAAGTTCGGCGTCGCCCTCGGCGAGCGTCAGGAACACGTGGCCGCCCTCGCGGGTCTCGGGTGGGTCGGCGACCGTCCCGTCGACGCGGTACGAGCGACCGTCGCTGGCGTCGGCCAGCGCGGCGTCCCGGAGGTGGGCGTCGGTCCCCTGGTTCGTGTGGAACAGCGCCGTCGACTCGACCGGTTCGCTCTCGATCCGCTCGGCGACCGCACGCACCGTGTCGGGGTCGTCGCCGCGAATTCCGTGTAGGATCGGGCCGGGCGTGTGCGGGACGCAGACCGCCTCGCCCTCGCCGCGGTCGACGGTGTCCCAGGCGTCGGGGTAGGCGTCGTCGGCCGCAGCGAACACCGAGTCGAGGTCGACCTCGCGGGGCGTTCCGCGTGCGTCGGCGCGGCGGTAGGAGATGTACTCGTAGGTCCACTCGGGGACCGCCCGCCACGCGCCGACGGCGGCCAGCGCGCCGACCGTCCCGCGGGCATTCTTCCAGCCGGCGCGGCGGTAGCCACGGGCGTCGGCGAGCGCGGTCGCGTCCGCCACTCCGTGGTGGTCCCGCATCGCGTCGCGGGCGAAGGCGGCCACGTCGTCGGGCACGTCGGCGGGGTCGCCGGGCGCGACGACGAGGCCGGGGTTGGTGTTCGGGTCGTCGGTCTCGGCCGCGGCGTCGAGTTCCTCGCGGGCGACCGCGAAAGCCGTCTCGGGGTCGGCGTCGACGTGGACGGCGAGCGCGGCGTTGCCACGGGTCTTGTGCTCGACTGCGGGGTTCAGGCGCACCAGGAGCAGTCGCTCGACGGTCCCGCCGGCCCCGCGGATCCGGTCGGCCACCTCGCGGGCGACGTACGTCGTGCACATCCCGCGCTCGCGGGAGTCGGTGTCGTCGATGCCGACGACTGTCATCGCGGACAGGTACGGCGGGGGCGGTGTAACCGCTTTCGGGTCCGCCGAGAGCACAAGTAACTGTCGGCTCGTGAGCCGAAAATCGCCCGCAGTGGCCGGGATCGCTTCGGCACAACGCCTATATGCGATGAATCGCTTACGTACGGGTATGTCCCGGTCCGCTCTGGTCGGCAACGTCACGGCCATGCTCGAGGACGCCGGCTTCACGGTGAGCGACCGGTGTGCGATCCGGCCGAAGAGCTTCGACATCGCCGCGCGCCGCGGCGAGGACCTCGTGTTGCTGAAGATCCTCGCCAACATCGACGCGTTCGACGGCGCGACCGGCGCGGAGATGCGCCGGCTCGGCACGTATCTCAACGGCACACCGATGGTCGTCGGCCTGCGCACCCGCGACGAGGAACTGGAGCCGGACGTGGTGTACTTCCGCCACGGCGTCCCGGTGATGAGCCCGGACACCGCGATGAACCTGTTCGTCGAGGAGGTGCCGCCGCTCATCTACGCCGCGCCCGGCGGCCTCTACGTCAACATCGACAGCGACGTGCTCGCCGACGAGCGCGAGGAGAAGGGGTGGAGCCTCGGCCAGCTGGCCTCCGAACTCGGCGTCTCTAGGCGCACCGTCTCGAAGTACGAGGACGGCATGAACGCCTCCGTCGAGGTCGCCATGGAGTTAGAGGAGATGTTCGACGCGCCGCTGACCAGCCCCGTCTCCGTCCTCGACGGGGCCGAGGAGGTCCACGATGCCGACCCCACGCCCGACGACCCCGAAGCCGACCCCGACGACGAGCGCATCGTCGCCGTCATGACCCGTGCCGGCTTCGACGTGCACCCGACGCTGCGCGCGCCGTTCAAGGCCGTCAGCGAGGACGACGACGAGAGCGAGGAGACGGTGCTGACGGGCCACTCCGAGTTCACCCGCACCGCCGAGAAGCGCGCCCGGATCATGGGGTCGCTCGGCCGCGTCACCCGGACCCGGTCGGTGTACTTCGTCGACAGCGCCAAGCGCGACTCCGTCGAGGGCACCGCGATCATCGAGCGCGACGAGGTCGAGGACATCAGGGACGCCGACACCCTGCGCGACCTCATCCGCGAGCGCTCCGACGGCGAACCGGCCTGAGACGGCCCGCCGCAGTCGCGATCCGCGACGGCTCTCAGTCCCGTCACTCGCGCGAAGCTTTTGTACCGCCACGTCGAAGTTAGGGTAATGGACAGCCCCGAGGTGCTGGTCGCGGTCAGCAACCCCGACCACGTCGAACAGCTGGTGCGGACCGCGAGCGACCTCGCCCGGGTCGTCGACGGCGGCGTACGGGTCGTCAGCGTCGTCGTCAAGTCCCACGACTCCCCCTTCGGCGTGTTCTCCGACGAGACGATAATCGAGGAGTACTCCGGCGACCGGCAGGCGATGCTCGACCGCGCCTCCGGCGTCGTGCCCGACGACGTGCCCGTCGACGCCGAGATGTTCGTCGCCCGGTCGCCCGAGGACGGACTGCTCCGGGCGGTCGCCGAACTGGGTCCCACCGCGCTGGTCCTGGGGTGGCACGGCGAGCGGCGGCGCTCGGGCGTGGTGCTCGGCAGCAGCGTCGACGCCGTGCTCCGCCGGGCGGCCTGTGACGTGTACGTCGAGCGGATCGGAAGGATCGCCGACGGCGTCGACGCCGTGTTGCTCCCGGTCGCCGGCGGCCCGCACGTCCGCCCGGCAGCGGCCATGGCGAAGGCCGTCGCCGCCGCCAACGACGCGAGCGTGACGGCGCTTGCCGTCGCGACGCCGGAGGACGGGAGCGACGCCGCCGCGGAGTGGGCCGCCGGCGGTCGCGCCGCGGTCGAGGCCGCGCCCGGGCCGTCGGTCGAGGTGACGGCCGCCGTCCGCGAGGCTGACGACGCGACGGATGCGCTGGTGACGGCGGCGGACGAGCACGACCTCGTCGTCTTCGGGGCGACGAGGCGCGGAACGCTGCAGGCGCGGCTGGTCGGGTCGATCCCCCGGGAAGTCGCCGAGCGGAGCGGGCAGACCGTGCTGATCGCCCGCGCCTCGGAGGCCGCACGGACCGGGCTTCGGGGGCTGGTCGCCGGGTTCCGGAGGGGCTGATGAGCGCGGCGTTTCCCGCGCTGGTCGGGCTCGCCGCGCTCGCGGGGCTGTTCATGGCGTGGTCGCTGGGCGCGAACAGCAACTCGCCGCCCTTTGCCCCGGCGGTCGGGGCGAACGCCATCCCGACGATGCGGGCCGCCTTCCTCATCGGCGTGTTCGCCGCGCTCGGCGCGCTCACCCAGGGCGGGAGCATCTCCGAGACGGTCGGGACCGGGCTGATCGACGGCGTGACGCTCTCGCCGCTGGCCGCCTCGGCCGGACTGCTCACCGCCGCGGTGTTCATGACCGTCGGCGTCTACTCCGGCTACCCGATTCCGGCGGCGTTCGCCACCTCCGGCGCGGTCGTCGGCGTCGGCCTGTCGCTGGGCGGGAGCCCGGCATGGGACACGTACCGCCGCCTCGGGGCGTTCTGGCTGGCCGTCCCGTTCATGTCCGGCGGCATCGCCTACCTGACGGCGAAGCTCCTCCGCCGCGACGACGTGCCGGACACGGTGGGCGTCCCCCTGCTCGCCGGCGTCGTCGCCGGCATCCTGGCGAACGTCTCGCTGGGGGTGATCCCGTCGCCCGGCCCGCAGGGAACCCTCGCGGGCTTTTTCGCCCGACTCGTCGGCGCGCCGACCGCCGGCGGCGTCCCGGTCGCCGAGGCGGCCACGACGGTCGCGTTCGCCGTGCTTGGCTACGCGGTCATCCGCCGCCGGATGCGCGCGTCGGTCGACGCCGGGATCCGGTGGTTCCTGCTCGCGCTCGGGAGCGTCGTCGCCTTCTCCAGCGGCGGCAGCCAGGTCGGGCTCGCCACGGGCCCGCTGGAGACGCTCGCGCGGGACCAGCTCGGCCTGCCAGGGGTCGCCCTGCTGGCGCTCGGTGCCACCGGCATCCTCGCCGGGGCGTGGATGGGCGCGCCGCGGCTGCTGCAGGCGACCTCGCGGGAGTACGCGCAACTGGGCCTGCGGCGCTCGATCGCCGCGCTCGTCCCGGGCTTCGTCATCGCCCAGCTTGCCATCGCACTCGGCATCCCCATCTCCTTCAACAACATCATCATCTCGGGGGTGATCGGCGGCGGGCTGGCCGGCGGCTCCGCGGGCGTCTCGCGGTCGAAGATCGGCTGGACCGTCGCGTTCTGGCTGATCACGCTCGTCTCCTCGACGGCGGTCGGCTTCGCGCTGTACCGCGTCTTCGCGGCCGTACTGGGCGGCTAGCGGACGACAGTGACGGTGACGGGGGCCTCGCTCACGACGGCCGTCGCGACCGTCCCGAGCAGCCGCCGGGCGAGGTCGCTGCGCTCGCCGCCGTGGCTCCCCATGACGATGTGGTCGACCCCGTGGTCCTCGGCGTACGCCACGACGACGTCCGCGGGATCGCCCGACTCGACGGCCGTCTCGACGGACCGGTCCGCCGCCTCGGCGCGGTTTCGGGCACGCTCGACGAGGCGCTCGGCGCGCTCCGTGGCCGCCTCGCGACGCTCCGCACCGGCCTCCAGCACGCCGCCCTCGCTCATCCCGGCGTCCGGCGGCGTGACGACGTTCAGCACGGTGACCCGGCAGTCGTGGACCGCGAGCGCGTGGGCCAGCGCGTCGTCCGCGAGCGGCGAGCCGTCCAGCGGGACGAGGACGTGCGACGGTTCCATACCATCACGTTCGTCGCGGACCGGTATGTATCCGCTCCTGCCGCAAGGGACAGGGACCGGTTCGAAGAGTTCGTGACGGATCGACGACCCGGCGTCCGCGGATCCCCTCGCTACTCCCCGTGTGCCGCCGCTGTCGACAAGAGGAGGAAGGCGATCACGCCCATGACCCAGACGACCAGCCCGTACACCGTCGACTCCCCCAGGCCGGCGTACTCGCCGATGGCCAGCGGACTCACGCTCAGCCCGAACAGCCCGACAGCGTAGCCGACCCTGTCCCGGCGCTCGGCGAACTCGACCTGCGTCCCGAGCAGGGAGAGATCGAACGCGAGGTAGAAGTACGCCGCGCCGGCGTAGATGGCCGCGACGCCGAGCGCCGGGAACCAGTGCGTGAGGAGGAACCAGTTGACGAACGCGCCGACGAGCAGTCCGAACGCGACGGCGAGCGGGAGGGGCCTGTCGAGCGACATTCGTGCGGTCGTCGTCCGCCAGCCCGGAAACGTTTCCTCTCCGAACCGGGCCGGTCCAGCGGCTACGACCGGCCGGGACGAAACGGCGAACGAGTCGGCGAAACCGCGTTCGTCCGTCTACGCCGCGCCGTCGCCGTACGTCTCTTCGAGGTACTCCACGATGTCGTCGCTCTCGGGCATCCCCTCGACGCCGTGGTCGGAGTCGACCAGCACCGGGACGCCGGTCTGACCGCTCACCTGCTCGACTTCGGTGCGCTCGCTGTGGGAGCTGGGCACCATGTGGGACTCGTAGTCCAGCCCGAGTTCGTCGAGCTTGTCCTTGACTTTCGCGCAGTACGGGCAGCCCGCCAGTTCGTACAGTTCGAGGTTCGGCATCACGCCGACGTAGGTGACCCGGACAAAAAAGCGGCCGGACCGTGTGTGCCGGGAGCGCACGCCCGGCGGAGGACACCCGGCCGGCTACAGCTGGCCGGTGAGGACCCCGCTCGTCCGGACGAAGAAGTAGCCGACGAAGGCGAGCGCGAGCGCCCACTGGCCGGGCGACACGTCGCGGGCCTCGCCCGTCGCCGCCTTGATCACGGGGTAGCTGATGATCCCGGCGGCGATGCCGTAGGCGATGGAGAACGTCAGCGGCATCACGATGATCGTCATCCCCGCGGGGACCGAGTGGGTCACGTCGTCCCACTGGACCTCGGTGACGTTGCCGAGCATGATGATGGCGACGACGACCAGCGCGATGTGGGAGGCGTACTGCGGGATGGCGGCCGCCAGCGGGACGACGGCCAGCGACAGCAGGAAGAGGACGCCGATCACCAGCGCGGTCAGCCCGGTGCGGCCGCCCTCCTCGACGCCCGTCGCGGACTCGATGTACGTCGTCACCGTCGACGTGCCGAGGATGCCGCCGACCGTGGTGCCGACCGCGTCGGCCATCAGGGGCCTGTCGATGTCGGGCAGGTTGCCGTCCTCGTCGAGGAAGTCCCCGGCCTGCCCGACGCCGACGAGCGTGCCGGCGGTGTCGAAGAAGTCGACGAAGAAGAAGGTGAACACGACCAGCGCGAACGTGAACGCCTCGACGTTCCGGAAGCCTTCGACGAACGCGCCCGCGAGCGGCGTGATGTCGTACTGCGCCGCGGGCAGCGACGCCGGGGCGAGGACGCCCTCGGCGGTCACGCCGCCCATCGTCAGCCCCCATCCCGCGACCGTCGTGGCGAGGATGCCGAGGATGATCGCGCCCCGCACCCCGGCGGCGTACAGCGCGAGCGTCGCAAAGAGGCCGACGACCGACAGCACGGCGACCGGGTCCGCGGCGAGGTCGCCGAGCGCGAGGATCGTGCCGGCCTGGTCCGCGCCGACGACGACGTGCATCGCCTCCAGCCCGATCAGCGCGAGGAACAGGCCGATCCCGGTCCCGACTGCGAACTTCACGGGTTCGGGGAACAGGCGGATGACGTACTCCCGCGCGCCGACCGCAGTCAGCAGGATGAACAGGACGCCCTCGGTCACGACGGCGGCCAGCGCCGTCTGCCAGGGGATCCCCATCGCGCCGACGACGGTGAAGGCGAAGAAGGCGTTCAGGCCGAGGCCCGGAGCCTGCCCGAACGGCCGGTTGGCGTAGAACGCCATCACGAAGATGGCCGCCGCCGAGGCCAGTATCGTGACGACGGCGAGCATCTGGACCACCTCGGCCTCCGTGTAGCCGTCGATGGCGACACCGGGCGACGTGACCTCGCCCGCGTCGTTGGTCGACTGTGCCATCACCGCGGGGTTGACCACGATGATGTAGGACATCGTCAGGAACGTCGTGACCCCGGCGACGACCTCCGTGGCCACGTCCGTGCCGTGCTCGTCGAGGTCGAAGTACGCCGACAGCGTCTTAGACAGATCCATGCACGTCTGTGCGACGTTACGGATTTCTCTTAAGTATTTCTGTGTGCATTCACAGGAGAGTAATCACAAACGTGGATATAACAGTCCTCGGTCCGTGCCGTCGGGCCGGCGCGCAGGTTTATATGTCGAGCCGCCCGAACGGTGGACGAATGCAGGTTGGCGACCTCCCGCTCGACCCCGAGTTCGTCGAGCACTACCGCGAGCAGGGCATCGAGGAGCTGTACCCGCCCCAGGCCGCCGCGGTCGAGGCGGGGGTCGCCGACGGCGAGTCCGTCGTCGCCGCGGTGCCGACCGCCAGCGGGAAGACGTTCGTCGCGCAGCTGGCGATGCTCACGGCCGAGGGGACCGCCCTCTTCATCGTCCCGCTCCGGGCGCTGGCGACCGAGAAGTACGAGACGTTCGCGGACCTGCCCGGCGTGAGCGTCGGCATCGCCACCGGCGACTTCGACACCCCGGACGAGGAGCTCGGGGAACACGACGTGGTCGTCGCCACGAGCGAGAAGGTCGACTCGGCGATCCGCAACGGGGCCTCGTGGGTCGAGAACGTCGGCTGTGCGGTGATAGACGAGATCCACCTGCTCGACTCGGTCGACCGCGGCCCGACGCTGGAGGTGACGATCGCGAAGCTCCAGCGGCTCACCGCCGGCCTGCAGGTGGTCGGCCTCTCCGCGACCGTCGCCAACGCGGACGCCGTCGCCGACTGGCTGGACGCCGAACTCGTCACTTCGACGTGGCGGCCCGTCGACCTCCGGGCGGGCGTGTACGCCGACGGCGCGATCGCGTTCGAGGACGGCGACGACCGGCCCTTGCCGACCGAGGGCGACGCGCCGACGGTCGCGCTCGTCCGGGACGCAATCGCCGAGGGCGGCCAGTGTCTCGTGTTCGTCAACTCCCGGCAGGGGACGCAGGAACTCGCCCGCGACCTGACCGACGCGGGGGTCGTCCCGGAGCCGCCGGGCGGGGACGCCGCCGCCGACCTCCGCGAGACGGCGACCACCGGCACCGGGACGGACCTGGCGGACCGCGCCGAGGACGGCGTCGCCTTCCACCACGCCGGCCTGCGCTCGGACCACCGCACGGCCGTCGAGGCCGCCTTCCGGGACCGCGCGCTGTCGGTGATCGTCGCGACGCCGACGCTCGCGGCGGGCGTGAACGTGCCCGCGCGGCGCGTCGTGGTGCGGGACACCGTCCGCTATACGGACGACGGCGTCCAGCCGCTCCCGGTGCTTGAGGTCCACCAGATGTTCGGCCGGGCCGGGCGGCCCGGACTCGACCCCTACGGCGAGGCGGTGCTGGTGGGCGACGAGGACGCCGCCGCCGACCTCCGGGAGCGCTACGTCGGCGCGGACCCAGAGGCGGTCACGTCGAAACTGGCCCGCGAGGAGGCGCTCCGGACGCACGTTCTGGCGACCGTCGCCAGCGGGTTCGCCCGGTCGCGCGAGGACCTGCTGGACGTGCTCGACTCGACGTTCTACGCCCACCAGGGGCCGGACGCGGACCTGTCGGACGCCGTCGACGACGCGCTCGCGTACCTCGACGACAACGGGATGGTCGACGACGGCGCGTCGCTTGCGGCGACGGATCTGGGCGAACTCGTCTCGCGGGTGTACGTCGACCCGCTGACCGGTGCGGACGTGCTCGCGGCCATCGAGCGGGCGACGACCATGGACCGGGTCACGTCGCTGACGGTCCTCGAACTCGTCTGTGACACGCCGGACATGCGCGGCTCCTACGTCCGCAACAGCGAGGCCGGTCGCCTCACGAAGTTCGCGATGGACCACGCCGACGAACTCGCAAAGCCCGTCCGGGAGTTCGACGGCGACTTCCAGACGTGGCTCGCGTCGCTGAAAACCGCCCGGATGCTCGACGACTGGGTCCGGGGAACGGACGCCGCCGACCTCGCCGAGCGCTACGGCGTCGGCCCGGGCGACGTTCGCCGCACCGCCGAGCGGGCCGAGTGGCTGCTCAACGCGACGGCGTCGCTGGCCGAGCGCGTCGACGAGGACGGTGCGGTGACAGAACGGATCCGGGCGACGCGGGCGAAGTTAGGCAGCAGACAGCCCTAATACTGCGTTAGCGCGCCGACCGGCGCGTCGGTTCGGTCGCGGGCGCGGGCGACGCCTTCGTCGCCGACGGCGATGAGCGCGAAGACGCCACAGACATCGGCGTCGGCGCTGGTGGCGATGTCGAGCAGCAGCTCCTGGGTCTCGCCGGAGCGGATGAGGTCGTCGACGACCAGCACCGTCTCGCCGGGTTCGATGGCCGACGCCGGGAGGTAGTAGGTGAGTTCGATGCCGGACTGGAGGCGCTGGCGCGACTCGATGAACTCCTCGACGGCCGTCTCCTTGGACTTCTTGGCGTACGCCGAGCGCGCGCCGAAGTAGCTCGCCATCGCCGCGGCGAGCGTGATGCCGTCGGTCGCCGCGGTCAACACCACGTCCGGGCGCTCGAAGTCGAACGCGCCGGCCGCGACGGGCGCGATGAGGTCGAGAAACGACTGGTCGAACACGACGCCGGAGTTGTCGACGTACCCCTCCTCGTCGACGCGGACGCGCTCCTCCAGTTCGCGGGACAGCGCCTCGCGGCCCACGCCGTCGACCACCTCGCGGGCGCGCTCGGCGCTCGGCAGCACGTGCCCGTTCACGTACCGGTTGAGGTCGCCCGCCGGGAGGTCCGTCAGGTCGGCGAGTTCGTCGTACGTCCGCGACTCCTTCAGCATCCGCAACACCGAGACGGCCTGCAACTGGAGGCCGGCTTTCTCTGCGCGGTTCATGACGATAGTCACAGTTGCACAAATATGAATACATCGGTGTCAGCCGAGCGCAAAACACGGCAGCACCTGCACAAACGCCGAAACGACAGCGGACGACCTCCGGCACTCTCGCACACCGTGAGGGGTTGAACTACGCATGATCCTTCGAGACCCGGAGTAACCTCACTGCAAGGATGATCGAGAGACCGCCGTACAGCGATAGTACCACGAGGAGAGACTCCGCCGAACCGGTTTCGAACAGCAAAAACACGGAAAACCCAGTTACGACGATGGCGGCAAACAGCAGTACGTGAACGGGAAGTCGTCGAAGCACACCCATAATTCCGAGATTCAATTCAAGATATAAATACTATTTCCCATCGACGGCACCCGTTTCGGTCGCAGGCTGTGAGGATCGGCTGATCCGGCAGTCCAGCCGAACTGTAAGGGGCAGACGGGTCTACGCCAGGAAGTCGGCGTCGGTGCGCTTCTCGTCGCGTTCCGCGCGCAGGTGGTCGCGGAACGCGTCGATCTCGACGTCGTACTCCTGGCGCTCCTCGCGGTCGCGCACGGAGATGTTCCCGTCTTCTTCCTCGTCGTCGCCGACGATGATCATGTAGGGGACGCGGTCGTCGTGGGCCGCGCGGATCTTGCGCTCGATGGTGCCGTCGCGGTCGTCGACCTCGACGC
Source organism: Halostella salina (assembly GCF_003675855.1). Taxonomy (NCBI): domain Archaea; kingdom Methanobacteriati; phylum Methanobacteriota; class Halobacteria; order Halobacteriales; family Natronoarchaeaceae; genus Halostella; species Halostella salina. The sequence continues at coordinate 301,343 of NZ_RCIH01000001.1, read as the reverse complement.
GGAACCCGTCGAACTCGTTTTTCACGCGGTGGGCGTAGCCGAGGTTGTCGTCGCTGATCGGCAGGACGCGGACCTGCTCGGGCGCGAGCCACAGCGGGAAGTTGCCGGCGAAGTGCTCGATGAGCACCATGAAGAATCGCTCGTAGCTGCCGTACAGCGCGCGGTGGATCATCACCGGACGGTGGTCCTCGTTGTCCTCGCCGGCGTAGCTCAGGTCGAGGCGCTCGGGCATGTTGAAGTCGAGCTGGACCGTGGGCCCGTCCCACCGGCGGCCGATGGCGTCCTCGAACGCGAAGTCGATCTTCGGGCCGTAGAACGCGCCGTCACCCTCCTCGACCTCGTAGTCGAAGTTCCGGGATTCGAGGACGGACTCCAGCTGGGACTCGGCGCGCTCCCAGATCTCGTCGGAGCCGACGCTCTTCTCGGGGCGGGTGGCGAGCGCGACCTCGTAGTCGAGGTCGAACGTCGAGAGCACCTCGTCTATCATGTCCATCGTCTGCTCGACCTCGCGCTCGATCTGGTCGGGGCGGACGAACAGGTGGCCGTCGTCGATGGTGAACGCCCAGACCCGCGAGAGCCCGGAGAGTTCGCCGCGCTGCTCCTTGCGGTACACCTTCCCGTTCTCGGCGTACCGCATCGGCAGGTCGCGGTAGGACCAGGAGCTGTCGTCGAAGATCGTCGCGTGGCCCGGGCAGTTCATCGGCTTGAGTCCGTACTCGTCGTCGTCGACGTCGAAGACGAACATGTCGTCCCGGTAGTTCTCGTAGTGCCCGCTCTCCTTCCAGAGGTCGGTCTTGAACACGTGGGGCGTCTCGACGTACTCGTAGCCCGCGTCGAGGTTGAGGTCCTCGACGAACGACTCCAGTTCGCGGAGGATGGTCTTGCCCGGTGGGTGGTACAGCGGCAGCCCCGGCCCGGTCACGTCCTGGATCGAGAACAGGTCCATCTCGCGGCCGATCTTCCGGTGGTCCCGTCGCTCGGCCTCGCGGCGGCGCTCCTTGAACGCCTCCAGATCGTCTTCGGACTCGAAGGCGGTGCCGTAGATGCGGGTCTGCATCGGGTTGTCCTCGTCGCCCCGCCAGTACGCGGCAGCGATCTCCAGCAGTTCGACCGCGCCGATCTCGCCGGTCGAGTCGACGTGGGGGCCCTTGCAGAGGTCTTCCCATTCGCCCTGACTGTAGAACGAGACCGTCTCGCCCTCGTCGGCGAGTTCCTCCAGCAGTTCGAGCTTGTACGGCTGGTCGGCCAGGCGCTCGCGGGCGTCCTCGACCGACACCTCCTCGTACACAACGTCGTAGTCGGCGTCGATTATCTCCTCCATCTCCGCGAGGATGTCGTCCAGGTCGTCCTCGTCGACGTCGAGGTCGTCGAAGTCGTAGTAGAAGCCGTCGTCGGTCGGCGGGCCGATCGCGAGGTCGACGTCGTCGTACAGGCGCTGGACGGCCTGCGCGAGGCAGTGCGAGGCGGTGTGGCGCAGGACGCGCACGTACTCGTCGCTGTCGGCGGTGACGATCTCGATCTCGGCACCGTCCTCGTGGATCGGCACCTCCTTGCCGACGAGTTCGCCGTCGATCCGGCCGCCGACAGTGTCCCGGCCCAGCCCCGGGCCGATCTCGAAGGCGACGTCCTCGACGGTCGCGCCCCGGTCGACTTCGAGTTCCGAGCCATCCGGCAGTACGACTGCGATCCGGTCTCCCTGTGAATCTGGTTCCTGTGACATGGTTACACCCCTGGCTGGTCGACGAGCGCCAGCGAGAGAACGGACAGGTGTCGGTGGTTGTTAGTTGCGGGCGAAGGCCCGACCTGTAAAGTGGACACCTGCCATCGTGGTCCTCACTTTGCAAGGGGAGCGAAAAAGCGTTGCGATGCTGCCGCCGGGGGAGCACACGGATGGGACGACAGCGAGATCCGCCGCCACGGACCGGTTTCTCGCGCTGAAACCGGACGACCGCTTTATGAAGGTCGCCGGCGAAGTCCGGCGTATGCCCGGACGAGCATCCAACCAGCCGGTCCTCAAGATACTCGGTGCGGTCGCGTTCGTCGTCGCCATCGTCGGCTCCCTCGCGTACGGCTGGAGCTTTAGCGACAGTCCCCCGACCGCGACGGCGCTGGGCGTCGGCTTCGCCGCGCTCGCAGTCGCGTGGACGCTGTACAGTCGGTTGGCCTAGTCGCGCGCGGCGAGCAGTTCCTCGGCGGTGACCAGCGCTTCCAGTTCGACGCCGTGGTCCGCGAGGTTCTCCCGGCCGCCCTCCTCGCGGTCGACGACGACGAGCGCCCGCTCGACCGTCGCGCCGGCGTCCCGGAGCGCCTCGACGGCATCGACCGCGCTCTGGCCCGTCGTGGCGATGTCCTCGATGACGACGACCTCCTCACCCTCGTCGAGCCGTCCCTCGATCAGGTTCGCCGTGCCGTACTCCTTCTGCTGCTTCCGGGCGATGACGTAGGGGTTGCCCGCCTTCACCGCGGTCACGGCGACGAGCGGGACCCCGCCGAGCGCCACGCCGCCGAGCTTCGCGTCGCCGACGCGCTCGGCGAAGGCCTCGGCGATGAGTTCGAGACAGCGCGGGTCCGTCTCGAAGAGGTACTTGTCGACGTAGTAGTCGCTCGTCCCGCCGTGGGACAGCTCGAACTCCCCGAACTTCACCGCGTCGGCGTCCCGGAGCGCCTCGATGAGGTCGGCGTTTGCCATAGGCGTTCCCGCGCGACGCCGGGGCTTAAGCGCCGTGGAATGCGATCGTGTGGACTCCCTCGAACCGTTATCAGGGCCGCGAGCGGGTGCGAGCCGCGCCGGCGAGCACCGCGCGAGGACGGGGGAGGGCTGGCCGTCTGTGGTCGATCATACGGCGGCTTCGCCGCCGTTTCGCCGGACGCGGCCGTCGGCCGCGTCCGGGTTTTTTGGCCGAGCTTTTTGCCGGGAGGGTGCCCGCAGCGCGCCGGAGGCAAGCGAGGACACCCGACCGGGAAAAAGGTCGTCTCACCACGGCTCGTTTTTCAGCCCGAGCCAGTACGCGCCGATGTTCGTCGTCACGTGCAACAGGGGGGTGAGTACGAAGATCACCGCAAGCACCGGGAGCGTGAACGTCTCGGTCGCCCACCCGGGGGCCGCGAGGAACGCGAGCGCGAGGGCCGCCACCGCGAAGTCGAGCTGGTCGACGCCGGGGAACGCCGCGCCGCGCTCGCGCCCGGTGCGGCGCTTGAGGAAGGAGGCGGCGATGTCGCCGAGCATCGCGCCGAACGGAAGCGCGACGACGACGGGCGCGGGGAACGTCGGGAGGGCGACGCCGAGCACGTCCCCCACATCCCCGGCGACCGCCGAGAGGGCCAGCGCCAGCGCCGCGCCGGCGAGCGTGCCGACCAGCGTGCCGCGCCACGTTTTGCCGTCGCCCAGCACGCGGCGGCCGCCCCAGGTTCGGCCGCCGTCGATGGGGCGGCCGCCGCCAGCGAGCACCGCGGCGTTGTTCGGCACGTAGGCGGGCAACATCACCCAGAACGCGAGGACGATGGCGTCGACGATGTTCATGTGGGGCGACAGACACCCCCGGCCCTTAATCGGGCGTGGTTTCGGCGAACGCCGCGGCACGGGTCGGCAGCGGTCTCTTGGCGGGGGGCACCCGCCCGCGACCGATTTGTAATCAACTAAAAGGAACGGCCGCCAAGCGTCGACTATGATACCGCCCATCGCGAGCAACTTCGTCGCGGGCGAGACGCCCGCGGCGGCGCTGGACCACGCGCGACGGCTCAACGACCGGGACGTGGGGGCCATCCTGAACCTGCTCGGGGAGCACTACGACAACCCCGCCCCCGCTGCCGACGACCGCGACGCGTACCGCGACCTCGTCGAGGACATCGCGGCAACCGCCGGCGACGTCTGCATCTCGGTCAAGCCCTCGCAGGTCGGCCTCGACGTGGGCGAGGAGACGTTCCGAGAGAACCTCCGGGCGGTCGTCGACCACGCCGCCGAGCGCGACGTGTTCGTCTGGGTCGACATGGAGGACCACACGACGACCGACGCGACGCTCGACGCCTACGAGGACCTGGCGCGGGAACACGGCGGCGGCGTCGGCGTCTGCCTCCAGGCGAACCTGAAGCGGACCACCGAGGACGTGAAACGGCTCGCCGACGTGCCCGGGAAGGTCCGACTGGTCAAGGGCGCGTACGACGAACCGGGCGACGTGGCCTACACCGACAAGGCGCGGGTCAACGAGGCGTACCGCGACCTGCTCGAACTCGCGTTCCGGGAGTACGACCGCGGCGTCGCCGTCGGGAGCCACGACCCCGAGATGATCGAGTACGCGACCGACCTCCACGACGAGTACGGCACCGACTTCGAGATCCAGATGCTGATGGGCGTCCGCGAGGACGCGCAGTTCGACCTCGCGGAGGAGTACGAAGTGTGGCAGTACGTCCCCTACGGCGACAAGTGGCTCTCCTACTTCTACCGGCGGGTCGCCGAACGCAAGGAGAACCTGCTGTTCGCCGCCCGGGCGGTTCTGACCGGGTGAATGGGAAGCGCTGATTAGCCCCGGTTCTGAAGGGGGACGTACATGGCCTCCTGGAAGCGGGACTTCGCGAGCGGACTCATCGTTCTCGTCCCCGTGATCATCTCGGCGTACGTCATCGCGTGGGTGTACGGGCTGATCGCCTCCGTCACCCCCGAGATGATCGTCAGCGCGGACCTGCTCCGGGCGTACGGTATCAGCACGGACTACCTCGACCCCCTCCGCGTGCTGGTGACGCTCACCGTCTTCATCATCCTCGTGTTCGCCGTCGGCTACCTCATGCGGACGGCGATCGGCGGGTTCTTCGAGGCGGCGGTCGACGACGTGGCAAACCGGGTCCCGGGGCTTCGCGTGGTGTACAACGCGTCGAAGATGGCCGCCGAGACGGCGCTCGGCGGCACCGAACAGCTCCAGACGCCCGTGAAGCTCGAACCGGTGCCCGGGATGCGAATGACGGCGTTCAAAACCGGACGCACGACCGACGACGGCCGCGAGATCATCTTCCTCCCGACCGCGCCGAACATCACGAGCGGGTTCGTGATCGAGGTCGCCCCCGAAGATATCAACGAAACCGACGAGCGCGTCGAAGACGCCCTCACGCGCATCCTCAGCGCCGGCTTCGGCGACTCCGACCGCGGCGAGAACGGGATCCCGATCGACGTCATCGAGAACGCCCGCGACGGCGACGCGAACGATGGCACACCGGACGACGACTGATAGCGCTGCTCGCCGGTACCGGTAATCGCCTAGCGGCGCGGACGCTTACCGGGAAGTAGCGAAAGCAAACGCTAACGCGGGCGAGACCGCCTACACGTAGCTGAACCAGTCCTCGTACTCGTCGGTGCGGCGTTCGACGACGTCGAAGAACGCCGACTGGATCTCCTCGGTAACGGGGCCACGGGTCCCGGAGCCGATCTCGACGTTGTCGACCTGCCGGATCGGCGTGACCTCCGCGGCGGTGCCGGTGAAGAACAGTTCGTCGGCGGTGTTGAGTTCGCCCCGGGAGATGGTGGCGTCGTCGTGGACGGTGTAGCCGAGATCGCGGGCGACCTCGATCACGCTCCGGCGGGTGATCCCGTCGAGGATGCTCTCGGCGAGGCCGGGCGTGTACAGTTCGCCGTCGCGGACGAGAAACAGGTTCTCACCCGGTCCCTCGGCGACCTGGCCCTCCTTGTTCAGCACGATGGCCTCGGTGAAGCCGTTGCGGCGGGCTTCCTCGCCGGCGAGCATACTGTTGACGTACAGCCCGGTCGTCTTGGCGTTGGTCGGGATCTGACTTGAGGCGTGCTTGCGCCACGAGGAGACCATGACCTCGACGCCGTTTTCGAGGGCGTCCTCGCCGAGGTACGTCCCCCACGGCCAGCAGGCGATGGCGACCCGGGTCGGGCAGTCGCCCGGGCTGACGCCGAGGCTGTCGTAGCCGTAGAAGGCGATGGGGCGGATGTAGCAGGACTCCAGGTCCTGCTCGCGGATCAGCGTCTCGGTCGCCTCGGTCAGCTCCTCGCGGGAGTAGTCGATCTCCATGTCGTAGGGCTTGGCCGACTCGTAGAACCGGTCCAGGTGTTCCTCCCACCGGAAGATCGCGGGCCCCTCCTCGGTGTCGTAACAGCGAACGCCTTCGAAGATACCGCTCCCGTAGTGCAGGCCGTGGGTCAGCACGTGGATCTGGGCGTCCTCCCAGTCGACGAACTCCCCGTCCATCCAGATCGTGTCCACGTCCATGTCCTCGAAGCTCATGTTCGGGGAGTTGTCACCCACCCTAATGAGTGTTCACGGTTTTCGATCAGGGTCGTTTCATCGTATACCGACGTCGGACCGTGCACCCGGGCGGCGACAGTTGTAATTAGGTTTATGTAATCCGGTTCGGAAACGTGGGATATGACGACGTACGAGGAGGTTCGGGAGATGATCGACGCCTCGGAGTTCAACGACTGGATCCAGTTCGCGAACCGGGGCACCTGGACGTACAAGCCGGACGTGGCGCTCCGGCTGAGCCGGGAGGACCAGCTCGACAAGCGCTACGACGCCCACTGGACCGCCCAGATCCAGGGGTCGAACGCCCGCTTTGGCTACTACGTCTACTACGGGGACTCCCCCGTCGAGTACCACGTCGTCGTCAGCGTCGACGACGGGCGTGCGTTCGTCCCCGAGCCGACCCCGCCCCAGGCTCAGGGGGGACAGTACACCATCTCGCAGTACGAGGCCAACATCGGCCGCATCATCACGGGCGACACGGAGACGTTCCGGGCCTACCTCAACCGGACCGGCATCACCATCCGCGAGTGAGGGCCGGTCGGCGAGGCGCTCGTCGAGCCGACCGCGTTACAGTTCGTCGGCGAGCCGCTCGCCCTCGACGAACGGCGTCCCCGTCCGCTCGCCGTACCGGCGGGCGGCCTCGGGAGCGAGCGCCTCGCCGGTCTCGTCGTCCAGCATCTCACAGACGACCGCGGCGGGTTCGCGGTCGGCCGCCAGCGCCAGCGCGACGGCGTACTCCGTGTGGCCGCCGCGGTCCGCGACGAGGCCGGGCGCGGCCCGCAGCAGGTGGACGTGGCCGGGCGACCGGAACACGTCGGCGAAGTCGGTCCCTTCGGGATCGGCGGCCGCCTTCCCGAGTTCGCTGATCGTCAGCGCGCGGTCGTTGTCCGTGATCCCGGTGTACGTGTCGCGGTGGTTCACCGTCAGCGAGAACGACGACCGGTCGTCGTACCCCAGGTCGTGGTCGCCGGTGACGGGGTGGTCGACCGCCGACGCAAGGAAGGGGAGGTCGAAGGCGTCGGCCACCTCGTCGGCGAGCGCCGTACACACCAGCCCGCCGGCGTCGTTTCGCATGCGCGCCACGTCTGCAGCGGTCACGACGGCCGCCGGGTAGACCAGGTCCGTCTCGCCCTCCCGGTCGGCCGCGTCGTGGATCAGGACGGGCTCGCCGGCGCGGAACGCCTCGACCGCGCGCTCGACTGTGCTCTGCTGCTGTTTCATCGCTCCGACACCCGGACCGTCAGGCGGTCCTCGTCGTCGATCCCGAGTTCGTCGCGCAGTTTGACCGGCGCGATCACCTCCAGCTGGTCCTCGTCGTGGTGGGTGCGCTCGGGCGCGATGACGTGGCAGTCCTCGAACCGCTCGCCCGCCGCCGTCTCGACCGTCGCGGGGTAACAGACCGCCGGGCCGTACGTCCGCTCCTCGTCCTCCCAGCCGTCGATGTGGACCGGGTCGAGCGACGCCATGGCCGAGCGCCGCCGGACGCTCTCGTCGGTCAGGTCGACGTTCAGCGTGCCGGCGAACGGCTCGTAGCCGAGGCGGTCGACGAACTGCTCCATGTAGCCGGGCAGCGAGATGTAGTGGCGGCCCTCGCCCATTCCCCCGGTGACGGTGCCGGCGAGTTCGACGCCGGCGTCGGCCTCGAACACGCGACGGTAGTCCTCGTACTCCCTGCGGAGCGCGCGCTCGCCGGCGTCGGTGACCGCGACCCACTGGCCGTCCGAGACGGTGTCGCGTTCGACGTAGCCGGCGTCCTCCAGCCGCTGGAGGCGGCGGGAGGCCGTCTGGTCCGAGGCGTCCAGCCGGTTCGCGACGGCCCCGCAGGACGTTTTGAACTCACCGCCCAGTCCGCCGTCGAGGGCGAGCAGCTTCAACACCGCGAGTTCGTCGGGCCCGACCGCGACCGACGCTGCGTCTGACATACGCGACGGTAGTCGGCCTGCCGGCATAAGCATGACGGATGTGGAACGCATTCCAGTTTTGGAACGGTAGGGAACGAAGAGCGCGTTGTTCGTTGCTTCGCGCGGCGGTCACCTAAACGCACCGGTCCGACGCCGTGGCCGGACGCGTTCAGTCGCCGACGACCGGGTCGCGCTCCCAGAACTCGCTGCCCTTCTTCAGCTTCGGCACCCAGGTGTCCTGCTCGCGGGCGAGCAGCGCGACGCGGGACTCCGGCACGCCGCGGATCTCGTCGTGGTCGGGCATGTGCTCGGCCACGTCCTCGGCGAAGGCCAGCACGTCCTCGTGGTCGGGCATCGAGTCGCGGTCGAGCCGCCCCTGGGAGTGGCCGACGTGCATGTACGCCTTCAGCTCCACGAAGTCGGGGTCGGCCCTCCGGTAGAACCCGGCGTACCAGTCCGGGTCGCGCATGTTTTGTCCGTTCACGAGCGTCGTCCGCAGGACGGTCCGGGTGTCGTCCTTGTCGGCCAGCACGTCCATCGTGTCGACGAGGCGCTCCCAGGCGTCGTCGTCGACGGGCTTGACCACCTCGTCGAACGTGTGCCGCTCGGCCGCGTCGACGCTGACGTACAGCTGGGTGGGGTCACAGCGATCCAGCATCTCCGGGTTCGTCCCGTTCGAGACGAGGAACGTGGTGATGTCGCGGTCGTGGAACTCCTCGATCAGTTCCGGGAGGTGCGGGTACAGCGTCGGCTCGCCGTCCAGGCTGATGGCGACGTGCCGGGGCTCCATCGCCTGCTCGAACACCTCTCGGGGCACCTCGTCGTTGCCGCCGAAGCCCGAGAGCAGTTTCTGCTGGAGTTCGACGCTCGCGTCCGCGACGGCGGCGGGGTCGTCCCACTCCACGTCGCCGAGTTCGTACGCGTGGCCCGCGTGGTCGCGCCAGCAGAACACGCAGCGCTCGTTGCACTTGACGACCGGCGTCATCTGCATGCAGCGGTGGGACTCGATGCCGTAGAAGATGTACTTGTAACACTTCCCCTCGCCGCGCAGGGCGTTGGCCGTCCAGCCACACGTCTGGGCGGCCGTGTGGTTCTCGCTGTGGTAGTCGGGGTTGCCGACCTGTTTCGGCCCGTCCGAGTCGCTCATTGGAGGATGCAAGGCCGCCGAGGGTAAAACGTTCTTTCCTCTCCGTGGCGTCTCACTCCAACGGTTGCGCGTATTCGACTTGCTTCGGTCGGAACCCCGTGTCTCGGTAGAAGCGTCGCGCAGCGTCGTTCCGCCAGTCACAGGCGACTTTGAGGTGGTCACAGCCTCGTCGCCGGGCCACCGCTTTGACGCGTTCGACGACGTCCGTGCCGTGGCCGCGGTTTCGTCGGGCCTCGTCGATGTACAGGTCGACGATGCGAAGGGCGTGTGCGTACTGTCGGGAGGGGTGGTGGTCCTCGCGGAGTTTCACGTAGCCGATGGGCTCGTCCTCGTGGACGACGAGGTAGTCGGTGACGCGTTCGTCGTCGAGCTGCTCGCGGAAGCCGGCTTCGGCGACGTCGTCGGCGGCCGCGTCGACGAGTTCGTTCAACTCATCGAACGACTCCATCGACTCCGCGAGCGCAGCCCAGCGAGCGACGAGCGCATCGAGGTCGTCGCGGGTGGCTTCGACGAGTTCCATACGTTGCCTCCCGACCGTCCGGTCTTCAAAGTACGCAAGCAAGCGGAGCAGACCACCCAGCCACCGCATACGCACTCCGCCACTGTTCGTCCGTTTCGGTCGGGCCTCACTTCGTCTCCGGACCCGCTGAGTCGTCCTCGCTCGCCGGCTGGAGCTGCCGGACGATGTTCAGGTGCATGAGGTGAAGATGCATCCCGATCCCGTAGAGGATGAGGCCCAGGCCGACGAACGTGAGCGGCATGAGTACCGACTGGATCGCCCGTGCTGGGCTGTCGAGATGGGCCGGGAGCACACCGCCGAGCGCGAGGAGAAAGGCGCTGACGATAACGACCAATCCGGCCCGGATCAGGCGGGCGTATCGCCCGACATGCTCGATCCGGTCTTCGATCGCTTCACGGGAGGGTGTGTCTGTGGCCATCGTTGAGCGTCTGCCCTACTCCGGCAACGCTGAAGTACGTCGGTCCCAGCGTCCGGTTCCCGCTTTCGGCCAACCGTTCGCTCTACCTGTATTCGTCGGGGTTCCACGACCGCTTACAGCAAGAACATGAACACCGGGTAGGAGGTGGCGACTGCCAGCGACGGCGTCAGCACCCACATCGTCACGATGCGTTTGGCCGCCATCGGGTCAAACAGGCTCTTCTCGTCGAGGTCCGCCGGGCCCTCCGCACCGACGTCTGGGATGTCCGGGAGTTCGTCGGGTTTCTCGGCCGTGGCCTCCTGGCGGGCGACATCACCGATGGTTGGGCCGGTCGGCGCGTCCTCGGCGCGGGACGTGACGAGCGCACCGGTCGAGACCTCGACGTCCGACGGCTCGGGTGTCGGCGTCGCTAGCTCCGCGAGCGTCCTCGCCCGGCTTGCACGCCCCCAGCCGAGCCCGATGATCGTCGAGGTCGTACTCACCGCGAGGCTAGCGGGGATCCCATAGGCGGACAGGATCGTGATCACCGTTCCGCCGACGACCGAGACGATCAGCGACGCGAGCACCGGCAGCTCGGTGATGTCGTCCCCGACCGTCTCCAGCGTCCGACGGGCGATGGTGAACCCACCCAGCCCGAAAGCCAGCACCGCGAGCAGGACGCCCTGGTCGACGGTGAGCGTCCCGCCCTCACCGACGAGGGGGGCCACGGCGTTCGCCGCGTTCGACGCCCCCGCGGAGAACGCCATGTAACACGCGATGACCACGACGGATACCGACCCGACCACGTCCCGCGGTGACGCACGCGGATTCAGGTACGGTCGCGGAACCCGTCCGGACCGGTCGAGCTGCACGAAGTGCAGGTCGAACTGCGTGAACGCGACGTAGCGGTCGAGATACGGGTACGCGTAGCGACCGACCACGAGTCCGACGAGGAAACTCAGCAGCGGTGCGACGATCCACGCCGAGAGGATCGTGAACATCAGCGCCTGATTGAGCGAGTCCGTCGCGAGGCCGAGGCCGACGATGGCCCCGACCGCCGTCATCGACGTCGACGCCGGAACGCCGTAGAGATTCGAGATCAGCAGCGAGCCGCCGGTGAAAAACAGGACGGCGACGCTCGCGACCGGGGTGAACTGCGCCGCCGGAACGATACTGCTGCTCATCGTCGCGATGACGTTCCGGCCGACGGTCCAGGCCCCGAGGAACGCGAACCCGACGAACAGGGCTGCCGCGGTCGCTTTCCTGAGGAGGCGGGCGCCGACGGCCGGCCCGAACGCCACGCCCGTCGACGAACCGCCGATGTTGAATCCGACAAAGACGGCGACCGCGACCCCGGCGACAGCAAGTAGCGACACCATCGTGCCATCCGTGGCTTCGATGCCCTCGTTGATATAGGTACGCGCCCTTGCTGGGTAGCGTGCTGTGGTCGGCTTCGCGGTCGCGGACACGTTTCACGTCCGCGCCGCATTCGCTTATGAGACGCCGCGGTGTTCGTCGCGCATGGGGGACTCGAACGACGATACGTTTGATCCGACGACGCCCGAACAGCGGGAGATCGGTCGCGAGATGGTCGACGAGAGCACGGGTCTCGGCTCGGTGATGGCCCACGCGTACCGGGGGGAACTCGGCCGGGTGGACACGTGGCGACAGCGCCTCGACCAGACGACGACGTGGGCGGTGACGGTGATGGCAGCGATCCTGACGTGGGCGTTCGCGAGCCCCGACAACCCTCACTACATCCTGTTGATCGGGATCGTGGTCGTCACGGTCTTCCTCGGCATCGAGGCGCGGCGGTACCGGGACTACGACGTCTTTCGGGCACGCGCTCGGATGCTTCAGGAGAACCTGATCGCAACTGCCCTGGACCCGTCACGGGACGTCGAACGCGCCGACTGGCGAGTAGAACTGAGTCAGGACTACCGTGAGCCGACCGTGAAAGTGTCGATGCAGGAGGCCCTCGCAAACCGCCTGCGGCGCGTGTATCTCGCGTTGCTCGGCGTTCTCCTCGTTGCGTGGGTGTTCAGAGTAACCGCGTTCGCGGTGCGCGATGACTGGATCGGAGCCGCCGCGATCGCTCGAATCCAGGGACCGGTCGTGATCGCGGTCGTCGTCGTGTTCTACGTGGCGCTGCTCGCGACCGCGGTGTGGCCGCGGGAACGCCAGGCGAAAGGCGAATTCCGCAAAGGAACGGAGGGCGACTGGAAGGGTTCGGACGCGAACGACGAGTCGCGAAATCGGTGATCGATCGGCCACACGAATCCGATCCAAGCCCGACCGCCCGCAACTGGACGACTGCCAGGGGTGGGGGACCCTGGAAGCAACAACTGGCTGAACCCTCTCTTTTCCCAGGGGCGTTCGTTGGATGGCGTACGTGTTCTCGGGACCAGTGCGTGGTATGCTCCATGGGCTTGCGTGTGAGGACGAACTCGGACGGAGCGTCGGACTGCGACCTGTCGAAGCACGGGTCAGCCGTCCGCGTTCTCCCCGCTCACGGCCACGTCGTCGTCGGAGCGCTCGGACTGGTACACCGTCGGCCGTTCGCCGTCGACGCTCGTCCGCTCCGGGATCGACTGGTTGACCCGTCCCCGTCGAGCGAGCAGTCGCTCCAGCAGCGTCAGGTCCGCCGGGTCCGGCTTCGGGATGACCTCGTACTCGACGACGACCGACCCGTCCGCCTCGGAGATGCACACGTAGTTCAGGCGGTACGAGGGGTAGAACACGTGCGGGATCAGCCCGAGCACCACCGGCTTTCGGTGGAGCCGTCGCAGCCACGTCCCCGTGTTCACGACGACGCGGTCATCGACCTCGGTGACAGATGCGCGGTGGGTGTGCCCGTAGACGAACACGGCGACCTCGGGGTGCGCGTCGAACACCCCCTGGGCGGCGTCGAGGTACCTGTCGTTGGTGTCCTCCGGGTCGTCGCCGCCGATCAGGCCGAACCGGTCGAGCGTCCTCCGCACGTCCCGGACGAGGAAAAAGAGCGGCACCGCGAGGATGGCGAGAACGGCAATGACGACGGCGTTCACGACGAGCACGAAGTCGATGAGCGTACCGACGACGCTCAGGCGAGTGAGCACGAACGTCACGACCGCGTCCGGCAGCGACCAGACGCCGACGGCGTCGAGCACCACCGCGAGGAGATAGAGCACGCTCACCTGAAAGAGCAGGAGGAACGGCACCGCGGCGTACCGCAGCAGGGGACTCATTTCCCGGTAGAAGTACTGGGAGACCAGCCAGTCGGGGATCTGCGTCGTCGGCGTCACCGACTGGATGTCCTTCAGCCAGTTGAACTTCCCGCGCTTCGAGAGCCGGCCGGCTCTGCTCGTGATGTGGCGGTTCACGTAGTACCCCGGCGGGTTCGCGTACGGGTTGCCGAAGTCGGGACTCTCGTTGTTCGGGTCGCGCTGCTGGCCGTGCTCGATCCAGATCTCGCGGTCGGCGACTTCGCGGGTGATTACGACCTCCTGTTCGAGGGTGACGTTGTACTCGGCGAGGCGGTCGACGTACTCGGCGTGACACGCGAGTTCGTAGTCGTGGTTCCCGGGGATGAACGTGATCGGGATGCGCTCGCCGGTCTTCCGGAGCTGTTCGAACAGTTCCGGATAGCGTTCGAGGAGCGCGTCGAACTTGGCCATCCCCTCCAGTTCGGTGAACTCCCAGAGCCCGAACGCGTCGCCGTTGACGATGAGTTCGGCGTCCTCGTCGCTCGCCTCCAACTCCCGGAGGAAGGCGAGGAGTTCGTCCATGAACTCGACTTCCTGCAGAGTCTCGTCGCCGCCGATGTGCAGGTCGCTGATGAAGTAGTACCGCGTCGAATCCCCCTGTGACTCCGTGCTCATGGTGCGTGGTAGTCGAGTGTGTCGGCCCCTCGTATCCGGTAGACGACTGCCTCGACGGGTTCGGGACACCGTGCTCCTGGAGTCCGACAGCACGACTGGACGCTTCCCCCACCGGACGAGTGCCCTCGAACGCTACGGCACGAATCGGAAAGAAGCTACCGCCGCCAGGCGAGCGCCGGTCTCGGCGAGCAGCGACGACACGTCACGCGTTCCCCGTCCACGGCCGGCGTGCATCGAGTTAGGGCCGGCTCCGGAGCCCAACCCTCACTAAAGTTTATTACGTGAGCGAGCCTGTTTCTCACAGTAGAATGGTACCAAGAACCACGATAACACGACACACGAGACGGGTCGGGGTGAGCTGACCGTGGAGTTCGACGGGACGTTCACTATCGAGGACGTGTCGACGGAGGAGGTGTGGCTCGCGCTGTCGGACCCGGTCCTGATCAAGCAGTCGTTGCCGGGCTGTCAGTTCCTGACGCGGGTCGAGGACCCGGACGACGTGGACTTCGACGCGCTCGGGGAGGCCGACGCCGAGGACGACCCGCCGACGCTGCCGGAGGCCGATCCGGAGGACATCTCGGAACGGGCGTTCGTCGAGGGCGGCCACTACGCGGCGCTGATGCAGCTCGGCGTCGGCAGCGTCAAGCCGAGCTTCCGGACGGTGATCACCATCGACGAGCGGGAGTTCCCGTCGATGAACGCCTCGGGCGAGGGCAGCGCGAGCGACTCCTCGTTCGAGATGTCCTCGGGCATGACCCTGGTCGACACCGACGAGGGCGTCGACATCGAGTGGGAGGCCGAGGCCGACGTGTTCGGCAAGGTCGCACAGATGGGACAGCGCGTCATCAACCCGGTCGCGAACCGGGTCGTCAACCGGTTCTTCGGCAGCGTCGAGGACCGGCTGACGGAAGTCGCCGAGGAGGACGACTCCGAGGGGCTTCGCGACCGCGTCCGAAACCTGCTGTAGTCGCCACGCGCTCGCGGCAGTCGCACAGTCCGGCCACGTCGGCCGAACGATGGACCGCGCCGGTCCGCAACCACGCGGCCCGACCGGCCGCACCCAGTCATGGCAGAACACGACATTACGCTCACGGTAAACGGGACGGAACACGAACTGACAGTCGAATCACGGGAGTTGCTGGTCCACGCGTTGCGGGACCAGCTCGGGTACACCGGGCTCAACGTGGGGTGCGAGAGCACCATGTGCGGGGCCTGTACGGTCCACCTCGGCGGGGACGCCGTCAAGTCCTGCACCGTGCTCGCGGCACAGGCCGACGGCGGGGAGATCACCACGGTCGAGGGGCTCGCCGACGACGGCGAGTTCCACCCGATTCAGGAGGGGTTCCAGGAGGAACACGGCCTGCAGTGTGGCTACTGCACGCCGGGGATGATGATGACCGCCACGCAGTTGCTGGACGAGAACCCCGACCCCGACGACGAGGAGATCCGCGAGGCGCTGGAGGGGAACCTCTGTCGCTGCACCGGCTACCAGAACATCGTCAACGCGGTCGAGAACGCCGCGGAGAAGATGGGCGGGGCGGCCGCCCAGGGGGACGACTGAGATGAGCGTCGAATCCGTCGACCCGGACGACGTCGACGCCGCGGACATCCTCGGCTCGGCCATCGAGCGCCGGGAGGACCCCGCCCTGCTCACCGGCGATGCCGAGTACACAGACGACATCCAGCTCCCGGGGATGACCCACATGGCGGTCAAGCGGAGCCAGCACGCCCACGCGAAGATCGAGGGCGTCGACACCAGCGCCGCCGAGGCGATGGACGACGTGATCGCCGTGTTCACCGCCGAGGACGTCGACGTGCCGGGGAACCTCCCGGTGGGGTGGCTGCTGGACTCGCTCCGGCAGGTCGACCACCCGATGCTCGCCGGCGAGCGCGTCCGGTACCAAGGCGACGCGACGGCCATCGTGATCGCGGAGGAGCGGTACGCCGCCCACGACGCCGTCGACGCTATCGACGTCGAGTACGACCGCCTCGACGCCGCGACCAGCCCGAACGAGGCGTTGAACGGCGCGCCCGACCTCCACGAGGACGCGCCGGGCAACACCGCCTTCGAGTGGGAGATCGGCGACGCCGAGCGGACCGCGGAGGCGTTCGAGGAGGCAAGCCACACCGCGAGCGTCGACCTGGAGAACCAGCTGCTGATCCCCAACGCGATGGAGCCGCGCGGCGCGGTCGCGGACTACAACCCCTCGACAGAGGAGCTGGAGGTGGCGATGACGACGCAGAACCCGCATCTCCACCGCCTGCTCATGTCGGGTGTCATCGACCACCCGGAACACAAGCTCCAGATCCGCGCCCCCGACGTGGGCGGCGGCTTCGGGAGCAAGATCCACCACTACGCCGACGAGGCGCTGGCCGCGTGGGCGGCAAAGCAGGTCGAGCGCCCGGTGAAGTGGATCGCCACGCGCTCGGAGACGTATCTGACCGACGCGCAGGGCCGGGGCCACGAGAGCCACGGCGAGATCGCGATGGACGACGACGGCAACATCGTCGGCCTGCAGGTCGAGACCGAGGCGAACCTCGGCGCGTACCTCTCGACCTTCGCCCCCGCCGTCCCGACCTACCTCTACGGCACGCTGCTCTCGGGGCAGTACGACATCCCTGCGATCCACTGTGAGGTGACCGGGGCGTTCACGAACGTCCCGCCGGTCGACGCCTACCGCGGTGCCGGCCGCCCGGAGGCGTCGTACCTCGTCGAGCGCCTGATCCACCTCGGCGCGAAGGAGATGGAGATGGACCCCGTCGAGTTCCGGCGGCAGAACTTCGTGCCAGACGACGCGTTCCCGTACCAGACGCAGGTCGCGGTCGTCTACGACAGCGGCGAGTACGAGAAGACGCTCGACCGGGCGCTGGAGATGGTCGACTACGACTCGTTCCGCGAGCGCCAGGAGCGGGCGCGCGAGGAGGGCAAATACCTCGGGATCGGCTTCTCGGCGTACATCGAGGCCTGCGGCCTCGCGCCGTCGGAGCTGGCCGGGCAGCTCGGCGCGCAGGCCGGGCTCTGGGAGTCCTCGCTCGTCCGATTCCACCCGTCGGGGACGGTGACCGCGTTCTGTGGCACGTCCGGCCACGGGCAGGGCCACGACACCACCTACGCCCAGATCGTCGCCAACGAACTCGGCATCGACTACGAGGACGTGGACGTGGTCGAGGGCGACACCGACGAGATCCCGCATGGGATGGGCACCTACGGCTCGCGGTCGGCCGCAGTCGGCGGGAGTTCGCTCGTCAAGAGCTCCCAGAAGGTCGTCGAGAAGGCGAAATCGATCGCGGCCCACCAGTTAGAGGCCACCGAGGACGACATCGAGTTCGAGAACGGCGAGTTCCACATCTCGGGGGCACCGGACCGGTCGCTCCACATCAAGGAGGTCGCACAGCAGGCGTACCTCGCCCACGACATGCCCGCGGAGACGGAGCCGGGGCTGGAGGCGACGAGCTTCTACGACCCGGACAACTTCGTGTTCCCCTTCGGCATGCACGCCGCCGTCGTCGAGGTCAACCCCGACACCGGCGAGATCGAGTTCGAACAGTACGTCGCCGTCGACGACGTGGGCAACCAGATCAACCCCAAGATCGTCGAGGGGCAGATCCACGGCGGCGTCGCCCAGGGCATCGGGCAGGCGCTCTACGAGGCCGCCGAGTACGACGAGAACGGCCAGCTGCTGACGGGGTCGATGCAGGACTACGCCGTGCCGAAGGCCGAGCACATCCCCGAGATGGAGACCGACTCGACGGTGACGCCCTCGCCGCACAACCCGCTCGGCGTCAAGGGCGTCGGCGAGGCCGGCACGATCGCCGCGCCGCAGGCCGTCGTCAACGCGGTCGTCGACGCGCTGGAGCCGTTCGACGTGGACCACATCGACATGCCGCTGAAGGACGAGAAGGTCTGGCGCGCGATGCGGGAGAACGGGGGTGGTGCGTGATGTACCCCGGCGAGTTCGACTACCTGCGCGCCGAGAGCGTCGAGGACGCGCTCGACCTGCTCGACGAACACCCGGACGCGGAGGTGCTGGCCGGCGGCCACAGCCTGCTCCCGACAATGAAAAGCGGGCTGGCGGACCCCGACGTCGTCGTGGACATTGGCCACATCGACGCGATGCAGGGGATCGACCACAACGGCGACACGACCAGCGTCGGCGCGCTGACGACCTACGCCGAGATCGACGACACGGACGAGCTGTGGGACGGCGCGACGGCGCTCGCCGAGGCCGCGAGCGAGATCGGCGACACGCAGGTGCGCAACCGCGGCACCATCGGCGGCAACCTCGCACACGCCGACCCGGCGTCGGACCTGCCGGGCGCGGCCATCGCCAGCGACCTCACGCTCGTCGCGGAGGGCCGGGACGGGGAGCGTCGGATCGACGCCGACGACTTCTTCGTCGCGATGTACATGACCGACCTCGCTGAGGACGAACTCCTCACGCGGGTCGAGGTGCCCCGCGTCGACGGCTCGGCGGGCGGCGCGTACGTGAAAAAACCCAGCCCGTCCTCCGGCTACGCGCTGATCGGCGTCGCCGCCAGACTGCAGGTCGACGACGGGACGGTCACGGACGCCCGCGTCGGCGCGAACGGCGCGATGGACCACGGCGTCCGCTTAGACCCCGTCGAGGACGCCATCGAGGGCGAGCAGCTGGGCGAGGACGCCATCGCGGCGGCGGCCGAGCGCGTGGCCGACGACCTCGACACCTCGATGATGATGGACGACCTGCAGGCGTCCGGGGAGTACCGCGCCCACCTGCTCGAAGTGTACACCGAGCGGGCGCTGGGCCGGGCGGCCGAACGCGCCGGGGCCATCGTGCCGGCGTGATCCGGCCCGACCGGACGCCAGCCGTGCCGCCGCGCGACGCGCGACGGCGGCGACGAGCCGTCGGCAAGCGACGGTTTCGGCGACGGCCGGGCTGCCGAGGACGAACGCGCTGCCGGCGACGGTCCGGGAGGTGTGGAGCGTGAGCGACGGCGACGGCTTCGGCGACGTGACCGAGGACGAACTCCGGGCTGCGTTCGAGGCGACGGACTACGTCGCCGACGACGACATCGTGACCACGGTCCTGCTCTCGCTCCGGCTCGGCCGCCCGCTGCTCGTCGAGGGCGAACCGGGGGCCGGCAAGACCGAGCTCGCGAAGGTGCTGGCCGAGGGCTTCGGCACCGACCTCGTCAGGCTCCAGTGTTACGAGGGGCTGGCGGCCGAGAACGCGCTGTACGAGTGGAACTACACCAAGCAACTGCTCGCGGTCCAGGCCGACGAGGGCGGCGTCGACGACCCCGACGCGTCGGTGTTCTCCGAGGAGTACCTGCTGGAACGGCCGCTGCTGACGGCGCTGTCGAGCGAGGGTGACCGGCCGCCGGTGTTGCTCATCGACGAGGTGGACCGGGCCGACGAGGAGTTCGAGGCGCTCCTGCTGGAGGTGCTGTCGGACTTCCAGGTGTCGGTGCCGGAGCTCGGGACGGTCCGTGCGGAGACGCCGCCGGTCGTGGTCATCACCTCGAACCGGACGCGCGGGCTGAGCGACGCGCTGAAGCGCCGGTGTCTGTTCCTCCACGTCGAGCCGCCGAGCTTCGAGAAGGAGCGAGCGATCGTCGAGCGGAAGGTACCCGAACTGGACGGCGCGGTCGCCGCGGAGCTGTGTGCGGTCACCGAGCGGCTGCGCGAGGAGCCGTTCCGCAAGCAGCCCGGCGTCGCGGAGACGCTGGACTGGGCGCGCGCCGTCGCGGACCTGCGGCGGAACGGCGACGACGAGCCGCTCACGACGGCCGAGATCGAACACACCATCGGCTGTCTGCTGAAGGAGGTCGAGGACGTGGAACGAGTCGACGAAACGCTGCTGGAGACGCTCGTCGAGGCCGCCCGCGAGGCGCGGGCGGACGGCTGACGATGCGCGAGCCAGCCGGCGACGTGCCGGACGTGGCGGGCGTCCGCGACGACGTGGTCGACGCCCTGCTGACGTTCGTCCGCACGCTCCGCCGGGCCGGCGTGGACGTCCCCGCGAACGCCCCGCTCGTCGCCGCCCGCGCGCTGGTCGAGGTCGGCTTCGACGACGAGGACCGCGCGCGGGCGGCGCTCCGGGCGGCGCTCGTCACCCGCGCCGAGGACATCGACGCGTTCGACCGCATGTTCGCGGAGTTCTGGCGTCGCCTCGACGCCCACCTCGACGGCGACGGAGCCGGGGGACTGGCCGATGACCGCCCGGACGGCGCGCTCGCCCCGCTGGGAGCCGACGACCCCGCCGACGGGGCGACAGCCGACGAGGAAGGAACGGCGGATTCGGACGGCGACGGGGGGAACGACGCGGCCGTCTCCATCATGACCAGCGCGCTCGGACACGGCCCCGGCACGGCCGACGAGGACGCGACGACGGCCACCTACAGCCCCGCCGGCCGCCCGGAACGGGTGACCGTCGACGCCGCCCCGGTCGCGGAGGACGGGACGCTCGACGCAGCCGTGGACCGGCTGGTGGACGCGCTCGCGACGCTGCGCGGCCGCCGCTGGCAGCCGGCGTCGACGGGCCGGCAGGCCGACGCTCGCCGGGCGCTCCGCCGGAGCGTCGCGACGGGCGGGGCCGTCGCGTCGGTCCCCGAGCGCGACCGCCGGGCGTCGGCCCTCCGCGCGCTCGTCCTCGCGGACGTGTCGCGGTCCGTGCTGGACACCGTCGACCGCGGCTTCCTGCTGCGGTTCCTGCGGGCCGTCGCCGCGCGCCTCCGGCGGAGCCGGGTGTTCTTCTTCGACAGCGAGGTGCGCGAGGTGAGCGCCGCGTTCGACGCGCCGACGACCGCCGACGCGCTCCGCGAACTCGAACGCGCCGAGACGGCCTGGGGCGGCGGGACGCGGATCGGCCACGCAGTCGACACGGTTCGGCGGGACCACCCCACCGCAGTCGACCGCCGGACGGTCGTCGTCGTGGTGAGCGACGGGATCGAGACGGGCGACCAGTCGGCGCTCACGGACGGGCTGGCGTGGGTCTCGCGGCGCGCACCAGCGGTGCTGTGGCTCAACCCCCTGGCGGCCAGCCCGGCGTACGAACCGACGGTCGCCGGCATGGCGGCGGCGCTCCCCTTCGTCGACGGGCTCTTCGCGTTCACCGGGGTCGCCGACGTAACGGAGATAGCGCGGCAACTGGAACAGTACGGTCCCGGCGGTCGCATCGGGTTCGAGCACGACCCCCGCCGGGTTCGGGGGTCGACGGACGCGACTCGAAGCCCGGACTCGTGACCGTCAGGCCCGCTCGACGAACGTCGCGTCCGCCGAGGTCCGGCCCTCGTTGAACGACAGCACCTTCGCGCGGATCACGTCGCCCGCCGAGAGCGAGTCCGGCACGTCCTCGACGAACAGCACGAACCCCTCGACTTTCCCCACGGCGACGCGCTCGCCGGAGTGGTGGTCCGTGAACTCCGTCACGCCGAACTCGTAGGTCCCGCCGATCTCGACCGGCGGTTCGCGCTCCTGTGCCGCCTCGTGTGCCCGCCGGGACTCCCGTGCGTCGGTCGACCCGCGCCGACGGAGCACGAGCGCCGCCAGCGCGACGCCGACGACGCCGACCCCGACCGCGGCAGCCGCCCAGATGTACTGCATGTCCGGCCGGTCGCAGGGCGGACAGTAAAGCGGTTCGGACGCGACGCCCGGCGGAGACCGTGTTCAGCCGCCACACCCCGACCGCAACCCGTCACCCCTATACTCCCGGCCCGAAAACGAGCGCGTATGTTCCTAGCCGTCCGCGAGGAGGTCGAGGCCGTGCTGGCCGACGCGCTGGCCGCGCTCGACCTCCCGACCGACGACCTCGGTATCGAGGAGCCGCCGGAAGACGTCGACGCCGTGCTGGCCTCGAGCGTCGCCTTCCGGCTGGCCGGCGAGGTCGGCGCGCCGCCGCCGAAGGTGGCCGCCGACGTGGCCGACGCCGTCGACGTCGGCGACTGCGAGTACGTCGACCGCGTCGACACGCAGGGGCCGTACGTCAACTTCCTGCCGAGCGAGCGCTACTTCGCCGACGCGCTCGACGCGGCACGCAGCGAGTCGTACGGCCGGCTCGACCCGAAGGACACCTCGGTCGTCGTCGAGCACACGAGCGCGAACCCCACCGGCCCGGTCCACGTCGGGCGGGCGCGCAACCCCATCGTCGGCGACGCAGTCGCCAACTCGCTGGACTACGCCGGCTACGACGTCGACCGCCACTACTACGTCAACGACGCCGGCCGGCAGATGGCGGTGTTCACCTGGGCGTACGAGCGGTTCGACGAGGACGACCTCGACGGGGAACCCGAACGCGACCGGGTCGAGTACGACCTCGTGCGCTACTACCGGAAAGGCAACGCGTTTCTGGAGGACGCCGACGACGAGGCGGTCGCCGAGGCCGAGGCGGAGATAGAGTCGATCATGCAGGGCCTCGAAGCCGGCGACGAGGAAACCTACGAGCGCGTCAGCGAGGTGGTCGACCAGGTGCTCGGCGGGATGCAGGACTGCCTCGCCCGGCTCCCCGCCGAGTTCGACGAGTTCGTCAAGGAGACGCGGTTCATGTTCGACGGCTCGACCGACGACGTGGTCGACCGCCTCAAGGACCTCGACGAGGCCGTCTACGAGGAGGACGCCTGGCAGCTCGACTTAGAGGACCACGGCATCGACAAGAACCTCGTCTTCCTGCGCTCGGACGGCACCAGCCTCTACCCGACCCGCGACCTCGCCCACCACGAGTGGAAGTTCGACAACTACGACCGCGCGGTGACGGTGCTGGGCGAGGACCATCGCCTGCAGGCCGACCAGCTCCGGACGACGCTGGAACTGCTCGGCAACGACACCGACCAGCTTGAGCAGGTGCTGTACTCCTACGTCAACCTCCCCGAAGGGAAGATGAGCACGCGCGAGGGCACCGGCGTCGACCTGGACGACCTGCTGGACGAGGCGATCGACCGCGCCCGCGACGAGGTCGAGGACCGCCTCGACGACCGTATCCGCGACGACGACCTGACCGACGAGGACGTCGAGCGCATCGCCCGGCAGGTCGGCGTCGGCGCGGTCCGCTACGACATCGTCTCGAAACAGCCCGCCAAGGCGATCACCTTCGAGTGGGAGCGCGCGCTGGACTTCGAGGCACAGTCCGCGCCGTACGTCCAGTACGTCCACGCCAGATGCTGTGGCATTCTGGACGAGGCGGACGGAGCCGCCGGGGGCGACGCGGCGGCCGCCCTCGGGGACGTAGACGCCGACCTGCTCGACACCGAGTACGAGCGGGACCTGCTCCGCGCGGTCGCCCGCTTCCCGGCGGTCGTCGAGGAGGCCGCTGCGGACCTCGAGCCCCACGTCGTCGCCACCTACACCCGGACGCTCGCCGAGCGGTTCAACGCCTTCTACCGCGAGTGCCCGGTGCTCGCCGACGACGTGGACCCCGAACTGCGGGACGCCCGCCTCGCGCTCGTCACGGCGTCGAAACACGCCGTCGGCAACGCGCTCGACGTGCTCGGCGTGGACGCGCCCGAGTCGATGTAGGTCGGGCGATCGCCGGCCATAGACGGACTGGCCGCCTCAGAACACGCTGCCGCCGACGAAGTTGATCGCCAGCACCATCCCACCGATCACGAGCAGCACGAACAGCAGTATCCAGATGAACGGCACGGAGTTGTCGGAGTCGGACATACGCCGCGATTGACGGGACTCCGTGTTCAACTTTCCCGTTTCGTGCGAAGACGTTCGGAAGAACGAGTACGTCGGTGACTGCAGCGGCCGTCAGCCAAGCAGCCCACCGAGGATGCCGCCGCCGTCATCGTCTTCGTCGTCATCCCCGTCCCCATCCTCGCCGTCCTCGTCCGCGTCGTCGCCCGCCCCGGACGGGTCCCGGTCGCTGAACGGGACCGCCTCGTCGTCCTCCTCGAAGGCGATCCGGTCCTCGTCGCCGTCGTCCTCGCCGCCGTCGGTTCCTTCCGCGTCGGGGATCGTCACGCCGTCGTCGTCCGTCTCGCCGTCCCTATCCGCTGACGACGCCCCGGCGTCCGGGGTGGCGGAAGCGGCCGAGTCGTCGTCAGTGTGCCGGTTTCCCGTATCACCGTCGTCCACGTCCTCGATGGCGCTGGACACCTCGGTGTGCGACGCCGTCTCCTCGTCCGCGTCGTCGGCTGTCGGCTCCGTGTCGTCCTCCTCGTCGACGCCGTCGTCCTCGTCGTCCGCATCCTCGGCGTCGGAAGTCGCGGCCGCCGCCTCAGAACCGGCAGCGGGGTCGTCGTCGTCGCCGACGAGCCGCTTCGCCAGCCGTCGGTACGCGACCGCGGCAGGGCTCTCGGGCGAGTCGACGACCACCGGCGTCCCGGTGTACACCGAGTCACGGACCGCGTCGTCCTCCGGGACGGTGCCGAGCAGGGGGACGCCGACGCGGTCGGCGATCCCCTCGAAGTCGAAGTTCCGGTCGTCGCGGACCCGGGTGATGACGAGGCCCGCGACGCTCCCGTCGGCGCGCTCGGTCAGGTCGGCCGTCTTCGAGGCGTCCTTCACTGACGCGGGTTCGGGCGTCGTCACGAGCACCACCTCGTCGGCCAGTCCGAGCGGGAGCACCGACTCGTGGCTGATGCCCGCCCCCACGTCGAGCAGGACGTAGTCGAACTTCTCGCGGAGGCGGTCGACGACGTCCCCCAGCCCCGTGGCGTCGACGTCCGCGTAGCTCTCCAGGTCCGCGCCGCTCGGGACCGCCACGATCCCGTCGGCGAGTTCGTACGTCGCCTCCTCGACCGACGCCTCCCCGGCGAGCACCTCGTGGAGCGTCGTCGCGTCGGGCGAGAGGCTGACCAGCCCCGCGAGGTTCGCCATCCCCATGTCCGCGTCGACGACGGCGACGCTGTTGCCGGCACCGGCAAGCGCCGTGCCGACGTTCACCGTCGTCGTCGTCTTTCCGACGCCGCCCTTGCCGCTCGCGACGGCGTACACTGTGTCCGATGCCATGTTGCTACCCGTGTCAAGACGTGGCCGGGTAATAAAACATCGTCAGACTCCGAGACGTCGGAACGGCGAGCGAACCGCCGAAACACGACGGCGACGCCCGGAACCGAGGTCCGCGGCGGACGGACCCCCACAAAGACAAAGAATACTTAGCCGCTCCGGGGCGTACACACGATAATGAGTCAGCAGGAGAGCGAGCAGTCCGACCGGAAGAAATACGAGTTCCGGAAGGTCATCGAGGACCTGAAGGAGTACGAGGGGTCGGGCACGCAGCTCGTCACGATCTACATCCCCGACGACAAGCAGATCAGCTCCGTCGTCCAGCACGTCACACAGGAGCACAGCGAAGCGAGCAACATCAAATCCAAGCAGACGCGGACGAACGTGCAGGACGCCCTCTCCTCTATCAAGTCGCGCCTGCGCTACTTCGACAACTACCCGCCCGAGAACGGCGTCGTCATCTTCTCCGGCGCGGTCGATTCCGGCGGCGGCCAGACCGACATGATCACGAAGGTCCTGGAGAGCCCGCCGATGGCCATCGAGTCGTTCCGCTACCACTGCGACTCGGAGTTCCTCACCGAACCGCTGGAGGACATGCTCGCGGACAAGGGGCTGTACGGCCTCATCGTGCTCGACCGGCGCGAGGCCAACGTCGGCTGGCTCCGGGGCAAGCGCGTCGAACCCGTCAAGTCCGCCACCTCGCTGGTGCCGGGCAAACAGCGCAAAGGCGGCCAGTCCGCCCAGCGGTTCGCCCGCCTGCGCCTCGAAGCGATCGACAACTTCTACCAGGAGGTCGCCGGGATGGCCAACGACCTGTTCGTCGAGCAGCGCCACGAGTTAGACGGCATCCTCGTCGGCGGTCCCTCGCCGACGAAAGACGAGTTCCTCGACGGCGACTACCTCCACCACGAGCTGCAGGACACGGTGCTCGGGAAGTTCGACGTGTCCTACACCGACGAGTCCGGGCTGTACGACCTCGTCGACGCGGCGGAGGACGCGCTCGCCGACGCCGAGGTGATGAAGGACAAGAACCTGATGCAGGACTTCTTCAAGGAGCTTCACGCGGGCGACGAAGCCACCTACGGGTTCGAGCAGACCCGGCGGAACCTGATCATGGGGTCGGTGGAGACGCTGCTCATCAGCGAGGACCTCCGCGAGGACGTGATCACCTACGAGTGTTCCAACGGCCACGAGGAGCGCGAGGTCATCGACCGCCGGAAGAACACGCCCGACCACACCTGTTCGGAGTGTGGCGAGGAGGTGCCGGCCGACGAGGGCGAGCGCGAGGACGCCATCGACCACCTCATCGCCATCGCCGAGCAGCGCGGCACGGAGACGAAGTTCATCTCGACGGACTTCGAGAAGGGCGAACAGCTGTACGACGCCTTCGGCGGGGTCGCCGGCCTGCTGCGGTACTCAACGGGCGTGTAAG
Source organism: Halostella salina (assembly GCF_003675855.1). NCBI lineage: Archaea > Methanobacteriati > Methanobacteriota > Halobacteria > Halobacteriales > Natronoarchaeaceae > Halostella > Halostella salina. The sequence continues at coordinate 274,905 of NZ_RCIH01000001.1, read as the reverse complement.
CGACGCCGACGGCGGCCAGTAGTCAGATTTATACGTCAGACTGGGAATACATCGACGGGATGGCACGAACGGACGTCGAGCCGGACGTGATCGACCTCGTCACCCGACGCGTCGAGACGCTGGAGCGGCTCGACGGGGCGGTCGCGGACAAGGGGACGCTCGCCGCCGACCTGTCGGTGTCCCGGTCGACGGTCGACCGGGCGCTGCGCGAACTCGAGGGTGCCGGGTTCGTCACACGGGTCGACGGTGGGTACACGGTGTCGGCCAGCGGACGGCTCGCGGTCCGGAGCTACCGGGAGTTCGTCGACGCGCTGGACGCGGTCGACGAAGCCGGACCGCTGCTGGCGGAACTGCCGGCCGACGCGCCGATCACCCTCGACGCCGTTCGCGGCGGGACCGTCCACCGTGCGCAGCCACCGACGCCGTACCGGCCGGTCGAGCGCCTCACCGAACTGGTCACGGCCGCCGACGAGTTCCGCGGCCTCGCGGCCGCAGTGACCGCTCCGGAGTCGGTCGAGCGCATCGCCGCCGCGACGCTGGACGGCGAGGTTCGGACCGAGATCGTCCTCGCGGCGTCCGTCGCCGACCACCTCCGGGAGTCGTACCCCGACGTGGTCAGCGGAACAGTCGAGAGCGGGGTCGATGTGTACGAGACCGACACGCTCCCCTTCGGGCTTGCGCTCACCCGGGACGGCGACACGGAGCGGGTCGCCGTCGCCGTCTACGGCCCGGAGTCGGAGCTTCGCGGGGTCGTCGTCAACGACTCCCCGGCGGCCGTCGAGTGGGGCGAGGCGACCTTCGAGCGCTACCGGGCGGCCGCCGACGAGTTCGGCCGGTCGTGACGCCCGCCGTCGAGTCGGCCACCATACATAACACGCTGCCCGAAGTATCGGAGAACTGAATGGACCGCGAGGACGCGATGGCGCTCGTACGGACGCTGTGCAACAGACACGATTTTCTCGTCGCCCTCCGCGCCGGACCATGCGAGAAACGGTCCCTCGTCGACGACCTCGACGTCTCGCGGTCCACCGTCGACCGCGCCCTCCGCGAACTGTGGTCCGCCGGGCTGGCCGAGGAGACGGACCGGGGCTACCGGCTGACCGCCGTCGGCCGGCTGGCGGCATCGATCGCCGACAGCCTGTTCGCCGCGACGCGGGACCTGCAGACGGCTACCGACGTGCTGTCCCCTCTGCCCCCGGATGCGCCGCTCGACCTCCGCCTGCTCCGCGGGGCGACAGTCGACGACAGGAACCGGCGCGATTCGCTGGGGGCCGTCGAATCGGTGCTCCGCGATGCCTCCCGCCTGTACGGGCTCTCGACGGTGATCAGCCGGGCGCGGATCGTCGACCTCGTCGACGACGCCGTCCGCGAACGCGGCGCGACCGCCGAGTTCGTCTTCGACGCCACGCTGGCCGAACGGCTGCGGGAGATCCTCGGCGACCGGGCGAGCGCCATGGTCGACCGGGGGTTCCGGCCGCTGACCGTCGACAGCGTGCCGTTCGGCATGGTGCTGGGCAGGACCGACGAGGGGTGGAAGACGCGGGTGGTGACCTACGACGACGGGGGCGACCTCCGGGGCGTCGTCAGCAACGACCGCCCGGCAGCGGCCGCGTGGGCCTGGGACGTGTTCCGGAGCTACCGGAGCCACGCCGCCGACATCTCGCCGGCGTTCTAGAGCAACTGTTCTAGCTGGTGGCGGCGGCGCTCCAGATCCACCGACGGCGACAGCGTCGGGTCCGCGGCGAGGCGGTCACAGAGCAGGAGCGGGTCGGTGCCGGCGGCTTCGACGCGCCCGACGAGGACGGTGATCGACTCGCGGTTGAGCGCCAGCGACGGGAGCACCCCGAGCAGCAGCGCCGCCGGCACCGCCGCGCTCGCCGCCGTCGGGAACGCGTCGCTCACCGCGCCGAACTCCGGATCGTCGGCCGGCTCCGCCGCCGGATGGACGCGGAGACAGTCGGTACAGATCGCCGCCGCGTCGCCGTCGTCGGGCGCGTGGTCCCGCAGGTCCGACGGCACGGCGAAGCGAACGGTCGGCGCGCCACAGTCCGGGCAGTCCATACCGGAGCGTCGGGCAGCGAGGTGAAAAAGATACGGCGGCGCGTCGTCGTGACGGTCGCCCGAGCGCTTGACGGTCGGGTCGCGCCCTCAGTCGTCGGCCGTGACGGTCTCTTGCTCCGTCTCCTCGGCGGCCTTGCGGGCCTCGGCCTCCTCCTCCTCTTTCTTGTCCTTGATCTTCTTCATGCGGAAGATCTCCTCGCGCTCCTGCTCCTCCAGCTTCTGCTCGATGTACTCCTGGTTCGAGTACAGTTCGGGCAGGAGCGTGAACTCCAGGGCGTTGACGCGGCGCTTTGTCTTCTCGATCTCGTCCAGCATCTTCTTCATCGCCGTCTCGACCTCGGCGGCGAGGATGATGGAGTCGAGCAGTTCCTCGTAGGCCTCGGCGGCCTCGTCGATGCGGGCGCTGGTGCCGACGACGCCGTAGCCGCGCTCGTCGAGGCTCTTTTTCACCTTGCTCGACTCGATCTGCGGGACGACGACGCCCATGATGTTGTGGGACTCCGTCGTGATCTCGGGATGTTCCTTCAGCGCGGCGGCGGCCCCGCGGACGGCCACGTCGCCCTCCATCGCGCGGGCCATGTCCATCTTCTTCTGGGCGTCCTCGTAGTTCTCCTCGACGTTCCCCCGAACGTCCTGTGCCTGGTCGAGGATGTCCATGAACTCCATGATGAGGCCGTCCCGCTTTTTCTCCAGCGTGTCGTGGCCCCGCTCGGAGAGTTCGATGCGGTCCTCGATCTGCATCAGCTCCTTCCGAGTGGGTTTGACGTCCTTGGCCATCTTGGTTCGGCCTTGCGCGCCCGCACGGATAACTGTTTACAGATTAGCCGTCAGCGCCCCGCGTGCCCGGGTCGCCAGACGCCCTCGGCGCGGTCCATCGCGGAGACCACGACCACGTGGGGGAGGGTCAACACGGCGATAAAGACGAGATACAGCGCCGCGACGCCCAGTTCCGAACGGGGGTCGCCCGGCACGGCGACCGCGAACGCGGCGAGGAAGACGAGGGAGAGCGCGGTCAGCGGGGCGGCATCCCGCGCGAACCGGGCGAGTGCGGGACGCCACCGGCCGTCGGCGAGCAGGTCCGCGGCGTCGTCGTCGACCAGCATGAGGCGGGCGACGTGCCGGAGCGAGTGCCACAGCGGGAAGTACGCGCCGATGGCGAACAGCGGCGGCACCGTCAGGAAGTACGCCCACAGCAGGGCCGTCTCGCCGGCATCGACCCGCCACCCGCCGGCGTCCGGGCCGGTACGGGCCCGACCGAGTGCGAGGCTGGCGACCGTCAGCCCGAGGAAGCCGACACCGAGGGCGAGGCGAACCTCCGGAGCGAACAGCCGCGCCCAGGCCCCCAGCGACCCGTCGCCGAACAGCGCGACGAACGCCGACAGCACGCGGCGGTACTCGCCCGGAAACGCGAGCAGCGGGACCAGCATCGGCAGGCCGCCACGGACGGCGACGAACAGCCCGCGCTGTGCACGCGTCCGGAGGTGGTCGGCCCCCGCGAGCGCCACGGCGGCGTGGAGGTCGCCCTGTCCCCAGTGGAGCCAGGTGAGGGCGACGAACCCGACGGCCGCGGGCACCGGCGCGACGGCCCACAGCGCGGCGTAGGCCGCCCCGAGCACGAGATACAGCGTACCGACGGCCAGCGCCGCCCGCGCCGACGGCGACCGGCCGCGAGCCCGCGGGACGGCAAGGTGGTCGACCGCGCCGTGTGGCAGGCCGAAGAGGACGACCGACAGCGCGAGCGGCGCGTACCGGAGCCGCGGCGGCAGCGTCGCGCCGGCGGCGAAAACGACTGCGAGCGCGCCGAGGACCGCCCACGATGGGCGCAACACCGCCGTCCTGAGCGTCCGCCGGACCGCCCGGGTCGGGATGGTCGGCCGGTCTACCGCCACCGCTCGATCACCCACTCGTACAGGACCAGCCCCTGCACGATGAAGAGGTTCGTCACGAGGAAAAAGAGCGCCTCCTCGACGGGCAGGCCGAGGATGTCGACCCCGACCGTGTACGTCTCGGAGATCACCCAGATCCCCTGTGCCAGCGCGATCCGGTCGGCCACCCAGAAGTACAGCGTCGGCACCGCGACGCCGACGGCGACGACCCGTCGGTGGTGCCAGAGGTACGGCCAGCCGAACGCCCACTGGATGGCCAGCACCGGCGCGGCCCACAGCAGGATCGCGCCGAGGTAGAACGTGGGGTCGCTCGACAGCAGGACCGCGCCGACGCCGCCGACGGCGACGCCGGCGAGCAGACCGGCGACCCGGTTTCGGACGGTCGCTGTCGGGCCGGGGTCGCCGCCGTCGTGGACCCGGGACAGCCACAGCGCCGTCACGAGCGGCTGGAGCGCGATGAACAGGTACTCCTCGACCGGCGCGTGCCAGATGGTCCCGGCGACGACGCCCTCGCCGTAGTGCCAGACCCCCTGCTCGATGAGGTAGTTGTCCCACGGCGTCGTGTACAAAAGCGCCAGCACGACGATGGCGGCCAGACCGCCGACCGGCACGTCCGCGCCCTCGCGAGCCGGGCGGGACAGCGACGCGGCCGTCAGGCCGACCGCCGGCGGAACGACGAACGTCAGGTGAAACCCGAAGTACGTGACGACGATCAGGGGGTGGAGCATGGGTGAGCGACGGGTGAGAGGTCAGTTTCCCGCCGGGAGCGACCGGCGGCGCTGCTACGGGCGGGCCGTCCGGGACGGCCGGGGAACGGCCGCGGTCAGTCGGCCGTCGGCGAGGCTGGCTGCACGTCGGTCGCGGCGTCGAGCACCGAGCGGCTCCGCAGCAGGACGAAGCCGAAGCCGACCTTCGCCGAGAGGTCAAGCACCATGAACGCCGCCGTCTCGGCGTACAGCGGGACGTACCCCAGCCCCTCGGTGCCGACGATCCACACGATCGGATACGCGATCCACAGCACGACCAGTATTCCCTGGAGCGTGCTGACGAGGCTGTTCACCTCGGCGGGGCGCTCGTCGGCCATCTCCGAGAGCCCCTGCACCAGGAAGTACAGCAGGAACAGCAGCGCGGCGGTGCTGATCCCCCACCAGGCGAGGCGGAACGCGACCGACTCGGTCACCAGCGCGCCGACCAGCCCGGTGACGATCATGAACACGTCCAGCCCGATCAGGGTGGCTATCGTGTTCCTGTCGACCCGTGCCAGCAACGCGAGGTCGAGCAACAGGAGCGGCGTGGTGAACAGCCAGTCGGCGTACCGGGCCCAGTAGATGTCGAGGGTGTCCCCTGCGACCTCGATCTCCGTGAGCCCGAAGCCCGTCGCCATTGAGAAGTACGACGCCGCCGCGATCGCGGTGATGAATATCGTGATGACGTAGAACTGTTCCTGCTCGGTGTCGCGTACTCCCCAGCCTCTCCCGATGAAGTACAGCATACCGAGCGTCATTCCTGCGGTGCCTATCCACAGCCATATCGATTCGGAGCCGGGTTGTGGCATACGATCGGTTTTTGGTGATAATCAACAATAGACGACGTACCAAACTAGTCAGGGACCGCGTCGGCGAACAGTTCGGCGACGATCTTGCGCTCCGCGGCACGGAGATGCTGGTGGAACGTGGAGCGTGAGATCCCCATTGACTCGGCGAGTTCGTCGCCGGAGACCTCGTGTGGCCACTCGAAGAAGCCGCCGAGATACGCCTTCTGGAGCGCCACGCGCTGGCGTTCGGTCAGCTGGTCTATCACGTTCGACCGGAACTCCCGGGGGGTGCGGGAGGGGCGGTCGCGCTCGTGGGTCGCCAGCAGCTCCGTCCCGTCGTACACCGCGGCGACCGACTCGACGACGGTGCGAACCGCGTCCCTGTCGGCCACGTCGAGCCGGAGCCGGGCGTGGCCGTCCGGGGTCACGGTGACACCGGTCGTCCGCGCGCCGCTGTCGGCGAGCAGTTCGACGAGCGTCGGGTCGGCGACGGTTATCTCGACGACCCCGCCGTCGTCGGCCGTCGAGAGCGGGGTCGCGGCCGCGACGGCCGGGTCGGTCGACGCGGCGGCGCAGACGCGCTCGGGGTCGGCCCCGTCGACGGCGAAGAAGGTGACCCAGCGGCCCTCGTCGTCGAGCAGTCCCCCCTCGTACTCCAGGCGTGCGTCCGCGTCGGTGGCCAGGGCGACGAAGGGGTTCGTCTCGTCCGAGAACCCGACGGTCAACTCGGTGACGGTGTGGCTGGTGAGCACCCGGCGGCTCTCGAACCGTGCGACCGCCGACGCGACCGCCCGGGCGAGCGATTCGAGCACGACCGTCTCGCGGTCGTCGAACGCCTCGGCGTCCGCCGCGTACACGTTGAGCACGCCGTACCGGGAGTCGCGGTACGCGAGCGGCACCGCCGCCAGCGCCTCAGCCGACGGCGGTGCGACGGCCGACGCCCCGGCATGGAGCGGGTCGCTGGCCCGCACCACGGCGCGGACGGCGTCGGTCGTCGCCGCCTCGGCGGTCGGACCCGAAGCCGCCTCGACGTCGACCGAGAGGTCGGCGAGCCGGTCGGCCGACTCGCCCGCGCTCGCGCGCGCCTCGACCCGATCCAGGGTCGGGACGAGGTCGCCGACCCAGGCCGCGACGTAGTTGTCGGTCGCCGCGATCCGGGCACACACCTCCCGCTCCATCTCGTCGCGGCTCTCCGCCCGCACGGTCGTCGCGGTCACGTCCCGCATGAGCCCCTGGACCCGGTCGACCAGGTGCTCCAGGTTGGCCTGCTCCCGCCGCGCGGCGACGGCGTTACGCTCGGCACGGCGCTCTGCCCGCTTTCGCTCCGTGATATCCGTCTGGAAGCCGACGTAGTTGGTGACCGCGCCGTCCTCGACGATCGGGGCGATGTCGACGCGGTTCCAGAACTCCGTTCCGTCCTTCCGGTAGTTGCGCAGTTCGACGGTTACCGGCTCGTCCCGCGCTATCGCCGCCGCCATCTCCGCGACGCGGTCCTCGTTCGTCCCCTCTCCCTGGAGGAGCCGGCAGTTCCGGCCCAGTACCTCGTCCTCCCGGTAGCCGGTCATCTCGACGTACGCCTGGTTGACGTAGATCAGCGGGTTGTCGGGCAGCGACGGGTCGGATATCGTGATCCCGACGGGGGCCTCGTCCATCGCCCGCTCCTTGAGCGCCTCGGGCACCGCACGGCCGGGATCGCCTGGGGCCCACCCGCCCCCCGACCGCAGTTCGCCTGCGACCCGTTCGGCGAGTCCGGCAGGCCCCTCGCTTCGCGGTACCAGCGCCGGCAGGTCGCCGGTCGCCGCCGCGTCCGGCGGGTCGACGCCCGCGTCGGCGAACAGGGTCACGGCCAGACCGGGCGCGATCGTTCGGACGCCGCGAACGAGGGCTCCCCCGTGGTCGTCCGACAGGTCGTAAGCGGTGACCACACAGTCGACACCCCTGCTGCGGAGGCCGCCCAGCGCCTCGGCCGCCGTCGCCGCCGTCCGTACGTCCAGCCCCTCCGCGGCGAGCGCCGACGCCACGCGCCGCCGCGCGGCCGCGTCGGAGTCGACGTACAGCACTCGCCGGCCCCCGCTGTCTGTCATGAACAATCACAGGGCCCGAAGACCCGTAAGCCTGTGCCCGCGGCAAACAGAAAAATCAGTCAGCCGGCGCGGTGCCGCGCGTCGCCCGGAACCGTCAGTCGGCCGTGACTTCCTCGGCGGCGGCGTCCTCGTCCTCGCGGTAGTGCTCCTCGATGAGCTCCTCGTCGACGCGGTTCAGCTCGGCCTTCGGGAGCATCGACAGCAGGTCCCAGCCGAGTTCGAGCGTCTCGTCGATGTCGCGGTTCGTGTCGAACCCCTGCTGGACCAGCTCCTCCTCGAAGCGGTCGGCGAAGTCGAGGAACTTGTTGTCGCGCTCGGAGAGCGCCTCGCGGCCGACGATGTTCACCAGGTCGCGCAGGTCCTCGCCCTCCGCGTACGCGGCGTACATCTGGTCGGACACGTCGCCGTGGTCGGCGCGGGTCAGCCCCTCGCCGATCCCGTCGTCCATCAGCCGGGAGAGGCTCGGCAGCACGTCGACCGGCGGCTCGATCCCCTGGCTGTTGAGGTCCCGGTCCATCATGATCTGGCCCTCGGTGATGTAGCCGGTCAGGTCGGGGATCGGGTGCGTGTCGTCGTCGCCGGGCATCGTCAGGATGGGGATCTGCGTCACCGACCCCTCGCGGCCCTCGATGCGGCCGGCGCGCTCGTACAGCTGGGCGAGGTCGGTGTACATGTACCCGGGGTAGCCCCGGCGCCCCGGGACCTCCTCGCGGGCGGCACCGATCTCGCGCAGCGCCTCACAGTAGTTGGTCATGTCGGTGAGGATGACCAGCACGTGGTACCCCTTGTCGAACGCGAGGTACTCGGCGGTGGTCAGGGCCATCCGCGGCGTGACCGTCCGCTCGACTGCGGGGTCGTCCGCGAGGTTCATGAACACGACAGAGCGCTCCAGCGCGCCGGTGCGCTCGAAGTCGTCCATGAACTCGTTGGCCTCCTCCTGGGTGATCCCCATCGCGCCGAAGATCACCGCGAACTCGGAGCCGTCGCCGTCCTCGTCGGTCTCGTCCTCCTCCGGCACCGTCGCCTGCCGTGCGATCTGCAGCGCCAGGTCGTTGTGCGGCAGGCCCGACGCCGAGAAGATGGGGAGCTTCTGCCCGCGGACCAGCGTGTTCATGCCGTCGATGGCCGACACGCCGGTCTGGATGAACTCCTCGGGGTACTCGCGGGCGTAGGGGTTGATCGCCGCGCCGACGATGTCGCGGCGCTCGTCGGGGACGATCTCCGGCCCGCCGTCGATCGGGTTGCCCGAGCCGTCGAGGACGCGCCCGAGCAGGTCCTCCGTGACCGGCATCTTCATCGTCTCGCCCAGGAAGCGGACCGACGAGTCGCGGTCGATCCCTTCGGTCCCCTCGAACACCTGAATGGAGACGATGCCGTCGCTCGATTCCAGTACCTGCCCGCGCTTGGTGTCGCCGTCCGGCGTCTCGATCTCGACGATCTCGTCGTAGCCGATCGGCTCGTCGACCTCGGCGAACACCAGCGGGCCGCTGATCTCCGTGATGGTTTTGTACTCTTTCATGGTTCAGTACAGCTCCCGAAGCTGCGATTCGATGTCGTCCTCGATCTCGGAGACGAACTCGTCGGCCTCGTCGTCCGGGGTCGTGCCGATGCGGTTGAGTCGCGGCAGCGCGTCGATGTCGACGATCTCGTCGACCGGGACGCCCGCGTCGAGCGCCTCGAACGCCTCGTCGTGGAACGTCTTGATCCCGGTGACGATGCGGTAGGTCTTCTCCGGCGGACAGTACGTGTCCACGTCGTGGAGCGCGTTCTGCTGGAGGAACGCCTCGCGCAGGTAACGGGCGACCTCCAGGGTGAGCTGCTGGTCGTCGGGCAGGGCGTCCTTCCCGACGAGCTGGACGATCTCCTGCAGTTCGTCCTCCTCGTCCAGCACGTCGACGGCCCACTGGCGCACGTCCGGCCAGTCGGCGGCGACGTTGTCCTCGAACCAGGGGTCGAGCTGGTTTTTGTACAGCGAGTACGACTCGTTCCAGTTGATCGCCGGGAAGTGCCGGCGCTCGGCCAGGTCGGCATCGAGCGCCCAGAACGTCTTGACGATGCGCAGCGTGTTCTGGGTAACCGGCTCCGAGAAGTCGCCGCCGGGCGGGCTGACCGCGCCGACCGCGGACACCGATCCCTCGGTGCCGTTGATGTTCTCGAAGTAGCCGGCGCGCTCGTAGAACTCGGAGAGACGGGCCGCGAGGTACGCGGGGTAGCCCTCCTCGCCGGGCATCTCCTCCAGCCGGGAGGAGATCTCGCGCATGGCCTCGGCCCACCGCGAGGTGGAGTCGGCCATCAGCGCCACGTCGTAGCCCATGTCGCGGTAGAACTCCGCGATGGTGATCCCGGTGTAGATGCAGGACTCGCGGGCCGCGACCGGCATGTTCGACGTGTTGGCGATGAGGCAGGTCCGGGCCATCAGCGGGTTCCCGGTCTGCGGGTCGGGCAGCTCCGGGAAGTCCTCGATGACCTCGGTCATCTCGTTGCCGCGCTCGCCACAGCCGATGTAGACGACGATGTCCGCGTCGGACCACTTGGCGAGCTGCTGCTGGGTGACGGTCTTCCCGGAGCCGAACGGACCCGGGATGGCCGCCGTCCCGCCCTTGGCGAGCGGGAACAGGCCGTCCTGCACTCGCTGGCCCGTCACCAGCGGCTCGGTCGGCGTCATCTTGTCGGACGCGGGCCGGGCCTCGCGAACCGGCCACTCCTGGCGCATCTGGACCTCCTCGCCGTTGGCCAGTTCGACGACCGTCTCCTCGACGGTGAAGTTGCCCGACTCGACGGCGACGACCTCGCCGCCCTCGTAGTCGGGGGGTACCATCACCTTGTGGTCGATGGTGACGGTCTCGGGGACGACGCCGACGATATCGCCGGGCTCGACCTCGTCGCCCTCCTCGACCTCCGGCTCGAACTCCCAGGTCTTCTCCAGGTCGATCCCGGGGGCGTCGACGCCGCGGTCGAGGAACGCGCCCATCTTCTCCTCCAGCACGTCGAGGGGGCGCTGGACGCCGTCGTAGATGGAGTCCAGCATCCCCGGGCCGAGGTCGACCGACAGCGGCTCGCCCGTGTTCTCGACGGGTTCGCCGGGGCCGACGCCCGAGGTCTCCTCGTACACCTGGATGGTCGTGCGGTTCCCTTCGATCTCGATGACCTCGCCCATCAGCCCTTCCGTGCCGACGTACACCACGTCGTTCATCCGGGCGTCGAGGTCCGTGGCGGTCACGACGGGACCGCTCACGCTGTCGATGACGCCGTCCTCGCGGACGTCGTCCGTCTCTGTTGCTTGACTCATAGTTGCGTTAGTCTTCCTCCATCAGGTCGATACCGATCGCACGCTTGATCTTGTCGCGGAGCCCCCCGCTCCCGGCACCGCCGCCGAGCGTGACGACGGTCGGTTCGACGCTCGTCTCGACCGACTCGCGCACCGTTCGGGACAGGTGGTCTAGGTCCTCGGCGTGCATAACGACGATCCCGATGTTCTCGTCGCCGAGGACGCGCTCGACCGCCTCGTCTAACTCCTCGGCCTTGCGGTCCTCGGGGACGTTCTCGAACTCGCGGACGCCGGCGAGCCGGAACCCGGTCGTGAACTCGGGGCTGCCGACGACGGCGATCTCCTGGCTCATACTATCACCAGCTCCTCCTCGATCTCGGCCTCGCTCAGCCCCGCCTCCCTGCCGCGGGCGACGGCGCGGATGTTGTCGACCTCGCGCTCCTTGGCGAGGACGTACGCCAGCACCGGGCAGATGGAGAGGGGGAACCTGCTCGACAGGACGCGGGAGTACTCCAGCAGCGCCGCGTCGAGGGCCTGCTCGAACCCCATGAGGCTGTCCGCGTCCTCGAGGCCGTCGAGCGCGGCGGACAGCTCGTCGCCGTAGTCGCTGTCGCGAACGTGGGTGACGAGCTGGTCGGTGTCGCCCACCAGCCGGGACAGCTCGTTCTCGTCGAACAGCTTGCCGCCGGCGATGTAGTACTCGGCGGGGTCCATCTCCGCGCCGCTCCGGGCGAGCCGGAGCGCGTTCCGGACGTTCCGGAAGTCGATCTCGGCCTGCAGGACCTCGACGTACAGCTGCGTCGCCTCGTCGGTGCCCGACACGTCGTCGAGCAGATGCTCGTAGAACGCGCGGTCGACGGCGTTCTCAAGCGGGACCAGCACGCCGGTCTCCTCGTACTCCTCGAACGCCGCGGCGAGCGGCTCGCCGAAGATGGTGCCGTCGAGCAGTTCGACGGCGTCCTCGATCGCACCGGCGTTGACCAGCCGGTCGAGCAGGTCGTCGTCGAACTCGCCGGCCCCGATGAGGTCGGTGCGGATCGCTTCCGGCTCCGCGCCGGAGTAGATGCCGCGCAGCACCGTCTTGACGTTCCAGGCGTCGAACTTCCGGAGGTAGCTGGCGATCCGGTCGTACACGGTCCCGCCGGACCAGCGAAGCAGGTCGTCGAAATGCTTCGCCATGTTCCGGTTCAGCGCGTACTCGATGAGGTCGACGCCCTCGTGGCGCGACCCCAGCGCGTTGATCTCGGTTTCGTACTCCGTCTCCTCCATGAAGCGGGCGATCTCGCCCGGCCCCATGCGGACCAGCTTCCGGTAGTCCTCGTCGGCGAACAGCTTGGCCCGGCGAGCCCGGACGCGAGCGTTCACGTACTCCGGGTTCGAACCGGTCGCGCTCATTGCTCCTCGAACAGACGGGCGCTGATCTCTTTCAGGTTGTCCTCCCACACGTCCTCCAGCACGGAGTCGAACGTGTTGTCGACCCGGACGCGGCTGGCGTCGCTCTCGACGACGACGCCGCCGAGGCAGTCGACCTCGCCGGCGTGCTCGTAGCCGTCGTAGTCGTCCAGGATGTCCGTGACGAGTTCCTCGTCGTCGGGGCGGGCGTAGACGAGCACGTCCGACCCCTCGTCGAACTCGACGGCCGCGGCGTCCAGCAGGGCGCGGGTGAGCTCCTCGCGCTCGTCGCCGTCGAGGGCGGCGAGTTCGTCCTCGACCGACTCGCGGACCTCCTGCAGCACGTCCCGGCGGGCTTCGAGGCGCTCCTGCTTGGCCTCGAGCTTCGCGCTGGAGAGGCGCTGCTCGCGCTCCTGCTCGATCTCGGCCTCGACCTCGCGCTCGGCCTCCGCGACCGTCTCCTCGGCGTCGGCCTCGGCCTCGGCGACGATCTCCTCGGCGCGCTCTTCACCCTCCGCGCGAATCTCCTCCGCACGCGCGCGGGCTTCGTCTCGGATGTCCTCAACGACTGTGTCCAAACTCATTGTGAGAAAGTGGGGGCGGTTTAGACGAAGAGCGCGACCAGCGCGAAGATCACCAGCGTCTCCGGCAGGACCGTCATGACGATCCCGATACCGGTGGAGATGGAGTCCTCCGCGAGTGCGCCGACGGCGGCGGCACCGATACCGCGCTCCGCGTAGCCGGCACCGATGGCGGCCAGGCCGATACCGAGGGCGGCCGCGCCGTCGGATGTGATGGCGGGCTGGGCGTCACCCTGGAGCTGCAGGGCGGTTTCGTTCAGATTGTCCAGTGCGAGCGGTCCGATGTCGGCGAGAGCTTCGAACATGTTTATGCGTACCTCGTAGTTGTAACCGAACAGACTCCACTTCGCCCGCCAGTGTTCATAAAACTTCCCAAACGAAACCGCCGCTATCGCCCGTCTGGACCGCTCTATCGGGGATTCAACGGGCATTATAGTTTCGGTTTCTGCCGGCGGCGACCGGGGCCTCGAACTGCCGAAACGGGGCGGCCTGTGCGGTGCTGACGGGCGTAGTCGACAGGAGACGAAGAAAACGCTCCGAACGGACCGCCGGCGAACTCAGTCCTCGGCCGTGTGTTCGCGGTCGTAGCCGAACGGTTCGAAGACGCGGCCGCCGCCCTCGTAGAACTTGTCGAAGAACTCGACGTACTCGAGGCGGATCCCCTGCAGGCCGGCGCTCGTGAGGCCGAGCGCCAGGACGATCAGATGGCCGACGACGAACACGAGAACGCCGGCGACGACGCCGACGACACCCATGTGCATCAGGCCGCCGAACATCACTTCGGAGACCTCGTGGCCGTGGTAGGTCCCCTGTTCGAGCATGTACTGCGGCGAGTGGTTCATGCCGAAGTGCCACTCCGCGCCCGTGTCCGTCTCGACGACGTACACGCCGAAGAACAGGAGGTTGACGACGAACGCCATCCCCGCCTTCGCCAGGATCACCGCGGCGATCCGGAGGTACGAGAGCGCGTCGCCGAACACGCTGAAGCTCTCCAGCGCGCCGACGAGGATGCCGAGGCCACCGTAGTGCTGGACCTCACCGTACACCATCGTGACGAAGCCGACGGCGGCCAGCGGCAGCCCGACGTTGACGCCGACGCTCGCCGGGAGCCCGCTGAAGCCGAGGGCGTAGGCCGCTTCCTGCCCCTCGTTCAGCGCCGTGAACAGGAAGTCGGGCTTGATCCCCGAGGCGTGACGGCTGAAGATCCAGACCCAGAGCCCGATCATCAGCGTCGCCCACGACCCCTTCTCAAGGTAGGCGTCGACGACGCCGTGGTCGAGTTCGTTGACGAACCCGAACACGTAGCCAAGCGTCAGATGGAGCAGGCCGAGCAGGACGCTCAGCATCAGCCACGTGCTGGCGTACGCGCCGTAGGCCGGCTGCAGCCCCTTGTGCATCGGCGGTCCGGCGTCGCCGAACACCACGTCGCCGAGGAAGTGGAGTCCGAACATCTCGCCGTACAACACGCCAAACAGCGCGGTGAAGCCGCCGATCCACATCCCGATCGCGCCGAGGCTGCGGAACACGTCGTCGTCGAGGCGGCTGTACAGCAGGAAGCCGATGCCCAGGTACAGCAGCCCGTACCCGAGGTCGCCGATCATGTACCCGAAGAAGGCCGGGAACGTGAGGAAGATGATCACCGTCGGGTCGAGTTCGGTGTACTTCGGCCGGTTGATCATCTTCAGCAGGAACTCGAACGGCTCGACGGGCCCGTCGTTGCTCTGGACGACCGGCGGGTCGTCGCCGACGGTCACCGCCCCGCCGTCCGTGGCCGTCTCGGCAGCGCCGCCCGCGGCCGCCTGGTCTCCGACCGACTCGGTACTGGTCGGGTGCCCCTCGCGGTACTCGGCGCGTTCGAGTTCGTCGACCTCGACGCGGTCGCCGACGGCCGATTCGAGCGCCGCGACGAGTTCGTCGTACTCGCCGGTCGGGATCCATCCCTCGGCCACGAAGCTGTTCTCGGTCGTGGCGAACTGGAGCGGCGCTTCGGACTTCTGGACCTCGATGGTGAGCTTCTCCTCGGCGGCCAGCAGGAAGCCGGCCGCGTCGAGGCGAAGCTCCTCCAGCTCCCCTTCGACGGTCGACCGCTCGGATTCGAGGCGCTGTTTCTCGTGGCGAAGCTCCTCGACGTACTCTCCGGGACTGCCCTCGGCGTCCGGGATCTCGACGGTCGCAAAGTCGACGCCGACGAGGGCGTCTTCGAGGACGTCGTCGTCCGCGCCGTCGGCCGGGTAGGCGAAGACGGCGACGACGCGGTCCCCGGTGAACGTATCGAACGTCTCGATCCCGTCAGCGTCGGCCACCGCGGCGGCGACGGCTTCCTCGTCGCCCTCGCCGACGGCGACCTGAAGGTTGTCGTACCCCGACAGCAGGTCGAGGTCGATCCCGAGGTCGGCGAACGGTTCGACGGCGTCTATCTCCTCCTCGACGGCGCGAAGCTCGTCGTCGAGCTCGTCGAGCCGGTCGTCGAGCTCGTTGGCCTCGACGCGGATCTCCTCCAGTTCCGTGTCGAGCGCCTCGTCGGAGACGATCCGGCTCGGGCCGGCGTCGTCCGCGTCGACGTCGAGGATGCTCTCCAGCGAGCGGACGGTGACGAGCTTCTCGGAGGCGTCGTCGGCCCCCTCGGCCGGGTCGCCGTTCGTGAACCCCTCCCACGAGCCGTCGTAGTCGCTCAGGTGGAGCAGGTTCAGGTCGTGGACCGTCTCGATCACGTCGTCCATGACGGCCTTGGAGCCGGTCACGGACACCTTGCTCATCCGCTCAGGTCTGAGCATGCACCGCCTCCGTGAACGTGTCGACGACGTACTCGATCACCTCGTCTTTCCGGAACTCGGCGCGTTCGACGAGCTCCTCGCGGGCCTCGACGCCCTCCTCGAGGATCTCCTCGCGCTCCGCCTCGATCTCCTCGCGGGCCTCCTCGAGACGACGCTCGCGGAGTTCGCGGGCCTCCTCCTCGGCCTCCTCGCGGGCGTCGGCGATGCGCTCCTCGCGCTCCTCCTCGGCCAGCTCGACGATCTCGTCGGCCTCCTGTTCGACGTCCTGTATTCGTTCCAGAACCTCTGGCCTCGGCATACTGTTATCGGGCGTGACTTGCGGAAGCGTCTATAAGGTAGTTGCGAAAGGAACCGGCGACGGGTCGCTTCCGGTCGAACCGGGCGGCACGGCTGGCCGGGCGGAGCGCGGCGGTCCGGTCGACTCCGGGGATGCCGGCGGACGAGGACGACGTGTACCGGGCGCTCGACCGGAACAGCAGGGTTATTTGCCGGGCGACCGAACAGGTTGCCGATGGGAATCCTCGAGAACAAGGCCCGCGCGAGGCTGTTCTACAAGTACCTCTCGAAGGTGTACGACCAGGTGAACCCGTTCGTCTGGAACGAGGAGATGCGCAGCGAGGCGCTCGGCCTGCTCGACATCGAGCCGGACGACCGGGTGCTGGACGTGGGCTGTGGCACCGGGTTCGGCACCGAAGGCCTGCTCGACCACGTCGACGAGGTCCACGGGCTGGACCAGAGCGTCCACCAGATGGAGAAGGCGTGGGCGAAGTTCGGCAAGACCGACGGCCCGGTCCGGTTCTACCGCGGCGACGCCGAGCGTCTGCCGTTCAAGACCGACAGCTTCGACGTGATCTGGTCCTCGGGCTCCATCGAGTACTGGCCCCATCCCGTGCGGGCGCTCCGGGAGTTCCGGCGCGTCCTGAAGCCGGGCGGGCAGGTGCTCGTCGTCGGGCCGAACTACCCCGAGACGGGGATCATGCAGAAGGTCGCCGACAGCATCATGCTGTTTTACGACGCCGAGGAGGCCGACCGGATGTTCTCCGAGGCCGGGTTCGAGGGGATCGAACACCGGCTGATGGGGCCGAGCTACGACCCCGACGTGGCGATCACGACGGTCGCCCGCGCCCCCGAGTAAGGGGAGCCCCGACGGTGGCAGGCCGGCCGCCGTTCACGCGGTGGTCGTCAGCGTCGCCACCGTCGACCCCCGAACCGAGAGCCTGACCGTCACGTCGTCGCCGGGGTCGACCGTCGGGTCGTTCGTGGTCGCCACCCTGAACGACGCCGTCTCGCCGGGCCGCCACGTCGTGCCCCCGGCGGGGTTGAACGGCCCGGTCGGGCCGCTGTGGAACCCCAGCCCGGAGAAGAACGGGACCGGCGGCTGGCGGTCGAGCGGTTCGTCGTCGACCGTGACGTGGACGTCCAGATCCGTCACGTCGACGGCGTCGCCGGCGCGGTGGGTGACCGCTATCCGGTCGTCGTCCGCGTCCGCCGAGAGCGTGAACGCGGCCGTCGGCGGTGGGTCGGACGGTCGGTCGGCTGCGAACGCGACCGCGCCGCCGAGGACGACGGTACAGACGACCAGCAACACGACGCCGACGACGGGGGCGACCCCGCGGGACTGGCCCGCGACCCGTCGGCAGCGCGGCCGGGAGTGATCGGTCGGGGGACGTGACACGGCCGGGTGTGGCCGCGGCTCCCGACAAAAACCCCAGGCCGTGCGTCCGAGACGGGCTCCGACGCATCGGGACGCAGCTGCGGACAGCGTCAGGCTCCGACGGTCGAATTCACCGTCGTCCCGCCCGCAGTGGCCGAGGCGAGGTAGTACGAGCGCGGCGGGAGCGTCCACAGGAGGCCGTCGTCGCCCGTCGTGCCGACCCGCTCGCCGTTGATCCGAACCACTGCATCGACCGGCTCGCCGGCGGCATCGGTCACGTTGAACCGGGCCGGGCCGTCATCCGGCGTCCGCTCGATCCGCATCGTGAGGTTCCCATCGGTGTCGTTGAGTACGGAGCTCCGGGGGAGCCGGTCGACGTTGAGCGCCTGGAACTCACGGAACACCCCCCGGGTGGTGCCGTCGAGGTAGATCGTGAGGCTTCCGTGGGTGTGTGGGATCGCAAGGCGGTACTGGCCCTCGTACGTCCCCGAGAGTGCGAGGTTCCCCTGCTGGTTCGCGGTGGCCCAGGGGTACAGGTCGGTCCTGGCGTAGTCGAGCACCGCCGCGAGGTCGCCGTCGAACGTGTCGGTCGTGTTGTCGTCCCGGTTGTCGAACCGGATCGCCTCACGGTGGTACTGGCCGTCCGCCAGCGTTCCGACGACGACGCCCGACTCGGATGCCGCGACCCGCGTGATGTCGTCGACGTCGCCGGTGCCGGCGAACGCCTCGCCGACGCGCTGTCTGGCGGGCGACCGGAGCATCGTGAGCTGCGTTCTGATCTCGCCGCGCCGGTCGACGGCGTCGTAGCCGTCGATGGTGGCGGCCAGCTGGCCGTGTGCGTACAGCGACTGGTCGAGGGCTTCCGCGCGGGTGTGGACCGACGCGAGCGTCCGGAGCAGTTCGGTCGCCGAACTCGTACCGTTGACGTACGAGCGGACGGCCGTCCGTTCGGTCCGCTGGAGGCGGTCGGCCCGGGTCTCGATGTCGTCAAGCATCGCCTGGGCGGCCGCCACACGGGCCGTCGTGGAGCCAGCGGCCTGGACCGACACGTTCGCCGCGCGGGTTCGGAAGCGCGCGGCGAACGTGTCGTCGGCGTCACCGACGACCTGGGCCATGTCGGCCGACGGCTTGACGGTCGTGGACGTCACGTCGCCCGGGAGGGAGAGGCGTTCGGTGGAGTTCGATTCCGCTCGGTCGTCGACGGCGGCCGGCGCTCCGGTCGGCGGGGAGCCGTCCGCCGGAGCCGCGAGGGCGAGGGCAGGGGCCGGCACGGCGAGGATCAGGACCATGACCAGGGCCGTGATACGCTTCATCGGGGGGTGCTACATGCTACTGATACAAAAACCGGTCGGCACTCGGAGAGGAACCATTCGGCCCCGGCACCTCGTCGCTGAAACGGGTGCTTATCGCGGACAGGGAGCGGCAACTGCCCCCTGCAACGACGGATTCCGCCGGGGACGGGAGCCTTCGAGCGGTCCGGAGACCGTTCAAAGCCGGCGCTGACGTTTTATCGGGGATAGAAAGCATTTTCTCCCCGGGGGAACCAGTGGCCACGTATGCGGTTACGTGCCGCCGTTTCGTTTGCCCTCCTCGTCTCCCTGGTCCTCGCCCCGGTCGGTGCGGCAGCAGCGATGCCGCTAGGAACCGACCCCGGCCGACCGCCGGCCGCCGCCCAGCAGACGGCCGATCCGCCGGACCCGGAGACCGTGTTCCGGGTCCGGATCACCGAGTCCGGCCACGCGAACTGGACGGTCGAGTTCCGACAACACCTCGAGACAGAGAACGACACCGAGGCGTTCCGCGACTATCGGGACGAGATCGTCGCCGGCGAGGAGCGCCCGCCGGTGACCGAATCGACGTTCCAGCAGTTCGCCGACGAGGCGTCGGCGGCGACCGGTCGCAACATGACGATCCGGAACGGCCGATACACCGGCCGGGTCGCGAACGACACCGGGATCATCGCGTTTCATTTCACCTGGACGAACTTCGCCAGCGTGAACGGCGACGACCGGATCGCCGTCGGCGACGCGTTCAACGGGACCTCCGGGACGTGGTTCCCCCAGCTCGACGACGGGCAGCGGCTCGTCATCGAGCCACCCGACGGCCACATCCCGTCCACCGCCCCCCGCGGCCACGAGAACGGGACGTTCGAGTGGAACGGTCCGTACGAGTTCAACCGGAACGAGATCACGATCGTCTACACCCCGAGCGGCTCGGACGGCAACGGGACCAACGGCGGTGGCGGCGAAACGACCGGTCCCGGCGGCGACGCCGACGAACCGATCCCGATGGCGCTGCTCGGCGTCGGGGTCGTCGCGCTGGTCGTCGCCGTCGGCACCGGCGGCTACCTCCTCGCCCGCCGACAGAACGGGGGGAGTGGCGGCGTGGTCGCAGACACCGCCCCCGCCACCGAGACCGGCGCGGTGACCGAACCGGACGCCGGAGCCGACGCGGATGGGGACGCGGCCGACGCTGACGAGGACGAGCCGGCGGACGACGACACGATCGACGAGACGCTGCTGTCCGACGAGGAGCGTGTAACTCGGCTGCTGGAGGAGAACGGCGGCCGGATGAAGCAGGCGAAGATCGTCTCCGAGACGGGGTGGTCGAACGCGAAGGTGTCCCAGTTGCTCTCCTCGATGGACGACGACGACCGGATCGACAAGCTCCGGATCGGCCGGGAGAACCTGATCACGCTCCCGGACGAGGACATCGGCGACATCGACTGACGGCCGCCCGCGAACTATCGAACATGCGAGAGACCTTTGTCCGGGGAGTCCTGTGTCCCGTATGAGCCGAGTCCGGGCCGCGGTTGCCCGCGCCGTCGACTACGTACACACGAGCGGTTCCCGGCGCGCCGCGGCCGCGTTCGGCGTCTCGTTGGCTTTTCTGCTGGGCGTCGAGTTGACGGCGGGCGACCATCTGGGAGTCCTCCCGATCCCCCTGGCCGGCGGGTTGGCCGCGTACCTCTACACGCGGGGGAGCGGCCGGGAGATGCTGGCGGCCAGCGCCTACGGGCCGGGCCTGCTGGCGGTCGGTCTCTTCATGCTACAGGTGTATCAGGTCGTGGCCGGCGGGAGCACGGAGTCGCTGGTGGCCGCCGCAACGAGATTGAGTGGCTGGCTTCTGGTGGGGGCGCTTCTGACGGCAGCCGGGGTCTGGCTCCGACGGACGGACCTCTGACTCGGACCCACGCCCACGGAAACGGCTCGTCCGGCACGCAGGGTTTCGAAAACGTTTATCTCCGCGACGATGGAACAACAACGATGATGAAAGTTCTCGTAACGGTCAAGGAGGTCGCCGAAGTCGAGGACGACTTCGAGATCGAGGGGACCGAGATCGGGTCGCAGTATCTCACCTACGACTTGAACGAGTGGGACGACTACGCCGTCGAGGAGGGCGTCCAGATCGCCGAGGACGGCGACGACGTGGAGGTCGTCGCGGTCACGATCGGCCCGGAGCGCAGCGAGGAGACGATCCGCATGGCGCTGGCGAAGGGTGCGGACCGGGCGGTGCGCGTCTGGGACGAGTCCCTGGAAGGGACCGACCTGCTCGACGTGGACGCGAAGGTTCGCCTGCTGGAGGCGGTCGTCGAGGAAGAGGACCCGGATCTCGTGCTGTCCGGCGTGCAGGCCGGCGACGACGCGTTCGGCGCGACCGGCGTGGCGCTGGCCGACGAGATCGGCTTCGAGTGGGCCGCCGTCGTGAACCAGCTGGACCTCGACGCCGACGCGGGCGTCGCCCACGTCCACCGCGAACTGGAAGGGGGCGTCGACGAGGTGACCGACGTGGAACTGCCCGCCGTCCTGACGATCCAGACGGGTATCAACGAGCCGCGCTACGCCAGCCTGCGGGGCATCCGGCAGGCCCAGAGCAAGGAGATCGCGCCGAAGGACCTCGACGACCTGGGCCTCTCGGCGGCCGACGTGGAGAGCGACCTGCGGCTGACCGAGATGTACGAGCCGGAAACCGAGAGCGACGCGACGTACTTCGACGGCGGTCCCGAGGAGGAGGCCGGACAGCTCGCTGACCTGCTCCGCGACAAGGGGGTGGCAGAATGACGGACGTGCTCGCCGTCGCCGAGCACCGCCGCGGCGACCTGCGCGACGTGAGCTACGAGGTCATCACCGTCGGGCGCGAACTCGCCGACGAGACCGGCGGCGACCTCCACCTGGCCGTCATCGGCGGCGACGTGGACGCCTTCGCCGAGGACCTGAACCGCGAGGGCGTCGACGCGATCCACACCGTCGACCACGGCGAGGAGTTCAACCACGGCGTGTACACCCAGGCGGTCGCACAGCTGTACGACACGACCGACGCCGGCTACGTCGTGACGCCCAACAGCGTCAACGGGCTCGACTACGCGCCCGCGGTGGCGAACCGGCTCGACCTCCCGGTGGTCACGGACGTGATCGGTCTGGACGCCTCGGGCGACGGCCTCGTCGCGACCCGCGAGATGTACGGTTCGAAGGTCGAGACGACCGTCGAACTCGACGCCGACCGCGCCGTCGTCACGATCCGCGGCGCGGAGTGGCCGCCCGCCGAGGGCACCGGCGACGCCGACGTGACGGCGTTCGACGCCGACATCGACGAGTCCGCGGTCCGCTCGACGGTCACCGGCTTCGAGGAGGCCGGCGGCGGCGACGTGGACATCAGCGAGGCCGACGTGCTCGTCAGCGTCGGCCGCGGCATCGAGGAGGAGGAGAACATCGAACTCGTGCAGGATCTGGCCGACGCGCTGGACGCGACGCTGTCGTCCTCGCGGCCGATCGTCGACAACGGCTGGCTCCCGAAGAACCGGCAGGTCGGCCAGTCCGGGAAGGTCGTCACCCCCGACGTGTACATCGCCATCGGCATCTCCGGCGCGGTCCAGCACGTCGCCGGGATGAAAGGCAGCGACACCATCGTCGCGATCAACACCGACCCGAACGCCCCCATCTTCGACCTGGCCGACTACGGCATCGTCGACGACCTGTTCGACGTGGTGCCGGCGCTGATCGAGGAGTTCGAGTAGAGTCCGGCGGTTTTTCGCCCACGTTTTGCGACGAGTGGTCGCCGCGGGCGACCCGAGTCGGAAAAGGTGGTCGCACGTGGTGCCGGCGCTGATCGAGGAGTTCGAGTAGGGGTTCGCTGTTTTTCGCGGGCGTTTCGCAACGAGTGGTCACCGCGGGCGACTGACGCGGGACGACGCCCGGAGTACGCCACGGTTTCTGTCCGATGACCGATTGCAAGCCGGGGTTACGGCCGTCCACGAAGCCACTTTCCCGCCGCTTGGCCGGGCTTACCGTCGGCGACGACGGCGCTTTCACGCGAAACGGCGCGAACGACCGGCGCGGTTAATCCCGGACCTCGTCGTTGCCCGGGACTGCAATGGCGCGATACCACAGCCGAAGCGAGCGAGGAACGGACCGAGCGGAAACCAGCCAGCGAGGGTCCCGTAAGGGGCAATCGGGCCGGCAGAACCAGGGGAAGCACGGACAGCAATACCAGCAGGAACACCGGGGACAGCAACAGGGGAACCGGGGGCAGCAGCGAACCGAGCGCGGGCAGGCACAGCAGCACCAGCAGGGACAGACACAGCAGCACCGGTCGCGAGGCGGCCAGCAGCGCGGCCGGGGCGGCGAGCGCCAGCAGCACAGCCACCAGCGCGCCCAGCAGTCCGGGGAGGCCGGGCAACAGCGAGGCCAGCAGCGAAGTCAGCAGCAGGGGAAGCGGTACGGACAGGGACGGCACAGCCAGCAAGGTGGCCAGCGTGGAAACCCCGGCCGCCGACACGGTGGATCGTCGCGCCGGCAGCAACGACAGCAGCACGGACGGCAGGGGGACACCCCGGCCAACGAGCAGCGCCGCAGGGCAGGACGTGGCGGCGGCAACCGAGCCGGCGGCCAGCAGCGCCACGGCAACACGGGGGCCACGAGCGAACGCGGGCGCGAGGAACGCGGACTTCCGAGCTACTGACGACGAGACCGAACGAGCGCGTAGCGCAGATATTCGTCAGTGCGGATCGACGTCAACGTCCGACGGCGCGGCCGCGTCGAACTCGCCGACGGCCGCCGCGAGACCCTCGGGGTCGTCGCGGAACGGGAGCGGTTCGTCGGCGGTCCGGCAGTCGGCGTCGACGCCGAGGCGCTCGCAGACGCGGTCCGCGACGGCTTCGGCCATCTGTCTGTGTGTGGTCAGCTTCCCGCCGACGACGGTGGTGAAGCCGGCGACGCCGTCGCGGTCGGCGTGGTCGAGGACGAAAAAGCCCCGCGAGATGCCACGGCCGCCCGGGCGTTCGTCCTCGTCCGGGCCGTACAGCGGGCGGACGCCCCACCAGACCCGTTCGACCGTCGCGTCGGCAACCGGCGGCAGGAGGCGGGCGCACTCCTCGATGCAGCGTTCGACCTCCCAGTCCTCCTGCGGGTAGTCGTCGGGGTCGTCGACGTCGACGCTGGTCGTGCCGAGCACGGCCTGGTCGGCGTGGGGGACGACGATGTCGCCGTCCGCGGGCGGCCGACAGCGGTTCAGGACGACCGGCAGGCCCCCGTAGTCGACCGCGACCATCACGCCGCGACTGGGCCGCATCTCCACGTCGACCCCGGCCAGTTCGGCCAGTTCGCCGGCCCACGCGCCGGTCGCGTTGACGACGTGGTCCGCGCGGATCGTCTCGACGGCGGCCTCGGCTTCGACGGCCGCGCCGGCGACTCGCCCGCCCTCGACGAGCAGGTCGCGGACCGGCGTGTGCGGCCGGATCGTCGCCCCGTGGTCACGGGCGTCGGCCGCCGTCGCCGCGACGAGCGCTGAGGGGTGGATCACCCGGTCGGGGACCGCCGCCACGCGGTCGACGGTCGCCGCGAGGTCGGGGACGGTCTCGCGGGCCGCCTCGCCGTCGAGCACGTCGACCGGGATGTCGAGGTCGCGGCAGGCGGCTACCTTCTCGTCGAAGTAGTCCGGATCGTCGTCGGCAAGCGCGACGAAGTAGCCGCCGTCGCCGCCGAGGCAGTGGGGCGCTATCTCGCGGAGGACCCGACTCTCCGCGATGCACTCGCGGGCACCTTCGGGGTCGTTCTCGGCGTAGCGCGCGCCGCTGTGGAGCAGGCCGTGCGATCGCCCGGTCGTGCCGCCGTTCAGGCCGTCGCGGTCGACCAGCGTGGCGTCGACGCCGCGGATCGCGAGGTCGCGTGCGATCCCCACACCGGTCGCGCCGCCGCCGACGACGAGCACGTCTGTCGAAGACATACACGCGCTAGGGACGCCAGCGGCATAGGTGTGGGCACGACCAGTTCCGTCACGTACTTGCGGGGGCGGTCCTAAGCCGGCAGTAATGGAGTTCCTCGAACGCCGACAGTCGCTCGTCGAGGACCGCCTCACGGCGGTCGTCGACGGCGTCGAACCGGCGGAGCTCGAAGACGAGGTCCGCCACGTCGCGCTCTCCGGGGGGAAGCGCGTGCGGCCGATGGTGACCTTGCTCGCCTGCGAGGCCGCGGGCGGCGACGCCGAGGACGCCGTCGACTTCGGCGTCGGCGTCGAACTCGTCCACAACGCCTCGCTCGTTATCGACGACATCATCGACCGGTCGGACGTCCGCAGAGGCGTCGACAGCTCGTGGACGAAGTACGGCTATGGTCCCGCCATCGTGTCGAGCGACGGCCTGCTGGGGGAGGCGTTCGCGCTGTTCTCGACCAGCCCCGCGGCGATGCAGGTCGTCGCCGAGTCGATGGTCGAACTCGGCGAGGGCGAGGCGACCGAACTCGTCGCCCAGCCGACGAACGAGGAGGAGTACATGGAACTGGCCCGCCGGAAGACGGGCGCGCTGTTCCGGGCTGCCGCCGAACTCGGTGCCATCGCCGCCGACGCCGACCCGTTCGCGGTCGAGGCGTTCGGCGAGTACGCCGAGCGCGTCGGCGTCGCCTTCCAGATCCGGGACGACGTGCTCGACGCGACCGCCGACGCCGAGGACCTCGGGAAGCCGACGGGGATCGACGCGGAGATGGACCGCCCCTCCGTGGTGCAGGTGACCGACCTGACGCCGGAGGAGGCAAACGACCGCGCCCGCGAGGAGGCCGACCGGGCGCTGTCGGCGCTAGATCGTGTCGACACCGCGGACACGCAGGCCCGCGAGTACCTGCAGGACCTCGCGCGGTTCGTCGTCGTGCGGGAGCGGTAGGGCGCGGTCGGCAGGACCGACCAGCGCGCCGTCAGGCCGGGTCCCGGTCCCGCTCGGCGTTTCTCGGGAACCGCGACTCCGCGACCGCGAAGGCGAGCGTGCTCACCAGTCCCAGCAGCGTCCCACCGGTCAGCGCCGCGGCGAGGTACGAGAGGTTCACCAGGTCGAGGAAGTAGGCGCTGACCGCGTCCAGCACGACGGCGATGGAGAGGACGTAGAACGGGGCGTTCAGGTAGCGCCACTCAAGGCGGTCCGCGAGGTACTCGTCGGTGATCTGGCCGAGGCTCGTGGTGATCCCGGCGGCGGCGAACCACTGGACAGCGCCGTAGACGAGTGCCGCAAGCACCTCCAGCGCGCCGAGCGTGCCGGCGGCGTCCATCCGGACGGTTTCCAGCCTGCCCACGCCGCTGACGCCACCGATCACCAGCAGAACGGCCGCGACGAGGTAGGTGATTATCGTCACCCGGCCGGCGTAGAGGCTGTTTCGCGCCCGGCCGACGAGCGCGTCCATCGTCTGCATCAGGCCGAGTCCCCGCGAGAGGAGGTAGAAACCGAGCAGCGCCGAGACGACGCCGAACACCACGCCGCCGGGCAGTTCGAACATGCTAGCGATCACGGCGAGGGGATAGATGAGCAGGAGAATGCCCATCGGGATGAGGATCGTCCCGCGTGTCTCCGGGTCGTCAAGCACCTGCTTCATCGTGTAGTACACCGATTCGAGGTCCTGTGCCTGCCGGACGACGACCCGGCGGACGCCGTCGACGGTGACCCGCGAGCGGATCACCGGGACGACGCTCTCGTCCTGCGCGCCGTCCGTGACGATCAGCGCGGTGACGCCCTCGCCGGTCGAGAGGCCGGCCAGCACCTCGTCGACCTCCTCGCCGACCTCGCGGTTGGCGCTCACGTCGCCGCCGTCGTTGCCGGTGACGGCCGCGACGGTGACCTCCTCGTCGGTCACCTCGTTCGCGACGTGGATGCCCTGGAACAGTACGTTCACGTCGCTGTCCTCGGGGTCCTCGGTCGCCAGCGCGACGGCGGCGTCCTCGACGGCGTCGCGGCCGACGACCGGCGTCTCCACGTCGGTCTTGCGGCCGAGGTCGTCGTCGAGGTCGACACAGAGCACCAGCAGCATCGGGCGGTAGTTCGCGGACGATGTTTATCTGCCTTTGGGGGTGACGGTCGCCGGCCCGCACCGTGGTCCACCGGCGACGCCGCGACCGCACGGCCGCCGTCGCTGTTCCGGTCCGCTTTTGACGCTCGGGGCGGTAGGACGGTGCAACGAATGATATCGAAGGGCTGTGAGCAGTGCGCGAAAGGCGGCAAGATGGTCATGTTCGTCTACGGCTACTGTGACCAGCGCGACTGCTTCTACTGCCCCCTCGGCGAGAACCGCAAGAACGTCACCGACGTGTACGCCAACGAGCGGAAGGTCGAGTCCGACGAGGACGTGATCGCCGAGGCAAAACGGATGGACGCGCTGGGCACGTCCATCACCGGCGGCGAACCCCAGGAAGCGCTGGACCGCACCTGTCACTACCTCTCCCTGCTGAAAGAGGAGTTCGGCGAGGACCACCACACGCACCTCTACACCGGGATCACCGGCGGCCGCGAGAACATGCGCCGCCTCTCGGAGGCTGGACTGGACGAGATCCGGTTCCACCCGCCGCTTGACCTGTGGGGCGACATGCACGGCACCGAGTGGGAGGAGATCCTCTACGTCGCCCGCGAGGAGGGGCTGACGCCCGCGTTCGAGATCCCCGGTATCCGCGCCGAGCAGGAGTTCCTCGACTTCCTCGACGAGGGCGCGGCCGACTTCTGCAACATCAACGAGTTCGAGATGTCCGACGGCAACTACCGCCGGATGCAGGAGAAGGGGTACGAACTGCAGGACGGCCACATGAGCGCCGTCGACGGCTCGAAGGAGATCCTCGACGCGATGGGCGACCACGAGCAGGTGTACTTCTGCACCAGCGTGTTCAAGGACGCCGCCCAGCACAGAAACCGCATGAAGCGGATGGCCCGAAACATCCGCCGGGAGTTCGACGAGGTGACCGACGACGGCACGATCGTCTACGGCAAGACCTGGGAGACCGAGGAGCGCCTGGCGGAGCTCGGCGTCCCCGAGGAGTTCTACAGCGTCAAATCGGACCACGTCGAACTCGCCTGGTGGCTCCTGGAGGAGATGGTCGAGGAAGGCGACCTTGAGGAAGGCGAAATCGTCGAGCAGTACCCGAGCGTCGACGGGACGGTGGTCGAGCGGACGCCGCTGGCGTAGAGAGCCGGGAGCGACCGCAGGGAGCGAGCGGGTGTTTTGGTCGAGCTTTTGCGAGGAGCGGTGGCCGAGCCCCCGAGGCCACCCGACGACGGAAAAGGTCGTACTGGGACGGTGGTCGAACGGACGCCGCTGGCTTGATTTTCTGACACCTAAGCCCGCCGTTTTATCGGGACTCGGAGCGTTCATGGTGACGATGCGACCCACCGGCAGCGGGGTGTCCGCGGCGTGAAGTTCGAGTTCGACGGCTCGAAAGTGCTGTACGCCGTCGGGGTTGTCTTCGGCGTCGCGGCGCTCGTCTACTTCGCGCGCGACCTCGTGTTCGACCTCTCGCTGACGGTGAAGGCGGCCCTGTTTCTGGTCGGCTTTCTCGCGCTGTTCGTCGCGGCGACGGCGGTCCGTCGGGCGGGACTGGACGCGGTGCTGTACGTGCTGTCGGCGGCGACGTACGTCGCCTTCGTCGCCTACCTCCTGAGCCGGTTCGAGTTCGGCGAGTCCGGCGTGTTCGTCGCGCTGGCGGCGTCGTCGGCGCTGTTCGTGGGGCTCGGCTATCTGCACCGCGAGCGCGGCCTCCGGACTGACACCGGGACGGCACGGCGCGCGGTCGCCGTCCTGCTCGCCGTCGCGGCGCTGCTCGTCGCGGTGGATCTTGCGGTCGGCGGTCTCGTCTACACTGCCACCGTGGCCGACGAGGCGGTGGTCGACGACCGCCAGGGCGTCGCGCTGGGCACGGTGACGGCCGAGAACGGGTTCGTGTTCCGCGAGACGGCCGACTTCCCGCGGGCCACGGCGTGCGTGTACACCGACGAGCGACGGGACCGGCCCGTCGAGTACCGCGACGACGGCGACTACTGGTCGACGCCCGACAGCGTCGGGGGCGGCGGCACCGCCGAGGTGGAGCTGTGGACCTGGCTGAGCGACGAGGAGCGTGCGGCGGTCGGGAACGGGACGATACCCGTCGAGCGCGCGGACTCGTGCCCCGCCGAGTCGGCCGTCTCGGAGCCGCGAATCGTCGTCGTGTTCGCGGAATCGGTCAACGGATAGGACGGGACGCTACAGCGCGAACAGCACATACTCCGCAGCGCAGGCGACGAACCCGCCCGAGACGACGACGCCGGCCCGGCGCTCGGCGCGCCGTCCCGGCACGCGGTCGGTGTAGTACGCGCCGCCGAGCAGCAACAGGGCGGCGGCGACGAGCCCGTACACCAGCGGGTTCGCGCCGGTCGCCGCGCCGAGGCCGAACACCGCGACGCCGGTGGCGGCCGACCCGACCAGCGCCGGGAAGGCGGGCATGGAGTGGAGGCGGCCGCCGTGGGTCGCGTTGTAGGCGGCCGGCGGGGCGACGAGGAGCGTCGCCACGGCGAGCGCGAGCGACGCGCTGGCCGCCGTCGCGCCCAGCAGGGCGACCCCGACCCCGGCGACGAGCGCGGCCGCGAGCACGGCGTCCGGCGGCAGGAGCCACTCCGGGTCGTCCATCCGGACTGCCGTGAACGCCGCGAAGGGGTACAGCACCGCGACGGCGATGGCGACCGTCACCAGCAGGCTCGCCGGGTCGCGGAGGAAGCCGGGTTCGAGCGCGACGACGGCCGCGACGAACGACCCGGCGAGCACCAGCCCGACGACGAGTGCGAGTTCGGGGACGCGGCGGGTCATGTCGGCGGGTTGGTGCGGCCGGGAAAAAGCGTTGCGACGGCGGCGGCAGATACACTTTTCACCCATCCCGAAATCGGGAGAGTATGGCCGAGACATCGCGGCGGGAGCGGCTCGAACGGCTGCTAGCGGACATGGTGGCGATCGAGACCGAGAACCCGCCCGGCAACGAGGGAGAGCTGGCTCGCTTCGTCGTCGACTGGTTCGCGGAGCGTGGGATCGACGCGTCGCTCGTGTTCGAGCCGGACGCAGACCGCCCGCAGGCGGCGGCGCGGGTCGGCGACGGCGACCCGACAGTGGTGCTGAACGGTCACCTCGACGTGGTCCCCGTCGACGACCCGGACGCGTGGACCCACGACCCGTACGACCCGACGGTCGAGGACGGCCGAATGTACGGCCGCGGGGCCGTCGACATGAAGGCGGGGCTGGCGATCGCCATGCTTGTCGCGGCGGACCTGCAGGACGACCTCGACTCCGGCGCGCTCGACGGTTCCGTCGTCGTCCACGCGGCGATCGGCGAGGAGACCGGCGTGCCGGGGACGGAGACGTTGCTGGAGCAGGGGTACGACGGCGACTACGGCGTCGTCCTCGAACCGACCGGGATGCGGACGGCGACGAGCGCGAAGGGGCTGGGCTGGTACGAGGTCATCGTCGGCGGGGAGGCGTCCCACGCGAGCAGGCCGGACCAGGGGTCGAACGCGGTCCGCAACGCCGAACCGGTGCTCGACGCGGTCGCCGCGTACGACGCCGAACTGCGCGAGCGAAGCGACGACCTCGTCGGGTCGGCGTACGCTACCGTGACCGACTTCGAGGCCGGCGTCGGGTCGAACCGTGGCATCCTCCCCGAGACCGCACGGTTCACGCTCGACCGCCGCGTGCTGCCCGACGAGTCGATCGAGACCGTCGACCGCGAGGTCGACGACATGCTCGCGGCCGTCCAGCGCGAGCACAGCGTCGACGTCGAGTGGGAGCGGGACACGACGTACGAGTCGGCGGCGGTCCCCGTCGACAGCCCGCTCGCCGAGACGTTCCGGGCGCATTCCGCCGACATCGCGGGCGTCGCGCCGGAGCCGTTCGGCATCAAGGCCGCGACGGACGTGCGCAACTTCGTCAACGACGCCGGCATGGAGGCGGTCACGTGGGGGCCGGGCAGCCTCGCGCAGGCCCACACGGTCGACGAGTTCGTGGAACTGGACGCGGTCGAGACGGGGCTGGCGGTGCTGGATGGTGCGACGCGTGAGCTACTGGAGAGGTAATCGGGCCGAGGGCCACGCGAAACGGCCCGTGCTGCCGCCGCCGGCCCCTTTATGCCCCGGCTTCCCCTCCACCCGGTATGACAATGGACCACGTGGAGACGCTGGAGTGTACTCTCTGTGAGGCCGAGTACGACCCGGACCAGGTGATGTACACCTGCCCGGAGCACGAGGGCGTCGCGGGCATTCTGGAAGTGATCTACGACTACGACGCCATCAACGACGCGTTCGACGCCGACGTGGACGGCGTCATCGACAGCCAGTGGAAGTACGAGGCGTTCCTGCCGGTCCACGACGACGCCGAAGTCGTCACGCTCGGCGAGGGCGGCACGGACCTGTTCGACGCGCCGCACCTGAGCGACGCGCTCGGCGTCGAGACGCTCGTCAAGGACGACGGTCGGAACCCGACCGGCTGCTTCAAGGACCGGGCGAGTTCGATCGCGGTCACGAAGGCGAAGCGGGCCGGCAGAGACGTGGTCACCTGCGCGTCGACCGGCAACGCCGCGGCGTCGCTCGCGGGCTACGCCGCCCGCGGCGGCCTCGACTGCCGGATCTTCGTCCCCGGCGACGCGCCCGAGGGGAAGCTCGCCCAGCCGCTCGTCTACGGCGCGGACGTGCTCGCGGTCGAGGGCTCCTACGACGAGGCGTACGACCTGAGCGTCGACGTGACCGACGCGTACGGCTGGTACAACCGGAACGCGGCGATCAACCCGTTCCAGGTCGAGGGCAAGCGCACGGTCGGCCACGAACTCGCCGAGCAGTCGGCCGTCCGCGGCGAGGTGCCCGACTGGATCGCCTTCTCGATGGGCGACGGCTGCACGACCGCCGGCGCGTGGAAGGGGTTCCGGGAGTTCCACGAACTCGGCTACGTCGACGACACCCCGAAGATGCTCGGCGTGCAGGCCGAGGGCGCGTCGGCGATCCACGACGCGTTCCACGAGCACGGCGACGCCGACGAGGTCGCGGAGACGGTGGCCGACAGCATCGCCGTCGGGCGACCGCGAAACACCGTCAAGGCCTGCCGGGCGCTGGAGGAGAGCGACGGCACCGCCGTCCTCGTGGACGACGAGGCCATCCTCGACGCCGAGACGCTGCTCGGCCGGACCGAAGGGATCTACGCCGAACCGGCCGGCGCGGCGGCGGTCGCCGGCGTCAGGCAGGCGGTGGCGGAGGGCGTGATCGACCGCGACGAGACGGTCGTCGTCAACTCGACCGGCTTCGGGCTGAAGGACACCGCGGGCGCACAGCGGGCGACCGAGGGCGTCACCCCGATCGACCCCCGGATCGAGGAGGTGTCGGCGCTGTACGGCGGACCGGACCCCGCAACGGAGGGTGCGGAGTGACCGCGGATACGTCGGTCACGGTCGACGGGGACCGGTTCCGCGACCGGTTCGACGCGTTCAACGAGATCGGCGCGACGGAGGCCGGTGGGGTGAACCGGCCGGCGCTCTCGGACGCGAACAAGCAGGCTCGGGACCGCCTCGTCGAGTGGTTCCGCGAGGCGGGGCTGGACGTGCGGGTCGACGCGATGGGCAACATCTTCGGCCGGCGCGAGGGCCGCGATCCGGACGCCGCAACCGTCCTGTTCGGCTCGCACGTCGACAGCCAGTACAACGGCGGCCGGTACGACGGGGTCGTCGGCGTGCTCGGCGCGCTGGAGGTCGTCGAGGCGCTGAACGACGCCGGCGTCGAGACCGACCGCCCCATAGAGATCGTCGCCTGGAGCAACGAGGAGGGCGTCCGCTTCCAGCCGGACATGCTCGGCAGCGGCGTGTACGCCGCCGAGTTCGACCTGGAGTACGCCTACGGGCGCGAGGACGACGAGGGGCGGACCTTCGGCGAGGAACTGGAGCGGATCGGCTACAGGGGCGACGCGCCCTGCGAGCCGGGCGACCTCCACTGTTACTTCGAGTTGCACGTCGAGCAGGGGCCGTTCCTCGAACGGGAGGGCGTCCCCGTGGCGGCCGTCGAGGGCGTGTACGGCTTCGCCTGGCTGAACGTCACGTTCGAGGGGCAGGCCAACCACGCCGGCCCGACGCCGATGACCATGCGCCGCGACGCCTTCGTCGGGGCGGCCGACGTGACGAAGGCGGTCCGGGAGCTGACCGCGACCGAAGGCACGGACCTCGTCGGCACGGTCGGCAGCGTCGACGTATGGCCGAACGCGATCAACGTCATCCCCGAGCGCGTCGAGTTCACGGTCGACCTCCGGTCGTACGACAACGCGACCGTCGCTGCCGCCGTCGAGCGCGTCCGCAACGAGGTCGCGTGGGCCGCCGAGCGGGAGGGGCTCGACCACGAGGTCGAGGAGATCATGCGCATCGACGCGGACCCGTTCGACGAGGGCTGCATCGAGACGGTCGTCGAGGCCGCCGAGGACGCCGGCTGCGAGTACACGCGGCTGGTCAGCGGCGCGGGCCACGACGCCAACTACCTCAACACGGTGACGCCGACGAGCATGATCTTCGTCCCGAGCGTCGACGGCGTCAGCCACCGCGAGAGCGAGTTCACCGAGTGGGACGACGTGGTCGCGGGGACCGAGGTGCTGCTCCGGGCCGTCCGAAAGCGGGCCGAGGGCTAACCGCCGCAGCCGAACGCCCCGCCGGCGCTGGGACGACTTACCGACGCACCCGGGCCGCGCCCGAAAAGCCGCAAGCGTTTAATCGCCCGGCGGAATACCGTACCCCATGGCGGACTGTCCACTCGCCGACGAATGCCCCAGTTTCTCCGAGCGGATCGAGGGAATGGGGTGCCAGCACTACGGCGACCGCGGCGGAAAGGAGTGGTGCAACCACTACAGCCAGCCGATAGAGGACCTGAAGACCCAGCCCGTGAAGCCGAAGGAGAAGCTGGTCGTCGACGTGGAGGACATCCACGAGAGCGGTGCGGGCGTCGGCCGCACCGAGGACGGGTTCATCGTGCTCGTCGACGGCGTCCTCCCGGAGGCGCGGGCGAAGGTGCAGATCACCGAGGTCCACTCGAACCACGCCCGCGCCGAGGAGGTCGAGCGCCTCCCGATGGAGGACGACGACACCGACGAGGGCGACGACGGCGACGACATCGATGACACCGAAACCGCGGACGAGGACGGCAGCAGTCCCCGGGAACAGCTCGGGAGCCGAGACAACTTCTGGGGGTCGTGACGGCGCCGACCCCTCGTCGCCGACCGCATGGACAGTCCCGACCGTTTTTCGCGCTGCGCCCGTAAGTTAGACCGATGAGCGACGGGGACGACGCAGTAGCGGGGATCGAGGGCGGCGTCGACGGGCTGCTGGACCGGGTCGGGTTCGACCCGGCCGAGAGCGTGCTGACCCGCCGGCAGGCGGAGGTGCTGGCGCTGCGGCAGCGCGGCGCGGCCCAGTCCGCCATCGCCGACCTGCTCGGCACCTCCCGGGCGAACGTCTCCAGCGTCGAGGCGAGCGCGCGGACCAACGTCGAGAAGGCCCGGGAGACGGTGGCGTTCGCCGACGCGCTGAAAGCGCCGGTACAGGTCGAGGTCGACCCCGGGACGGACCTGTACGACGTGCCCCAGCGCGTCTACGACGCCTGCGACGAGGCGGGCGTGAAGGTGAGCTACACCGCCCCCGACCTGATGAAGACCGTCAGCGACGCCGCCGGCGACGCGGTCACCGGCCGCGAAGTGCGGACGGCGCTGCTCGTCGGCGTCACCAGCGACGGCAACGTCCGGGTCCGACAGCCGGAGTGAGGCGGTCGGCAAGCCCCGGGCCGGCTACAGGTCCGGCTGCTCGACGTTCGCCCGCCAGAACTCGTCGCGGAGGTACCGCTCGTCGACGGCGGCGTGGCCACGCGCCTTCGCAACCCGGCCGACGGTGGCCCACAGGAGTCGCTGGACGGCAGTCGGCAGCCCTGCGATCTTCGTGCCGTCGCTGATGGCCTCACTCATCACCATCCCGTGGAGGAAGCCCGGTTCGCCGTACTCGCCGTCGTCGCCGAACTGTCCCTCGTGGTCCAGTCCGAAGAAGGTGTACTGCGTGTCTATCGTCAGCGTCCAGGGCAGCGTCGCGTGGACCGCGACGAACCCGTCGGTGTCGTTGCGGAAGCCGTGTTCCTGCCCAGGATCGACGGTGTAGGACTCGCCCGGTGCGAGCCGCTGGGGTTCCCCCTCGACGACGAGCGTGAACTCGCCCTCGACAGCGCGGAACGTCTCGGGGTCGTCGGGGTGGACGTGGGACGGAAGTTCGAGCGCGTCGGGCGCGAGAAACAGGAGCAGTTCCGGGGGCGTCGCGTCGTCGTCCGGATACGACAGTATCGTCGCCCACAGCCCAGCGCCGGGGCTGGACGCGAGGGGACGGGAGGATTCGCGGAGCAGGTCTGCGGCGGGGCCGTCGGGGTCAAGCTGGAGGGCAGGACCGTCGGTCGGGGTGCCGTCCTCGTCGAGGGGGCGGCCGGTCGTGATCGTCGACATCCCCTCGTCGTGCGACCGGCGGCGGTAAAGAAGTGGGTGGTCCGCCGGCTGCGAACCGGCCGCGGGCTGCCGCGGCCCCCGAAAATTAGTGACCGGCCCGCGTTGGGCCGGATATGGATCTCGGAATAGACGGCAACGGGGCGCTCGTCACGGCGAGTTCGAGCGGACTGGGCCTCGCGAGCGCGAAGGCGCTCGCCCGCGAGGGCGCGAACGTGGCCATCTGCGGCCGGAGCGAGGACCGACTCGACGACGCCCGGGAGGAAGTCGAAGCGGTCGCCGACGGCGAGGTGCGCGCACTCCCGGCCGACATCACGAACCGGAAGGAGGTCGTCGCGCTGGTTGAGGAGACCGCAGACGCGTTCGGCGGGATCGACCACGTCGTCACCTCCGCCGGTGGCGTCCCGAGCGGGGCCTTCCTCGACATGGACGAACAGGACTGGTACAGCGCCTACGACATGCTCGTGATGAGCCACGTCTGGACGCTGAAGGAGGCGTACCCCCACCTCGAAGAAAGCGACGCCGGGAGCATCGTCTCGATCACCTCCACCAGCGTCCGCGAGGCCATCGACGGGCTGATCCTCTCGAACGCCGTCCGCCGGGCGGTCATCGGCACCGTCAAGACCGTCTCGCGGGAGTTCGCCCCGGACGTGCGGGCGAACGCCGTCCTGCCGGGCGCACACGAAACGCCCCGCATTCAGGAACTCGTCGAGCAGGCGCTCGACCGCGGCGAGTACGACAGCTACGACGAGGGACTGGACGACTGGTCGTCGGACATCCCGCTCGGCCGGGTCGGCGACCCGATGGAACTCGGCGACGCCGTCGCCTTCCTCTCCAGCGAGCGCGCGAGCTTCGTCAACGGCGTGGCGATGCCGGTCGACGGCGGCCGCCTGCGGTCGTAGCGTCCCGGCGTCGACGGGCGGCCGACGCCGCGGCGAGCGGGCCGCGGAGGCGAAACGAACGACCCGCTTCCCGTGGTAGGGCAGCCGTGAGCTATCGAACCACGGTCGGCTGGTCGCTCATCAGTTCGGGCGTCGTCACGCTCCTGCTGGCGTACCTGCCGGGTGACTCGGTGTGGTGGGGCGTCGGACTGCTGGTGCTCGGCGTCGTGGTGTTCGTGTGGCGACGGTAGTCGTCCGGGGGGCAGCGGGGCGATTTAACCGACTTCGAGACGGTTCCGTCGACGGCGAACGGCGAAAAATCCAACTGTCGGACGGCTTGACGGATACGCATGAACACCGGTCTCCGACTGCTGGTCGTCTTCCTCGCGATCCCCCTCGGGGGCTTCGTCCTTGCGCTGTTCGGCCCGATAGTGTTCCTGTTCGGATTCCTGCCGGTGATGCTCCTCCTCGGCGGGGCCTGGGGCTACGTTCGGAGCCAGGACGAGCGGATCGCCGACCTCGAAGCGCGCGTGGCGGAGCTCGAAGCGCGAAACGACGCGGGCGACGCGGACGGCGAACCGCCGGACGGCACCGCGGAGTAGCGCGAACTAGAACGAATTTTCTTCGCGGAGTCGGTCCACGACCTCCCGAACGCGCTGGGCCTCGGCTTTCGGCACGACCAGCACGCGGTCGCCGTACGCCGCGACGACGAGGTCGTCCGCGCCGACCACGGAGACGTGCGCCTCGCCGCCCGTGGCGACCACGGTGCCCGACGCGTCGACCGTCAGCGCGTCGCCGAGAACGGCGTTGCCGTCCGCGTCCGTCTCCAGCACGCGCTCCAGCGCGTCCCACGACCCGAGGTCGTCCCACTCCATCTCCGCCGGGACGACGTACGCGTCGTCGGTGCGCTCCATAACGGCGTAGTCGACGCTGACCGGGTCGACCGCCTCGACGGCGGCCCGGAGCGCGTCCGGGTCGTCGGCGTCGGCCGCGTCCGCCACGGCCGCGAGCGGCGTCCCGCGGCACTCCCGGAGGAAGGCGTCGGGCGTCCACGCGAAGACGCCGGCGTTCCAGTAGCAGTCGGCAACGAGGTCCGCGGCCGCCTCGCGGTCCGGTTTCTCCCGGAATCGTTCGACCGGCGCGTAGGCGTCGCCGTCTGTCGTCTCGCGCTCCGGGCCGGGCGCGATGTACCCGTACTCCGTCGCCGGGCGGGTCGGCTCGACGCCGAGCGTCACCAGTCCGTCCGTCGCGGCGGCGACGCGAGCGGCGCGGCGCGCAGCCCCCGCGAAGTCGCCCCAGACGTGGTGGTCGCTCGGGACGCAGCACAGGACGGCGTCCGGGAAGCGCTCGCGGAGACGGGCCGCGGCGTAGACCAAGGCCGGGCCGGTGTCCCGCGCCGCGGGTTCGACCAGCACGTCGGCGTCGGGCGCGTGGTCGGGTACGTCGTCGGCGAACGCCTCGCGCGTGAGCACGACCGTCTCGTCGGCGAAGGCGACGCGGTCGGCCGTCCGGGCCAGCAGCGACCGGTCGTTGCCGAACGCGCGGAACTGCTTGGGCCGGTCGCTCCTGCTCGCGGGGTAGAGCCGCGTGCCGGTCCCGCCGGCGAGTATCACGGCGACGAGCGTCCGGTCGGCGAGCGCCCTCACCACGTCTCGATCCGCCCCTCGCGCACGTCCTCGGCGCAGCCCTCGCAGTCGGGGTGACCGGCTTCGAAGCAGGCCGGGCGGCCGCGGTCGTCTATCGCGGCGGTCCGCTTCTGGGCGTAGCGCCGGCAGACGATCCGGGCGCGGCCGGCGTCGTCGGTCGGCAGGCCGTGCTGGAGGCGCGCCGAGCGGTACGCGCGTCTGGCCTCGCCGTACTGCTCGCCCGCCTTGCGGGCCGTCGACCTGATGAACCGCGAGACGCGGTCGTCGCTCACGGCGATCCCTCCGGGGACGCGAACATACCGGATCGGTGGCGGGCGATCCACATAGGCTTCCCGCCGGACCCGGGGAGAAGCGCCGTCGCCGACGGGCAGGGTGGAGCCGTCGTCGACGACCGACCGCGCCTCAGAGGTAGCCCAGGTCCTCGAGCTGGTCGCGGACCGCCGCGGCGTCCTTCGAGGCGGCGGTGCTCTCGCCCCGGAACCGCTCGCGGACCGGCGGGTCCTCGCGCTCGCCGGACGCGGGGGTGACGCGCTCCAGCCCCTCGCGCGCGTCGAGGACGGACTGCACGTCCCGGACCGCCGCGGCGTCGTCGGCCGCGAGGTACGCGTCGTGGGTGTGGTCGCCGTCCTGCAGCCCGTGGTCGGAGAGACAGACCAGCGTGTCCCCGGGCGCGAGCGCGCCGGCCACCTCGTCCGTCAGCGCGGCTGCGAGGCGGTACGCGCGCTCCTGCCAGCCCCCCTCGTCGACGACCGGCGCGAGGTGGCCGACGGTGTCGAGGTAGCCCAGCCAGACGAAGACGATGTCGTACTCGCGCTGGACGCAGGCGCGGACGACGCCGAGTTTCTCGGTTGCCTCGCCGACCAGCCGCTCCTCCAGTTCGGGGACGGAGACCCTGGGCGCGTGGACCGTTCCCTCGTCGTCTCCCTCCCCCACGGCGAGGAAGTCGCCGAGCGCCGCGCCGCGGTCGGCGTCGAGGCCGAGGCGCTCGTCGCGGGCCGTGACATAGTTCGGCACCGTGACCGCCCGGGCCGTCCGCCCGTCGAACACCGTGTCGACGCCGCGCTCCCGGTACCACTCGGGGGTCTTGAAGTCGAGGCCGGCCCCGCGCTGGCGGAGCAGCGCCCCGACCCGGGTCCGGAGCGACTCCGGGACGACGCGACGCGCGAGGCGCGCGGTCGTCGCGATGGCGGGGTTGGCCCACGCCACGCCGTCCTCCTCGGTGGCCGCCCGGACGCCGTGGGCGCTCGGCGGACGGCCGGTGACGATGGAGGGCCACACCTCGTACGTGTGGGGCTTGCCGAGGACGGGGTTGTCGAACGTGTCGATCCGGCGGTCGTGGTCGCCGAACGCCCCGCCGAGGTCGAACGCCTCGACGAGGTCGGCGTCCAGCCCGTCCCAGCCGAGGACGACCGTGGTCACTTCCGCACCTCCAGATCGAACTCGACGGGGCGGGACTTCCAGAACCGGACGCGACGGATCCGCTCGGCACGGCGGACGCGGAACTCGGGGTCGAAGTAGCCCCGCGCACCCAGCTCGGTCGTCGGGTCCCAGAACTCGAAGGTGCGCTCGTCGAACCCCGCGACCATCGTCACCGGCGGCGCGTCGGGCCCCGTCTCGTCGGCGAGTGCCCACGGGAGCGTCACGCCGTCGCCGCCGTCCGCGAGGGTCCCCCGCGGGCGGGCGACGTGGGTCGGGTCGACGTACGCGTTCCGGTCCGTCCAGTGGGGGACCTTCCCGACGACGGTCGCCCTGTCGCGGCAGACGCGGTGGATCTCCGCCATCGCAGCGGGGAGGTCCGGCAGGTGTTCGAGTACCGAGTAGGCGAGCACGCGGTCGAACGTGTCGTCGCGGAACGGCCACGGCGTCGCGCTGACGTCGTACACCACGTCGACGGCGTCGTACGGGCGGACGTCCAGCCCGACGGCGTCGGGGTCGCGCTTGTTGTCGCCGCAG
This sequence comes from Halostella salina, assembly GCF_003675855.1. Lineage (NCBI taxonomy): Archaea > Methanobacteriati > Methanobacteriota > Halobacteria > Halobacteriales > Natronoarchaeaceae > Halostella > Halostella salina. The sequence continues at coordinate 235,444 of NZ_RCIH01000001.1, read as the reverse complement.
CCGACGTCAAGCGTTCGCGGGGTCGACATCCGTCTCACCTCCTGCCGACCGCGCAATCCGTCCCGCGACCCAGCCGGCGGCGCGCTTCGCGTGCGGCGCGGGGTTGCGTCCCGTGGCGGCCGCGAAGGGCACGTTCAGCGCCACGTCGTGGAACCGCGAGAGGCCGTACTTCGCGCCGAGATACCCCTCCTGCCAGCCGATCGGGTGGCGCTCCTGGTTCGCGTGCTCGAAGGTGGCGCGGTGGTTGAACGTCCAGAGGTAGCCCCGGTCCTCGACGTGTCGCCGCAGGTACTCGTCCTCCAGCACGTGGAGATCCGACGGGAACGAGAGGTCCTGCACCGCCGCGCGCCGGAGCAGCGTCGCGTGCGTGCCCGCCCGCCGCGACCGCCGGCGGACCCAGTCGGACGGGCGCTCGGTGCGCGCGGCCTTCCGCCCCTGGACGCCGCCGACCAGCGGGGCCGTCGCGGCGAGCAGGTCGCCGACGTAGGACTCGCTTACCCGGGCGTCGTCGTCGAGGAAGAGGAACCAGTCCGTCTCGACCGCCCCGATGGCCACCTCCCGGGCGCGCGGCAGCGAGCAGGGGCGGGACCGTATCTCGACGGGCCACCCGGCTTCCGCTGCGTGCCGACGGGCGACGGCTCGGGTATCGTCGTCGCTCTCGTCGTCGACCAGCAGCAGGCGCGCGACCGTCACGTCCGTCGCCGTCACGGACCGCCGGAGGCGCGCCAGCGTCTCGTCGATGACGCTCCCGCTGTCGGCGGTCGGCATGGCGACCTCTATCGTGTCGACCTCGTGCACGTTCCCCACGGTAAACCAGCCGTATGGAGGGGCGGGGCGGCTTTTGTTCTACGGAGGTTACCCGGGTTAGGAACAGGGTTCCGCAACCGTTCGCAGCTTCGGTGGAAGCACCGCGGAACCGACCGCAGGCGAACGGCACGTACCCGGTAGCAATCCGACTGGACCGACGCCCTGCGCGCCGCTACGGCTCGTCTTCACTTCCGCCGCGCTCTGCGAGGGTTTTTATGCAAAGGCGACCAAGCGGCGACCGTCTCCCGACGAAACCAGGCGGAGACACGAGGCAACAATGACGCTACGCGAACACGCGGAAGACGTACACGAACAGTTCTCGGACCATCTAGATATCACCGTCGACGACGTGGAGGACCGCCTCTCGACGCTGGTCGACGAGTACAAGGTGCCGGTCGAGGAGGCGCGCCGGAGCGTGACGAACCACTACCTCGACGAGGCCGACATGGACCGCGACGCCCTCGGCAGCGGCGGCAGCAACGCGGAGCCGGGCCTCGCAGAGGTCGACGCCCCGGAGGAGTGGATCGACGTGACCGCGAAGGTCGTCGACCTCTGGGACCCCCGGAGCGACGCCGTCGCGCAGGTCGGCCTCATCGGCGACGAGACCGGCACGATCAAGTTCACCAAGTGGGCCAAATCCGACCTCCCCGCACTGGAGGAGGGCGCGGTGTACCGTCTGGAGAACGTCGTCACCGACGAGTACGAGGGCCAGTTCTCGGTGAAGCTGAACAGCACCACCGTCATCGAGGAGCTGGACGAGGATATCGAGGTCGGCGACGACACCGAGGAGGTGGCGGGCGCGCTGGTCGACATCCAGAGCGGCAGCGGCCTCATCAAGCGCTGTCCCGAGGACGACTGCACCCGCGTCCTCCAGAACGGGCGCTGTCAGGAACACGGCGAGGTCGAGGGCGAGTTCGACCTCCGGATCAAGGGCGTGCTGGACGACGGCGAGGACGCCCACGAGGTCATCTTCGACAAGGAGGCGACCGAGGACCTGACCGGCATGAGCCTCGAAGAGGCCAAGGACATGGCGATGGACGCGCTCGACACCACCGTCGTCGCGGACGAGATGGCCGAGGACGTGCTCGGCCGCTACTACCGCGTCGCCGGGCCGGTGTTCGGCCGCTACGTCTTGGCCGACGAGGTCGAGGAACTGGACGGGCCAGTCGACCACGAGGACGCCCTCATCAGAGCGAGGTCGATCTGAGATGAGCGACGCACCCACCCGCGAAGTCGCGCGGCGCGTCTTCGCCAGCGAGTTCAACGACGCCGGCTACACGTTCAAGGAGTCCGACGACGAGCGCGCGCCCAACTACGCGCTCCTGCCGACGGGCGAGCGCGCCAACCGCGTGTTCGTGGTCGGCACGCTCACCGAGAAGGAGGACGTGGGCGAGGACAGCGAGTACTGGCGCGGCCGCGTGGTCGACCCCACCGGCACGTTCTTCATGTACGCCGGCCAGTACCAGCCAGACGCGGCCGGCATGCTCCGGGACCTTGAACCACCGGAGTACGTCGCTGTCGTCGGGAAGCCCCGAACCTACGAGACGGACGACGGCACGGTCAACGTCTCCGTCCGGCCCGAATCGATCACCGTGGTCGACGCCGCGACCCGGGACCGCTGGGTCGTCGAGACGGCCGAGCGGACGCTCGACCGGGTCGACGCGTTCGACGCCGAGACCGACGAGTACGCCGGGATGGCCGACGAGCAGTACGACCTGCCCGTCGAGAACTACCGGCGGGACGTCGTCACCGCCCTGGAGAGCCTCGAGGGCGACGGCGACCCCGAGGAGGAGCAGGTCGAGGCGGAGTAGGGGGGACCGCCCCGAAACACTACTCGGAACCGAATAATTTATCAAACAAACCGTTGTGCCGGGTAGTATTGGATGGTTGACTCGAACGTCTCGGAATGCCCCAACTGCGGTCGACTGGTCAACAACAGCGTCAACCGACGCTGTCCGAAGTGCCGGGCGGATATCCCCGACCGGCGCTCGATAGCCGACCGGGACCGATAGACGGTCTCGGTTCCGATACGTCAGTTGAGCACCGGAGCCGCCGGCTTCTCACTCCCGCTTTTCGACGTGACTCACTCGACCAGGTCACCGAGCGCCGCGTCGAGCGCGCCGGCCGCGACGACGGCCCGGGCGAGATCGATGTCCTCGTGGACCGGCCGGTCCGCATCGAGCGGCGAGACGACCTCGCGGACCGCCTCGTAGACGCGCGCGGTGCCGTCGCCGTGGTCGAGGTCGACGTCGTCGTCCGGGCCGTCGCCGCCCGGCGTCGCCGCCCGCACCGCCTCGGGCGTGACGAACTCCGCGGCCTGGGCCGCACACAGCAGTTCGACGCCGACGACCGTCGTCGCGTTCGCGACCGCGCGGCGGGCGTCGAGCGCGGACTGGCCGCTCATGCTGACGTGGTCCTCCTGTCCGCCGCTGACCGGCGTGTTGTCGGTCGACGGGCGGCCGATCGAACGACATTCGTTGACCAGCGCCGCGGCGGTGTACTGCGCGATCATGTACCCGGACTGGAGTCCGCTCTCGGGTGTGAGAAACGGCGGCAAGTGTGACTCCTGCAGGTTCGGGTTGAGCAACCGGTCGACGCGGCGCTCGCAGATGGCGGCGAGTTCGGTGACGGCACTGGTGAGGTAGTCCAGCCGGAGCGCCAGCGGTTCGCCGTGGAAGTTCCCGCCGGAGAGCACTGCCGCCTCGTCGGTCCCGCTGGCGCGGTCGTCGACGGCTCCGGGCGGGAAGACGAGCGGGTTGTCCGTGGCGCTGTTCAGTTCCGTCTCGACCGCGTCCCGGAGGTGGGACACGGCGTCCCGGACCGCCCCGTGGACCTGCGGGAGACAGCGGATCGAGTAGGCGTCCTGCACGCGGTCGCAGTTGCGGTGTGCCTCGACGATCCCCGACGCCTCGGTGAGCCGCTTGACGTTCCGGGCGCTGACGCGCTGGCCGCGGTGGGGGCGGACCGCCTGGATCGCGTCGTCGCAGGCCGCCGTCGTGCCGAGCGTCACCTCCGTCGTCAGCGCGCCCGCGGCGTCGGCCGCGCGGACGGCGCGCTCGCTGTCGACGACTGCCAGCGCGGCGAGCCCGACGGTGAGCTGGGTGCCGTTGATGAGCGCCAGCCCCTCCTTGGCTTCGAGCGCGAGGGGTTCGAGGTCGGCGCGGGCGAGCGCGGCGTCGCCGGGGAGGCGGTCGGTGTCGCCGTCCTCGACGCGGGCCTCGCCCTCGCCGAGCAACACGAGCGCCATGTGGGCCAGCGGCGCGAGGTCGCCGCTCGCGCCGAGGCTACCCCGGGATTTCACGACCGGATGGACGCGCTCGTTCAGCATCGTCACGAGGTGGTCGACGACGACCTCGCGGATCCCGGAGTACCCCTTGACGAGGGCGTTGACGCGGGTGACGAGCATCGCGCGGACCTCCTCGCGGTCGAGTTCGCGGCCCGCGCCGGCCGCGTGGCTGCGGACGAGGTTGGTCTGGAGCTGCGCCACGTCCTCGGGCGGGATGCGCTCGTCGACGAGTTCGCCGAACCCGGTGTTGATGCCGTACACCGTCTCGCCGCTGTCGAGCACGTCCGCGACGCGCTCGCGGGACTTGCGGACCGCCTCGCGTGCGTCGTCCGCGATCCGAACGGTGGCGTCGTCACGAGCGACGGCAGCCACCTCGGCGGGCGTCAGCGACTCGCCGTCGAGGACGACCTCACTCATGGACGACCACCCCCGACTTGACGACGGTGTCCGCCACGGCCCCGTCGAACCGGTACGGAATGTGCAGGTGCGACGGCGCGTCAAGGACGACGAGGTCGCCCGGCGCGCCCTCGCGGAGCGTGCCGGTGCCGTCCGTGCGGTCGACTGCGAGCGCCGAGTCGCGGGTGATCCCGCGGAGCGCCGCGGCGGGTTCCAGTCCCATCTCCACGCAGGCGAGCGTCGCGGTAAAGGCCTGGTCCCGCGAGAAGCAGTTCGGGTTGAAGTCGGTTGCGAGCGCGACCGGCGACCCGGCCTCGCGGAACGGCTCGGGGTCGGCGTAGTCCGCGCCGAGGCCGAACGCCGTCGCGGGGAGCAGCGTCGGGACGACACCGGCGTCTGCCAGCGCGCGGGCGTCCTCGGCCGTCGCGTGGAGCAGGTGGTCCGCGCTGACCGCGCCAACGTCGGCGGCGAGTTGCGCGCCGCCGAGGCGGGTGAACTCCTCGGCGTGGACCTTCGGCGTCAGTCCGGCGTCGCGACCGGCTTCGAGCACGCGCCGGGACCCCTCGACGGAGAAGGCGTCGGCCTCGCAGAAAACGTCGCAGCACTCGGCGACGCCCTGGTCGGCCACCGCGGGAATCTGCTCGTCGACCACCTCGTCGACGTAGTCGTCCGCGTCCCGGTCCTCGGGGACGGCGTGTGCGCCCATGAACGTCGGCACCACGTCGACAGGGTGCTGTTCGTCGGCCCGACCGATCGCGTCCAGCAGTCGCAGTTCCGTCTCCGTGTCGAGCCCGTACCCCGACTTCACCTCGACGGTCGTCGTTCCGTTGGCGAGCATCGCATCGAGGTGGCCGAGCAGGTTCGTCAGGAGTGCCTCGTCGCTCGCCGCGCGGGTGGCGCGGACGGTCCGCAGGATCCCGCCGCCCTCCGCGAGGATCTCCTGGTAGGTTTTCCCGCGGAGCTTCGTGGCGAACTCGTCGGCCCGGTCGCCCGCGAAGACCGCGTGGGTGTGCGGGTCGACGAACCCCGGGACGATCGCCCGCCCGGCCGCATCGACCGCGCGGTCGGCGTTCGCCGGGGGGTACTCGCGGGTCACCGCGTCCGTGTCACCGACCCGGGCCACCTCGCCGTCGTCGACGACGACAGCCGCATTCTCCCGTACGTCCAGCCCGCCGTCGCCATCGGGTCCGACCACGACCTCGCTCGCGTCGTGGACGACGAGGTCGGTCATCGCCCCACCCCCGCGGCTGCGAGGAAGTGCGCGACGGCCCGCGCTCCGGCGTCGGCCGTCAGCGTCCCGTCGTCCAGCGGCGGCGCGCACTCGACCACCTCGAACCCGGCGACGCGGTCGTCCGCGGCGACGAGTCGGAGCGCCCGGAACAGCTCCCGCGTGGACAGGCCGCCGGGCGTCGGCGCGCTCACGCCGGGCGCGGCGGCCGCGTCGAGGACGTCCAGGTCGACGCTGACGTACAGCGCGTCGACGCCGCGGACGGTCTCCAGCGCGCGGTCGACCGCCCCGACGACGCCGTCCCCGACCTCCTCGGCGGTGACGACCTCGCCGCCCTGCTCCCGGACGTACTCGGCGTACGCCGTCGACGTCTCGAAGTGTCGCGCGCCGACGGGGGCGTAGGCGTCGAGGCCGCGGTCGAACAGCTGGCGGTACGGCGTGCCGCTCGTCGGCCCGTCCCGGACCTCGCGACAGTCGAGGTGTGCGTCGAAGTTGATCACGCCGAGGCTCCCCCGGTCCAGCAGCGGCGCGGCGTTCGGGACGGTCAGCGAGTTATCGCCGCCGAGGAATACCGGAAGGGCGTCGGACTCGTGGACGGCGCGGGTCGTCTCGGTGACCGCGTCCTGGACCGCCGCCACGTCGCCGGCTGCCGGTGCGTCGCCGTCCGCGGCCGTCCCGCTCCCGTCGGGGAGCGACACGTCCCCGAGGTCGCCGACGGAGCCAACCGGCCCGGCGTCGAAGTGGTGGGTCTTCACGCCGGCGAGGGCGTTCCGAATCCCCGTCGGCCCGTCGGCCGCGCCGCGGCGGCCGATCACTGCGCCGTCGTACGGCTCGCCGACGAGGACGGCGTCGTAGCCGTCCGCCGCGTCGAGCGCCGTCGGTTCGACGACGTCGCCGAACTGCTCGTCGGCGGGGTCGTCGGACGGCCCCTCCCAGCGGGGGGCGTCGCCGAGGCTCATCGGTCGTCCATGGGGACGGCGACGTTCGACTCGCGGGCCTCCTGCTCGGCCTCGTCGTAGCCCGCGTCGGCGTGCCGTATCACGCCCATCCCGGGGTCCGTCGTGAACACCCGGCGGGCCTTGCGCGCCGCCAGATCCGTGCCGTCCAGCACGACGTGGTTGTTCGCGTGGAGCGCGTTCCCGATGCCGACACCGCCGCCGTCGTGCACCGCGACGATGTCGGCCCCCGCCGCGCAGTTCAGCAGGGCGTTCAGGATCGGCCAGTCGGCTATCGCGTCCGACCCGTCTTTCATCGCCTCCGTCTCGCGGTTCGGACTGGCGACGCTGCCCGCGTCGAGGTGGTCGCGGGTGACGACGATGGGCGCGCTGATCTCCCCCTCGCGGACGAGGTCGTTGATCCGCAGGGCGAAGCGGGCACGCTCGGTGAGGGCGTCGCCGTCGCGCTCGTCGGCCGCTTCCGACTGGTACCCGAGCCAGCACACCCGCGCCGGGAGCCCCTGAAACTCGACCTGCTCCTGTGCGAGGTCGATCCAGCGGTGCAGCGACTCCTTCTCGGGGAACAGCTCCTTCACCGCCTCGTCGGTCCGGTGGATGTCCGCGGGGTCCCCCGACAGCGCCATCCAGCGGAACGGGCCGCGGCCGCGGCAGAACTGCGGGCGGATGTACGCCGGGACGAAGCCGGGGTAGTCGAACGCGTCGTCCGCGCCGCGGTGCTCTTTGACCTGTCCGCGGATGTTGTTGCCGTACTCGAACGCCGTCGCGCCGCGCTCCTGCAGTTCGAGGATGGCGTCGACGTGCCGTTCCATCGTGTCGAGGCTCTCCTCGCGGTAGCGGTCGGGGTCGCGCTCGCGCAGGTCGTCGGCCTCCGCGACCGTGTAGCCGCTGGGGTAGTACCCCTCCAGTTCGTCGTGGGCGCTGGTCTGGTCCGTGACCACGTCCGGGACGAAGTCGCGTTCGAGCATCGCCTCCAGCATATCGGCCGCGTTGACGTGGACGCCGACGCTGTAGGCCTCGCCGGCCTCAGCGGCCTCGCGGGCGCGTGAGAGCGCGTCGTCCAGGTCGTCGGCCTTCTCCATGCAGTAGCCCGTCTCGATCCGGCGGTCGATGCGGCTCTCGTCGACCTCGGCGGCGATGCAGACGCCCCCGTTCATCGTGACGGCCAGCGGCTGTGCGCCGCCCATCCCGCCGAGGCCACCCGTGGCGACGATCCGCCCCTGGAGGTCCCCATCGTACTCGTCGCGGGCGAGTTCGGCGAGCGTCTCGTAGGTGCCCTGAATGATCCCCTGGGTGCCGATGTACGCCCACGACCCCGCGGTCATCTGCCCGTACATGATCAGCCCCTTCGCCTCCAGTTCGTGGAAATGCTCCCAGCCGTCCCACTTCCCGACGAGGTTGGAGTTGGCGATGAGCACCCGCGGGGCCATCCCGTGCGTCCGGAAGCGCCCGACCGGCTTGCCGCTCTGGACCAGCAGCGTCTCCTCGTCGTCCAGTTCGCGGAGTTCGTCGACGATGGCGTCGTACGCGTCCCAGCTCCGGGCCGCCCGACCCGTGCCGCCGTACACGACGAGGTCCTCGGGCTTCTCGGCGACCTCTGGGTCGAGGTTGTTGTTCAGGACGCGCAGCGCCGCCTCCTGTCGCCAGCCTTCGCATTCGATGTCCGTACCCGTCGGCGCGCCGCGGTACTCGCGCCACTGGTCGCTGGGCGTGCCGACGCCGGCGGACGCCTGCTGTCGTTGGTCTCCCATGCACGGTGCTACGGGATCACAGGGAGAAAGCTACTGGACTCCATGCGGAGTGGGTTTTATAAATATGGGGCGGCGACGGCCGAACGTGTACGAGGCCACCTTCCGCGTCGGCGACGCGGCACAGCCGATCCCCACCGCCGGCCGCGAGGTCTGCGTCGACCTCTGGTGCAACGACCACTGCGACCTCGTGCGCGCGGTGGGGGCGGACGCCGACGCCGCCCTCGCGGACGTGGCGGAGACGGTCGGGATCGCCGACCGGGTGCGGGACGGCGACGAACAGGTCGCGGTGACCGAGGGCTGTCTCGCCGCGCAGCGGTCGGACAACGTCGAGCGCTACGTCGGCCGGCACGGCTGTCTGCTCCTCCCGCCGCTTCGCTACGCCGACGGCGAGCGGATCTCCCGGGTCCTTGCGCTGTCGGGCGAGGCGCTGAGTCGCGTGTACCGCGACCTCGTCGACGACGGCCACCAAGTCACCGTCGAGTCGAAACGTGGGGTCGATGCCGTCACCGGCGACGGCCCGCTACTGGACCCCGGCGGCGTGGTACCCGAACTGACCGCGCGGCAGCGAGAGGTGATGCTGACCGCCGTCGAGAATGGCTACTACGAGCTACCGCGTGGAACCACGACGGCAGCGATCGCCGAATCGGTCGGCGTGGAGCGCCGGACCGCCGAGGACCACCTCCGACGCGCCGAGCGGAAGGTGGTCGAGGCGTTCGCGGGCTACCTGTAGCGGCGCTTGGCGGTCCATGGCTGATAAACTAGGGACGGAGCTGGAAAACCGCATGAGCGAAAGTAGGGACACTCAGTCGCTCGGAGCCGGTGGAGGACCGGCCCTCAGCCCGCCGCAGTACAGGTCTCACTGGCGAACGTTCCAGAATTCACACGTAGTGCATTTATTACGATAGCCGGGGTTTTAGACGTGCAACGATGGGAGAGAGATGAGCGAGGCCAGTAAACTGGCCGTCTCGGTCGACGTCGAGGACTGGTATCACGTACCGACGGTATCCGGCGCTCCGTTTTCGCCGTATCCGTCAGCGTCGGAGTTCCTCGACTCGTGGGACGGGAAGTACGATTACTTGACCAGTCCGACGAAGCGAACGCTCGACCTGTTCGACGAACTGGGCATCACTGCGACGTTTTTCGTCGTCGCGGACATCGTCGAGAACTACCCGGGCCTCGTAGAGGAGATTGCCTCACGCGGCCACGAGATCGGCTGCCACGGCCTCCACCACGAGTTTGCGATCCACCCCGACACGAAGGAACCGCGTTTCACCGAGGACGAGTACCGCGACCGCCTCATCCGGGCTAAGTCCATACTGGAATCTACTTCGGGGCAGGACGTTACAGGGTTCAGAGCCCCCGCGGTGTACGTCGCCGGGTGGATGCTCGACATCGTAGAGGATCTGGGCTTCGAATACGACAGCTCAGTCGCGCGGAACTCGCTGTACAACAAGACGGATCAGTCGCTCGGCGACGTTGGCCGAACGCCGTACGTGCCGGAAAACGGGACGCTCAGCCCCGGAGGAAGCCGCGACCTAGTCGAACTACCGTGGCCGTACTTCCGCTTCCCGGGGGCGCGGGTCCCGACAGCCGGTGGGCCGCTCATCAGGATATTCGGTCGGCGAATCCTGGAGAGAGGGATCAAACAGAGCCTCGGGAAAGGACACTCGGTCTTCTATTTCCATCCGCTCGACATCGCCCGCGGATCCTTCCCAGACGTCGGGAGTGTAAACCGACGGCCGGTATTCTGGCTATTTAAGGGAGCGACAGCCGAAAACCGGATCCGGAAGCTGCTACGCTCGATCCCACACGATCAGAGACCGTGTAGGCACGTCGCCGACTCCGCGTTTGGACCGTAGCTCTCACAGACTCAACCGCTTTCGAATGTGCGGGCCGACGTACTCCGTGGCGCGAAGCGGAAGCTGCTGCCAGACGCGTTTGTACTTCTCGTAGCTGTCATTCGCGGGATCGGTTAGGTCAAGATCACCGTCGGGTGCATAATGGGTGTCCACGAGGTCGACCGGTTCCCCGATCCCCTTCTTGTAGTCGTACACGCCGGTCCCCTCCCGTGTCCGTCCAAGATCGAACACCGGAAAGTCGCGGGCGCAACTATCGGTGATCGCCTCCCAGAGTAACAGGCTCCCACCGTTGAGGTCCCTGTACTCGTGGTCGGACACGCCCGTCCAGTAGATCGCTTTCGAGCCCGAAAGGAAGACGGTTACCCCGTTGATCGGCTTTCCATCCGGGTCGTAGGCGAGGTACATCTCGAACGCGCCCTCGCGGCCGAGATACTCGTGGACGTTCCGAAAGAACCGGCGCGAGTAGGGAGGGGTTCCGTAGTAGCGCATGTTGTCGAGATACATCTCGTAGTAGGCATCGAACGCCGAACTGTCGAAGCCCCGCTCGACACGGACCCCGTTTTTTCTGGCCTTACGGACGGAACGGCGGAACCGGGACGAAACGGACTCCCAGGCTTCTTCGACGCCCTCCGAGAGGTCCCGTTCGAAGGTGACGAACCGGGACGTGTGACGGATATCGTCGAGGGCGGACTCGATCTCGTTGCCCCGGATCGTCATCTGTGTGACCCCGAGCGCGTCCGAAAGCCGTCGTACGTCAGCCAACAACCGGTCCCGGTACTCGTCCGGATCGGCGAGCTCCTCGGAGAGGTAGAAAGCGCCGTACGGAGCGTAGGGCATCGAAACCAGTTCGCTCCCGAATAGCCTGCTCTCAACGTGCATCAGGGGCACCCCCGCAACGAGTTCGTCGTTCTCCACAATCCCGAGATAGTAACGTTCGTGGCCAAACTCCTCACAGATCGTCCCCCACTCCCACGTCGAATAGACCGTGGAGCCTGCTCTCTCCACCGGTTTCCACCGGTCCGGCGTCGTGACCCGTTCCGACACGCGAAGTCCGTCTGTCGGTGTGTGTATACTCATTGGCTTGCTGAATGGTTCCGCGAGTGTGACCGGCGTTCCGCGGGGATGCCCAGACACACCCAGTCACTGCTGTTCGGAATGCAACTCCGCCCGCCGTTGTAATGCACCCCTTTGTACCGATTTGCCACGGGGCCGACCCGCGGTAACGTCAGGTGACGGGAATGCAAAGGAGGCCTGCGACGGGATGGGGTGGGATTCCCAGCAAATACCAGTTTTCTTTGATATTATTTTCGGCCGTTCACCCTTCGAGTTATACGTCGAAAGCGACTATCTTAGGACGGATAGACGTGTTTCCGAGTATGAGGGATTCACGGGTTACCCGTAGAAGTATGATTAAAAATACTATTTCGGCTGCGGGAGTGTCCCTCACGGGCTGCACGATCGCTCCCCGAGACAGCGCGGACGTCCCGGACAAGAGCCACTTCGAGATGGCCACGACGTTCGACGAATTCGACGCCGAGTTTCACGACGGTGGCGGGCTTACCGGAGTGACCAACGATAGCGAGGGGACGAGCGAGAGCGGACTCCTTGCCTGGGGGGAGTCGTACGTTATGCGGGCGTATTTACTGATGTATCTCGCCCACGACGACGAGTCGTATCTGGACGCGTTCATCGAACACGCGGACGCAGTTCTCCAGAACCGTGACAGCGAGCGAGGCGTAACCGACTACCGCGGCAAGTCGCTTCCGGTGTGGCGAGCCGACTCGCCGTACACGATCGGCCGAGTCCGCCTGCCCGACGAGGCCGGACAGCCGTCCCTCGAAGTTCGCACCGCAGCTGCGTACGGCGATCGATCGACGGCCACAGTCTCGACGGCGTCCGGTTCCGATGGCTTCGATCTGGTTGTCCGGAACTCCGCCCTCGGACGAACAACGTCTTACGAGGGTCTTACCATGGATCCGGACGACGTGAACTACGCCGTGACGCGGATAAATCACGAGGGGTTTCCCGAGGAAACGCCCGATTCCTGTCTCGTCACGGTCAGAGATATCCAGAGTACAGCGGACGATGTCGGAACGCCTGTCGCCGGGGAGTACGGACTCGACTCACCGCACTATATTTTCGCCGTTCACACGGGGTTGATAACGCTGCCGCTGGCCACCTTCGCACGACTGGTCGCCGAGACGTCGGAGCTTCGTGAACGTCCCCGTTACGAGGAGCGCGCCAGCCAGTACCGGCGAGCCGCCGAGCGAGCGGTTCGGGTCCACGACCCTCAGTGGCGACTGAAGGACGAGAGGGAGGGGTACTACGTCTTTACGCCCGGATCCCCGACACCGAACGAATCGGTCGAACTGCCACACAACCAGTCGCTCGCGCTCGGCCTGTCACTGTCCACGCTCGCGGCGGTCACCGGCGACTCGTCGTACGCCAAAAGGGCCCAGCGGCTGGCTCGCACCTTCAGAAACGACTTACGGGTCGATGAGTCCGGTGCATACGTCTGGTCGTACTACTGGTCGAAAGGACAGTTTGCGGACGGGTGGTCGACTGCGGATCCTGCCTCGGAATACCGGCCCTGGGCTCCTGGACTGGACGATGCAGTCGAAGACCGGCCAGAGGACATCAACCACGGGCACATTGACATCGAGTTCGCTACATCGCTATACAACCGGACGGAGGCCGGAGAGCGAGGGTCACCGTTTACTGCGGAGGATATGATCCGTCTCGCGAGGACGTACACACGGAACGTCGCGGTCACGGAGGACGGCTCACAGGCAGCGAACTACCACGTGAACGGCACCGGGGCCACAGACGGGGATCACGAGACCAAAACCGCGATATGGGCCGGTCTTTCCCCCTGGAACGAGGAGGTCTTCAGTCACAGCGCTTCGCTCTTCGAGCAAAACCGGGACCGGTTCGACCCCGGGCCGGATACGCTTCTCGCCATCGCAAAGCTCAATTACTGGAGTGCGATCCGCTCGTAACGGTGACCGCGCCGTACAGGGTGCCGTCGACCGATTCCTTTTGGGTCCCGCATCACCGAGCTCGTTGGGGTTCGATTATACCTCCGAGTCTTCGATCCAGCTTTCGTCAAGATGGTCGTTGTCGATCCTATCAAAGACCATCGCCAGAACGAGCAGCAGGCCAGCCACTAATCCGTTGTTCACAGTCGTTGACAGCTGGGGCCCGTCCTCCGAACGAGCCGCGTTGAACGACTGGAGGGCAAAAGCGATACTTCCGACGGCACCAAAGCCGTACAGCAGGACGAGCGGGTGGAAGTCCCTCAATACGTACTTTGTTTTCAACCGCCAGAGGAAGTTTCGCAGTAGCATCCCGGAGACGTGGGGAACATATGTAAAATAATTTATATTACTCGATTCGTCCTCGTAGCTGATAGGCAGCGGCACGTCGACGACTGTCATCCCCGCCACGTTGAGTCGGACCAGAATGTCGTTGCAGTACCCGTAAAATTCGTACATTCGATCGGTTTCGATCGATTCGAGCGCCTCGCGGGAGATCGCCGTGTACCCGTTCTGTGAATCGCTGATCGTCCAGTACCCGCTGGCAACCTTCGTGAGAAACGAGAGCATGGCGTTGCCAAAGAGACGGAATCGGGGCACGTTCTCCCGGTCCTCCGCCGAGAGGAACCGGTTGCCCTTTGCGTAGTCGGCCCGTCCCTGTACGATCGGTTCGAGAAGCGATTTCAGCAGCGTTTGGTCCATTTGATCGTCGCCGGCGATAACGGCCGTCACGTCCATCTCGTCGGCAAGTGCGGAGAGATATCCGGTCTTGATCGCACCGCCGACCCCCCGGTTCGTTTCGTGACGTATCGGGATGACTCGTCCCCCGGTAACCAGGGTACCCCGACCCGACAGGTGTCGGTCCACTTCGGCGTGCCCGTGTTCGTTCAACCGTTCCGCTGCCCCCCTGATCTCCTCCCAAGTGTTGTCGGTCGACGCGTCGTCAACCACGTAGATGCGGTCAACAAACGATGGCATCTTCCGGATCACGTGCCCGACGTGGTCGGCTTCATTGTAAGCCGGTACGACGACGCCGACCGTTCTGCCTTCGTACATCGAGAATCTTCGAACTGGTAGCATCGGAGCACCCATAGTTATTGATTGCTAAGGACACCACAACGCCGTATTACGATCGGGAACCGTGAATACTCGAATATTTATAAGCGGTGTTCGGCACAAAAGACAGGGAAATCGGGGATGAAACTGGGACCGTGCGTTCGTTCGGAAGAGAAACACGGTTCGATGGCTCGGAGACCGAGATCCGCAGGTGAAGCGCACCGTCGGCGCTTTCGCGGTCGGGTGCGCCGGCAGGAGAGTCCTCGTAGAACAGGTAGACGAGACGGTAATCACCGCTGGTCGACAACGACGGTGAGCGACGGACCGTACGCGAGCCGCCAGCCTCAACCGGAACGTGGAACCGATCGCGTCGTATCACCCGACCCGACGGGGACTCATCTGTCCCAGTTAGTCGCTCGACTCGGACAACCACGGTGTAGTTTACCGCTTGCCCCTCGTGGTTCCGTATGCGAACGGAGAGCGACTCGTTCTCGCCCGCGGTGAACTGGCCCGGGTAGTCGGTGGCAGCTAGATCACCGTCCGGTTGCTCCACCAGTAGTTGATACTCCGAGAACGGCTCCGACGCCGGCGGGCCGAACGGTTGAAACACCACTACTGACGCCGCGAGAATCACGCTGAGGACGACCATGAGGTTCAGGAGCGTCAGTTTCGGTTGCTCGGACCACGTGCGTTCGGGAGTGGGGGTCGGTATCGCGTTGAGCAGCCCGGTAGGCCGATCTTCGGGCGGCACTCGTCGGTGCCCCGTCGCCGCGGCCGCGGTGAACAGAAGGGTCACCGCAGCGATCCCGCTCACAATCGACAACTCGCTGATCCCGGACGGGAGCAGGGTCACAGCGAGCGTGACGACTGCCACTACCACTACGCTCGTCACGACCGAGAGAGCGAACCGCTCGACCGGGCTGAGGGCTCGTTGATGAAACGAGTCCGCGACGGACTCGCTCGTCCGAACCGCCTCCGGCCGCGTGCGAGGAAAGAGCACAAGGGTGATCGGATACCCGGGAACGAACAGGAACACCGGAACGCCGACCAATAGCTGAATCACGGACGTGAACTGAACGTGGTCGGAGACGAGCGCTACGGTGAGTAACGCCCCGATAAAAAGGATCCCCGCGGCGAGGTCGGTGAACATCGGGGGCCAGGGTTCGGTATCAGTCATGACAGCGAGTGTGCCATGTGGTAGTTCCGGTCGACCGCGGAACGGGCCTGCGGTTCATCGTTCATCTCGTATGAGTCGGGACCCTTCCCGCTGGAAATCCGGGAGGACGTCGTCGTACACTGTGAGGAGGTCCCGGGTCATCCGATCCAGGCTAAATTCGTCGATCCGCTCTCGACCGGACGAGCGCTCATCACTCTCCAGAACGTCCCCGAGGCTCGCGACGAGTTCGTCGTCCGCGTCACAGACGTGGCAGTTGTCGACTCCGAGTGTCCGCTCCCTGACGTCGCCGACATCAACGGAGATGATCGGGAGATTGCAGGCGAGCGCTTCCCTCACTGAATTGGGGGAGCCCTCCGTTTTCGAGGTGAGAAGCAGCGCGTCAGCGGCGTTCATGTACACCGGGATCCGCTCGTGTGCGACGCCGTGGACGGCGTGAAGTTCGACGTCGGAACTGATTCGCTCGGCGGTCGTATCAACGACCGCTTTCGCACGGGGGTAGTTCTTGAGTTCTCGGCCCGGGTCGTACGGGAACAACACGTGTTTCGCGTCGGGATTCCACCCGAGTTCGGCTAGCGCCTCGTCACGTGGGAGCGGCCTGAACCGGTCCGTGTCGACCCCGTGTCGAATGATGTAGGTCGGACGATCAAGACGGCCGGCCATCTCCTCGGACATCACGATCACCGCGTCGGCGTACTCGGCACAGAGTTTGTTGATCCGGCTGTACTGCCCGAAGAGTTCGGTCCCCCAGAACCAGAGAACCACCGGTCGCTTCGGTTGTGCAATGGCTGCGGGAGCGGTGAGTCCATAGTTCGCCTGAACGATATCGAAGTCAGAACCAACCGCTCGGCGGATCGTACGGCCGTAAAACCGGACGTACTCTTTCAGGGTCCGTTCGCCCTTCACTCCGGGAACGGAGACGGTCGTACACGAGATACCGTTCCCTTCGAGCACCCGGATCTGTTGCTCGAAGAAGGGTCGGGGAGTGGTGACGAGCTGAAGCGTTCGCAGCGTCGGTTCGTTCGACATGTAGATCTCTTCCCGTCCGGCATCGAATCCGAGTCCCCGACGAGCGGTCGGTCCGCTATCAGGACCCGAGGCGATCGCTTGGGAACCTGTTCAAGACATTGTTCGTGCGCACTTTGTTATTGAATCGCTACTCCGCATAACGTAGACTTATGCAACTGGCCGTCACAGCGGTGGGGTCGGGATCGTTGGCTGCGTGACTTCGACGGATCGGCTCCCGAAAGGGAAGACGGTGTTCTCACCCAGTCAGAGCCGAGTCGCGTGAACGGGGAGATAGACACGTCGACCCCGCTACGGAGGCTCATCTTCACACACCCGGACGGAACGTAATGGGACCGATCTCCGGCGTACCGACAGAATAACAAAACCGTCCGGATGCCTGGAGTCGTGTACAGGCTGGTAGACATGGCTGTCTTTCTGACACGACTGACTCGGGCCGAAACGGAGGGTAGCGGTCAGCCCAGCCACCTCGTAACGGATCTGCAGCGGGGAGAAACGCGAACCGAGTGGACGAGGCCCGACTCCGTGTCGCGGGTCTCCCCGGACGGGAAGTAACACCGTGGGGCGGAGCCTGATCGAGGGGTTCGTTTCGATCCTCGGGTCCAGGCTGTTGGTTTCGGTGATCTCGATCGTCACGTTACCGTTCATCGTTCGCGTACTCGGTCCCGGTGGCTACGGTGACTACGCGTTCATCATGTCTGTCCTTTCGTTGAGCATAGTGGTCGTCAGTTCGGGAGTCACGGAAGGGGTACAGAAGTACATCGGTGAGAACCGCGACGCTACCGGATGGTACCCAAACGTGTTCGGATTCTACGCGAGGCTGGCGACAGTCCTCGCGGTCGCAGGCGCGGGCGGTGTGGTTCTCCTCACCGGGTCAGGGGTCGTCCAGCGCCTCTTCAGCGCGGAGCTGGAGGCCGAGTTCTACCTGTTGGCGGTCCTCCTCGTCGTGATTCAGTATCGGATGTTAGCGCGGCGGACGCTGATGGGCTACGGCCTCGAACGGTACTCCGAGACGCTCGAAGCGGTGAACGAAGCCCTTTCGAGAGGGGTCGGACTCGGACTCGCTGCCGTCGGCTACGGCGTCGTGGGGATGTTGGGCGGTATCGCGGTCGCGAACGTGGTGATCGCCGCGGTCGGCCTGTCGTTGGTTTTTCGCCGAGTGCCGGTACGGAGCGTCCTCACCCTCCCACCGAGCGATTTCCCGCGGGACGAACTACTCTCGTTCAACGTGCTCAACATCGTCCTCGTGCTCCTGACGATGTCGCTGTTTCACGTCGATATCGTAATGCTCCGAACGTTCGCGGGAAGCGAACAGACGGGGTACTACAAGGCGGCGCTGTCGCTCGCGGAGTACCTCTGGATCGTGCCGATCTCCCTTCAGACGCTGTTGCTTCACTCGGCCTCCACGCTCTGGAGCGACGAGGCGTACGAGCGTATCAACGAGTTAGCCGCGCAGGTCACACGGTACACGATGCTGTTTTCCGGGCTACTCGCGGTCGGGATCGCGACGTTAGCGGACCGGTTCGTTCCGCTGTACTACGGTTCCGACTTCGCGCCCGTTATCGGTCCGCTGATATGGTTGCTTCCCGGAACTATCGGCTTCGCCGCCGCGCGCCCGCTGATAGCGATCAGTCAGGCGCGGGGTAACCTCCTCCCGTTAATCGTCGCGACCGGGAGCGCATCCCTGCTCAACCTCGCGCTAAACGCGGCCCTGATCCCGCAGTACGCCATGGTCGGCGCGGCTGTCGCGACGAGCGTTGGTTACGGATCGATGCTCGTATTCCACGTAGTGACCGCCCGGCGTATCGGATACGACCCGCTCGGCGACGTCCGGGTCGGACGCGTCGTAGCGACGACCATCGTTACGGCGGCCGTCGTGGTTTCGCTCTCCGCAGCGATCACTGGGGACCTCCTAGCGCTCGTTCTCGTCCCCCTGGTCGGATTCGCAGTCCACCTGATCGCTGCCCTGCTCAGCGGCGCTATCGACGGGTGGGAGGTCCGGACGTTGCTGACGCGGGTCGGCGTCGTCTCCAAATGACGGGCTCAATCGCCCGTCCCCCCGTCCTTGCCACGGTGGTTGTCAGCCCGCACCGGTCGTCCTCGGCGGCCAGACAAGTCGGCCTTACCCGCTGTAACGTGGTCATTACAACCAACCGATACCGAATGTGGTGCACACGAGGATTGCGACCGCCCCAAGCCGGGGATCGTCGGGGGAGAACGCATGAGAAGCGTACGGGAGAAGCTCGAACGGCTGGTCGAGGCCGAGACCGACGTGCTCGCCGCAGCGGTCGGCTTCGTCCTCTCGGTGGCGCTCCTCCCGCTCGGATTCGTCACCACGGACATCCTCGTGCAGGGGATCCCGACCGCCCTGGGCGTCGGGTGTTTGCTCTATCTCCTCGCGGTACGATCTGACTCGCGGACGTCATCACGAACCGCGGGCGTCGCGTCGTTTCGGACGACGGTTCCAGTCTCGAGGCTGGTGCCGCGGTTCGTCGTTGTCGGCTTGTCGAGTCTGGTCGTCATCGCGGCCGCGGCCGGCGGTCGGCCCGTCGCGTTTCACCTGGTCGCCGGCACCGTCGGGAGCCTTGTGCTGGCCCAGATCGTCTTCGCAAGCGTCGAGGAGCTCGACTATCGGGTCGTCCTCGTCGAAATCGTCGCTCTCGCGGTCGTCGTGCGGTACGCGGGGCTGTTGACCACCCCAGGGTTCATCGGATTCGACAACTGGACGCACGTGACAAGCTACGCCGCCGCGATCCAGGAAACGGGGTCGCTCTCTGCCATCTCAGGGGTGAAGTACTACACTGCGCCGTTTTATCACCTTCTGACGGTCGCCGCTGCCGAACTGTTCGACGTCTCGCTCCGGGCCGCGCTCTATCTCGGTATCGGACTCGTCATGCCACTTTCTGTGTTGTTCGTGTACGCGACGACGCGGTACGTCACGGGCGTCAGGTGGGCGCTGTTCGCGACCGCGCTGTTCGCCGGGTCCGATTACGTCATCTACTGGGGGCTCTACATCAGCACGACCAGCCTCGGCCTGGTCTTCTTTCTCGCCGTCCTGTTTTTCCTCACCCGAGCGCTGTACACGGAGGTCGACCGGGTCGACTTCGCCCTGCTGGCCGCCTTCAGCATCGTCGTCGCACTCACGCATCAGGTGTCGGCGTTCATCACGCTCGTCTTCCTCGGAACGACCACCGTCGTCCTGTTCGCGGCCCGGTTCGTCGAGGGGATGAGCATCCCCAGCGACGAGCGGTACCTACTGGGTGCGTTCGGCATTTTCCTGGCTTTTGTCCTGGTCCAGTGGGCCGTCACGCCGTGGCTCGGCGGCCTCTTCATCACTGGCGTCATCGAGATCTCACAGCGGTGGATCTCGGAATCGGTCGGGTTCCTCAATCTGGTGCAGGACGTTCCGACTCGGGGCGGCGAGCCGGTGTCGACGGGGGTCGTGGCCCGGATCGCGGCGTACGTGGACAAGATCGGGTTCTTCCTCCTCCTGGCGGTCGCGGCTTACGGCTGTCTGACGATGCTCCAGCGCGACCGATCCGTCGCGACGTACACCTTCATCGGCGCGATCACGGCCACGATGGTGTTCCTGATGGGGCTCCCGCTGTTCGGCTTTCGGTTCCTGGTCCCTCCCCGCTGGTACGCGTTCATGTACGCACCGATGGTCGTCGTCGGTGCCGCCGGAATCAGGCACTTCGTGATCCGCCTCGGAGCCCACGACGTCGCCGTCGTCCTCATCGTCTTTCTGTTGGTGTTCCCAACGGCGATGATGGTCTCCCAGCCCGCGACTATCGACAACCCGACGTTCGAACGGCAGTGGCAGAAGTGGGCCCACACGGCTCCAGAAGTGGCCGCCGGCGAGACTTTCCACGAAACCATCCCGGCGGACGGGGAGCCGATCTACACGGACAACCCCTATTTCCGGGCACTCACCAGGGTCAACGAGGACCCCGAGAGACGCTTCGAGGAAGAGTACTCGTTTTCGGCCTACATGTTCACTGTGACCGACGACGGTCAAGTGACCCCGGAGGAGAGCCCGGTCGTCTACCGCGCGTACCAGTCCGAAGGTCGTCCGGTGTATCTGGGTCCGGATGGGTTCCTCACTACCGGACGACTCCCGCAGGAACGGGTCTGTCCGCGGGATCGTAACTACGTGTACACGGCCGAAGACGTCGTCATGTGCACTACGCCATGAGGCGGTGGCCGCGCCGACCGCCACGGAGTGACTGCCCACAGGAAGAGAGCCTGATCGGGTAACGGCTCCTATCGAGGATGGCCGATTCCGGAACCGGGGTCGTCGGTACCGTAGTGGTTCTCGGAGTGCGACACGTTCGTCCACTCGCTGGGCCCCTTCTGGACGATCGCCGACTGGTTGTCCCCGGTGTTGCCCGCCTCCGGGGCGTTAGAATTGTAGAACCAGTTGTGGTGGATGTCGGCCACGTCGTCGGGGCTGCCCTGGACCATCACCTGGATGGCTGGCTCGCCGCTAGGGTACCAGGACGCCGTCGCATCCTCATGGTACGTCGCCGCCTCGACGGTGTTGTGATGGATCTTCGTCGTCGTTCCGCCCGGTTCGTGAACGTCGATCACGTGACCGATCGCGTCCGGGCCGAAGTGGTTATACCGGCACGTGTAGCCGTTCTCCCCGTTAGACATGACACCGTGCCGAGTGTAGTTGATGTAGTTGTACTCGACGATCGGGTGCCCAACGGTGGTCTCGACCCCGTATCCGTACCCCGACAGGGAGCAGTGATGGATGTGACTGTGACTGACGTTCGTGTCGCTCCCGGCGCGGACGCCGGCGTACCTGAACCCGGACACCTCGCAGTTGTCGATCTCGACGCCCGACGATCCCTTCGCGTCGATACCGATGGAGAGACTGCGGCTAGAGTCGGAGCTGTGCTGCGTGTGCGGGCCGCTGATCTGCACACCAGTGACGCGGGCACCGTTGGCCGCTGCGAGGAAGGGCCACAGCGCGCTCTCGGTCCTGATCTCCCCACCGGACGATCCGTCGATCCCGCGGTCCGACGCCAGCGTAACGCCGGACGGAACGTCCAGGCGGCGGTCGAGCGTGATCGTCGAGTCGCCGCGGACGTAGACGACATCGCCGCTCGACGTGGATCCGAGCGCGTTCACGAGTTCGCTACTCGACGAAACCACCACCGACGCCTCCGACTGAGGTACGGTGTTCGAGTAGTTATCTCCACCGCCGACGACCGTGTTCGAACCAGACCCCGAATCCGAATCCGAATCCGAATCCGAATCCGAATCGGAACTGGACTCGTCGGTGGAGGACTGTACCGATCCCAACGGCGAGATGGTTATCTCCAGGTCCGACGCGGACGCACCCTCGTAGGCGAAGTCGAGGATACCCCACATCTCCTCGGACGTCTCCCAGCGGAAGGTGTCACCGTATGCGGGCGGGGTTCCACTCCCGGTTCCGGTCTGGCCCTCGATCCGGTAGTGGCCGTCGCTGACCTCAGTGACGACGTCGTCGTCCTCGGCCAACAGGCGGCTTTCGACCTCGTCGTCGCTCGTCACCACTTTCGGCGGGTTCGCTGCTGCGACGTCGATCGTGTAGTGCGTGTAGGTCTGGCTGAGCGAGGAGAGGGATAACTCGATCTGCGAGAGCCCGGAGTCGTCACCTCCCGTCGAAGCGAGAAGTTCGGATACGGTCACCTCCTCCCCGTTGAGGTACAGCGTCCCCACGCCCTTCGAGAAGTCGAACTGGGTGACCTCTCCGGAGAACCGGTAGCTGTCCCTGCCGCCCCAAACCTGCCCTTCGGCGGAGCTTCCTGAGATCTTGTCGTTACTGTTGATCGATGCGTCGGAGTCCGTGTTCTTCTCGAGTTCGCCGCTGACGGTGAACTGATAGCGCGCTTTCCCCTGGTCGCCGTGGATCGTCAGGACGTTCGTGGGGTCGCTCTGCGACGCAGAGGCGTTGTTGGATAGAAGGGCGGCGGAACCGATGACCGCACCAGCCGTTTTCATGTATCCTCTTCGCGAAGTACTGTTTGTTCCGCGATCACTTTCCGAATTTAGGCTTAACTTACTGTCCGTACCACGTTCCTTATCTTCTGGCACACCAGAGAGAATTGAGTTTTTACTGAAAAATATTATTCCGGTTTAGCCTCATTTAGTCAGGGTTGATTACTGTTGCTACCTTTTTGTCTCTCAATTCCGCCTCATCTGCATTACTTTACTTACCATGAAGTGTACTTTCAACGATGGGCTATCGAGAGTTCCTGTCCGTCGGCCGGTTTTGAACTCGGTTTCCCACCGCAGATCGCTCGTAAGCAGTCCTTACCGGGTGAAATCCGCACACCGGTTCCGGAAACGCGCACGACGACCAGACCCCGGTCGCGTTGCACCGGCTGCTTCGTTTCGTAGGGATTGCGAACCAGTGGGAGTAGTTCGACCGAGGCGCGAACCAGCCACCAGATCCGCAGCGACACCGACCCGGCCACACTACGCGGAACATAACCAAGATGCGTGCTCGGCTAAATCCCGATCCCGAATCAGCCCACATGACAGCCAGTCGACCTTCGCGAGCGCGGGAACGCAAACCCGAGGAGAAACGAAGCGGGAACGCGGATCGTGGCGGATAGAAGTGTCGGTGCGGAGAGGGCGGACCGGCCCACGGCGAACGACGTGACCGTCACCGTCGTCACGACGGCCGATGACGGCGGGATGTTGCACTACTGTTCGCAGACGGCAAACGCCCTCTCCCGGATCGCCGACGTCTCCGCCATCGTCGGCAGCGGGGCGGACCGATCGCTGTTCAAGAGCGATGTAACCGTCGAGGAATTCGATTTCCCGCGGTCGGTATCGGAACTGCGACCGAGTGTCGTCCGGATGTGGACCAGACTGTACCGGCGGTTATCGGACCGTGGGGTCGACGTGGTCCACGCGACGATCCTGGACCCGCTCATCGTTCCCTCGTTACTCGCGCTCCGAGGACGACGGACGGTGTTCACGCTCCACGACGTGACCGACCACCCCGGCGAAAGGAAACTTCGCAAGGCTATCACCCGTTCGTTGCTCGTCCGTAGCGTCGATCGAGTCGTCGTCCACGGGGAGTACAACGCCGCGGCGTGCGAACAGCGGTTCGGTATCGGCGACCGACTCGTCCGGATCAACCACGGCGACTACTCGTTTTTCCGCCGGTACTGTGACTCGGCTCTCCGCTACGACGACTCGCTGCTGTTCTTCGGACGGATCCGCCCGTACAAAGGCGTCGATACGTTGCTCGAGGCGAACCAACACTTGGCGGAATCGGTCGACGAGTACTCCATGATCGTCGCGGGAAACGGGCCGCTGGACGACGAGAACGCTGCTGACGAGCACGTGACAGTGCGCAACGAGTTCATTCCGAACGAGACCGTCTGTGAACTATTCAGTCGGTGCCGAGCCGTTGTCCTGCCGTACAGAGAGGCATCACAGTCGGGTATCGTTCCGATCGCGTACTCGTTCAAGAAACCGGTGATCGCGACGGCGGTCGGCGGATTGCCGGAAGTCGTCGACCACGGGAAGACGGGGCTGCTAGTCGAACCCGAGAATCCGGAGGAACTGGCCACCGCGTGCGCCTCGCTACTGAAGGATGCCGATAAGGCGAAGACCATGGGTCGGAACGGGTACGAGTTCAAGAACCGACATATGGACTGGAAGAGTATCGGTGAGCGGTTGCTGCACGAAGCGTACGGCGAGTAGTAGACAGCCGTGGCTCGACTGATGGCGTTTCGGACAGCGGACGGCACGTTGCGTGGACCGCTATCGGGAGCGACCCCACGACAGTCCAGGTCGTTACACTCGGCCGGCGAACCGCTACCTACGCCGCCTTGACCCTAGACTGATTTCCGATCACGGGCTAAGATTACCATGTTACCGACGGGACACGCGGCGGTGGGGTATCTGGCGTACTCGTTGCTGTGTCGGCACGGCGGAGGCAGGCCGCCGACCGGACCCGCGACGCTCGTCGCCCTCTTCGGGACGCAGTTGCCTGACCTCGTCGACAAGCCGCTGGCTTGGCTGTTCTTCGTACTCCCAACCGGGCGAACGTTCGCACACTCCCTGCTCACTGCGGGAGTCGTGCTCGGCGGCCTCTGGTATCTCTTAGCTCCGACTGATCGCAGATATGTGATTCCGCTCGGTGTCGGGTGGGTTTCCCACACGGCGATGGACGTCGTTCCGGCGATCGCTCTCGGGGACGAGACGGTCCTCGGAACGCTTCTGTGGCCGGTGACGTCGGTCCCGCCGTACGACACGGAGCTTTCGTTCGTGGCACGTCTCTCTCTGGTCGAACACGGTCCGTTCGTTTTGCTCGATTTCGCGTTGGTCGCCCTCGCGTTCGTCGTTTGGGACCGTGACGGGCGTCCGGGGTTGGCAACCCTTCGGTCCGCGCTGTCCGTCGTCGTACACCGCATCACGGGGTAACCGATCGTCGTCCGACCGGAGTCGTTTCGACCACGTCATTACGGCCCCGACAGTCGACACCCGTGCGTCTCGGTCGGTCGGATCGATTGCAGGGCGGATCAGTTGCGAGGCAGATCACTCTTGTCGGTCAGACCCGGGGGCCAACCGTCGGTAGAGTGCGAGTAACGTTTCGCACTGCGACTCCCAGTTGTAGCGGTCGAGGGCTGCCTCGTGTCCGTTTCGGCCGAGCTCGGCACGACGGTCGGGATCGTCCGCGAGTTCGGCCATCGCCGTCGCGATCGCCTCGGGGTCGTGTGGGTCGACTGCGACGCCGAAACCGATGTCTGCGACGAACTGTTCCCACTCCCCTACATCGGACACGATGACCGGGAGAGCAGTAGCCATGTACTGGAAGAGCTTGTTCGAACGGTGAACCGCATCGGTCTTGTTCGGGTCGGGATGGAAGCACATGAGCCCGACGTCCGACCGCCGAAATAGTTCGATCATGTCGTCGAACGTCGGTAACCACCCGACGAGTCGGACCCGGTCGGTCTCCGCCGCGCGACGCTGAATCCGCTCCCGGATCCCGTCCGAGGCGTACTCGCCCCCGAGGACGAGCGAAACGTCGTACCGGTCCGGGAGCCTGTCGACCGCATCGATCAGCGTCAGGATACCCCTGTACTCAGCGAGATGCCCGCAGTAGACGAACTGGGTCGGCTCCCCGTTGTCTTCGTGTCGACCCTTCATCGACGTCCCTTCGGCCAGTCCGCGTCGAGGGTAGTTCGTCACCACGGTCACCTCATCGTTTGAATCGAAGCGTTCGAGCAAGTCGGGGGAGGCGACGATGACGGCGTCGAGTAACCGTGTCAACGTGAGTTCCACCGCCGAGGCGACCGTCGCGAAGTGGGAGTTCACCGGGTCGGGAAGGAACTCCTTGTGCGTCAGTGCGTCCTCGACGTTCTCGTGGACGTCGTAGACGACGCACCCATCGGAGACGGCCCCGAGGAGACCCCCGAGCGGAAGTAATTCGACGCTGTGGAGGTGGTAGACGTCGTAATCCGTGCCCCACAACATGTGCATGAGCTTCACCACGAAGAACAGCCGCTCGCGGATCGACGGAATGGAACCCGAGGCGTGATCGGCGTATGTGACGGCATCGACCGGACAATCGTCGGCGAACGGAGTGTAGTAGGTGACATCGTACCCGGCCCGCTCAAGCGAGATCGCTTCCCGGTGAACGACCCGCGAATCAGTCGTATGGTGAGCCGTGGTGACGATACAGACCCGTGGGGCCGATCCCTGAACCGAGGGAGCCATTGGAGACAAGCCCGCCTGGATCCGTTTGGTTATTGGGTAGTTATCGGCCGAAGGCGGACACAAACCGGTCGTTTGTCGTTTGGATCAGTCGGAACGGTGAGGACGGTCGAGCGAGCCGATCGCAGCATTCCGTGGTGTCGTCTGACAAACGATTAAGTGGATTGGGATTAGATCCTCGGAGAGAGATGGGCAACAAGAACAAGACGATCTCCTTCCGCGTCAACGAGGACGCCTTCGAGACGCTCCGGGAGATCGCGGAGGAGCGCGACCTCTCGCTGTCGGCGGTGTTCCGCGACTACGTGGACACGCTCGTTGCCCACGACGGCAAGGTCCGGGTCGTTCCGGAGCACGAGCTAAACGAGGGGGAGGAAGACACCTCCGCGTTCCCGCCGAAAGTCGAGGTCCCGAAGAGCTTCGTCCGCGAACACGAGCGGCTCGAACTGGAGGCCGACCACCTCCGCGAACAGCTAGAGGAGCACAAACGCTACGTCACCGAACTCCGCGAACGCCTGGAGGAGCAAAGCGACGACGACGAGGACGTGATCCAGCTGGAGGAGCTAGACGACGAGGACGACGAGGACGAGCAGTCCTACCGGTTCACCTAACCGGAGAGCGTCTGCTTCTCCTCGCGGATCCGCCGGCGCATCTCGTCGTTGCCCTCGACATCGGCGAGTTCCTCGGCCGCCTCAAGCGTCCGCACGCCGTTGTCGAGGAAGGAGAGCACGTCGCCCTCGTAGGCGTACAGCATGTAGTCGTCGCCCATCACGTCGACGATGGCTGACGGGCCGAGGCCCTGCGCGCGCAGTTCCAGCAGATAGCGGATGAACTTCTCCTCCGGGTGGCCACAGTAGGGGTTGTTGTCGCAGTCGCAGTCGAGGAAGTCCTCCGCGAAGTCGAGCACCTTGTCGCGGGTCGCCTCGTTCAGCTTCTCCAGCCCGTCACCGGTGAACAGCACGTCGAGCGTCGCGCCCTTGAACGCCCCTTTCGGAATGTTCGTGTCCAGCTGGGAGCTGAGCTGGCGGTGGTTCTTGACGTAGATCTTGTCCGTGATCGCCACAGTTGCTCCGCGATACGGCAGCGGCGCGCAAAAGCCTCCCGGATGGACGACACGCGAGCCGCCGGCCCACGGGCCGTCGGGAATACGTCCTTAAGGAGGCAAAACACGATAGAGGATCGGGCGAACCGGGCATCGATCTCAGGGATACGGGACGATTGTCAACGCGTACCGTTTAGTAGTCTGCTTTTCTCTACCTAAACAGCCAAAATGAGTTCACTCGTCCAGAACAAATCCGTACCAACGACCATTATGGAACCGGGCACCCACTGGCCGGGTCGTGGGAACACGGTCACGGGGGGCGTCACATGGGCCTGATCCCGATGACGAAGTGGCGGACGCTGGTGCTCGCCACTGTCGGCTTTAATTTCTCCTTCCTCATCTGGTTCTCGTTCGCACCGTTCACGGGCCCGATGGCCGCGGAGTTCGGGCTGTCGACGGCGGAGATCGGGATCCTCGCGAGCGCCGCCATCTGGCTCGCGCCCTTCGGCCGGATGCTGACGGGGTGGCTCTCGGACAAGTACGGCGCGCCGACGGTGTTCGCCATCGTGCTCGCGTACGTCGGCGTCTTCTCGATGGCGAGCGCGTTCGCGCAGTCCTACACGGTCTTCTTCGTCGAGCGCCTGATCGTCGCGACAGCGGGGATCACGTTCGTCGTCGGCATCCAGCACGTCGCGGAGTGGTTCCCGGAGGAACAGCTCGGCACCGCCGAGGGGATCTACGCCGGCGTCGGCAACGCCGGCGCGGCGGGCGGCGCACTGATCCTCCCGCGGGCGTTCGGCCCGGAGTGGAGCGGGCCGCTGTTCCAGACGAACTGGCGGGCCGCCTTCTTCTACACGGGCGTCGTCTCGATCCTGCTCGCGGTCGTCTACTACGCGCTCGGCGAGGCGGCGAAGACCGAGGAGCGCCGGCAGGCGACCGCCGACAGCGCCACCCTCAAGCAGTGGGTCCACACCGCGACGCGCTACGGGACGGTCGTGGCCGCGCTGGCGTACGTGATGAGCTTCGGCCTCGAACTGTCGATGGCCAGCTGGCTGACGACGTACTACCAGCGGGCGTTCTCGACGGGGGACCTGGTGCTCGCGAGCACGTTCGCGGGGACGTTCTCGATCGCTGCGGGCCTCCTGCGTCCCATCGGCGGCTACGTCAGCGACGTGCTGGCGCGGAAGGAGAAGAACATCCTGCCCGTGTTCGAGGGACGCTACCGCGAGCAGTGGACGTTCCTCTCGCTGTGTTTCATCGTCGTCGCGATGCTGGGCATGACCGCCGCGGGCCTCTCCGGCGTGGTGCTGGTGACGGTCGTGGCCGGCTTCCTGGTGGGTATGGCCTGTGCGTTCGCCGAGGGAGCCATCTTCGCCCAGGTGCCCGCGATGTTCCCCAACAGTTCCGGCTCGGTCGCGGGCATCGTCGGCGGCGTGGGGACGGTCGGGGGCATCGTCTTCCCGCTCATCTACTCCGGGGCGGTGCTCGACCTCCCGAACCTCCACGTCGGCTACGCCATCGTCGCGGCGATCATGGTGCCTATCGTCCTGCTCAACGCCTGGGTGTACCGCCCGAAGATCGCCGAGCGCGCCACCGTCGACGGGCTCCTCGACTGGGGCGACGCCGGCGGCACGGAGAGCGCCCCCGGCGACGACTGACGCCACAGGGAACCGCCGGAGGCCGCGGACGGTCCGCGGCGCGTCCCACTCAGGCCCGCCCCGTCTCGCGCATGAGTTCGTCCAGCCGCCGCGCCATCGCCAGCGCGAACTCGTCGTCGTTGACGTCGGTCTCCATCTCGACGAGGTCCACGTCTTCGGCCAGATGCTCCCGGAGCGCGTCGAACAGGGCGGCGTCCGCCTCGGGGTCGTGGAACTCCTCGCCCGCCACGTCCAGCATGGAGACGCCCGAAAGCGGGAGGTACACCGCCACGGTGCCGTCGGCGTCGTTCAGCTTTCCGGCGATAATCTCGCCGATCGCTTCGGTCTCGTCGGGCGTCGTCCGCATCAGCGTCACCTGCGGGTTGTGCTCGTGGAACGTCCGGTCGGCGAACTCGTCGGGCACCGAGTCGGGCGGCCCGAAGTTCACCATGTCGAGCGCGCCGACGGAGACGACGTGGGGGATCCCGACCTCGCCGGGTGCGTCCAGCCGGTCCGGGCCGGCGTTGAGGACGCCGCCGACGTGCTCGTCGGCCCACTCGGTCGTCGTTACGTCGAGGACGCCGTCGATGACGCCCTGCCGGACGAGGTCCTCCATCGCCTTGCCCCCGGTACCGGTCGCGTGGAAGACGATGGTCTCGTACCCCTCCGATTCGAGGTACTCGCGGGCGGTCTGGACGCAGGGCGTCGTGACGCCGAACATCGTGAGCCCGACTGTCGGCCGCTCCTCGACGTCGACGTCGGCCTCGTTCGTCACCATGCCGACGGTCGCAAGCGCCGCGTTGGCGATGATCCGCCGCGAGAGCTGGTTCAGCCCCTCGACGTCGGCGACGGAGTACATCATCGTCACGTCGGTCGCGCCGACGTACGGCTCCACGTCGCCCGAGGCCATCGTCGACACCATCACCTTCGGGACGCCGACTGGCAGTTCGCGCATCGCTGTCGTGGCGATGGACGTGTTCCCGGAGCCGCCCAGCCCGAGGATCCCGTCCAGCACGCCGTCCTCGTGGAGTCGGGTTGCGACCTCGGCCGCGCCGCGACCCATGGCGTCCATCGCCTCGCCGCGGTCGCCCCGGTCGCGCAGGTCGTCGAGGTCGGCCCCGGCAGCCTCGGCCACTTCGGCGGCGCTGGTGTCCGGTTCGAACCCGGGATCGCCCATGACGCCGGTGTCGACCACGTGCACGTCGACGCCCTGCGCCGCGATCACGTCGCGGGCGAACGCGAACTCCTCGGCCTTCGTGTCCAGCGTGCCGACGAGGACGATACTCATGGCTCACCACCCGTCGACTCGCCGCGGTTCGCCGCCGGCAGTTCGCCCGGCGGGACGATCTCGCAGCCCGGGAGGTCCCGGAGCTCCGCCTCGGGTCCGGGCGGCGCGTACACCGCCAGCAATACGAGCGGCTCCCAGCCGGTGTTTGCCGTACCGTGTTCGACGCCCTCGGGGACGTAGACCAGTTCGCCCGGGCCGATCTCCCGGCGCTCGTCGCCGAGTTCCTGCTCGCCGGTCCCGCTGATCACGTAGAGGATCTCGTCGCTGTCGGGGTGGGTGTGTCGCTCGTGGCCCTTGCCGGGTTCGAGCCGCACGACGCCGGCGCTGAACCGCTCGCCGCCGGTCACGTCGGGCGTGCTCAGCCACTTCAGGACGCCCCAGTCGAACGCCTGGCTCTCCACGTCGTCGGGCGCGACGAAGCGCCCCGCGTCGGCGTTGCTCATCCGAGATCGATCCCCTTGAACTCCCGCGTCTGGTTCTCGATGGCCTCCTCGGTCGGGAGGCGCTCGATGCTGGACGCGCCGAAGAAGCCGACCACGCCCTCGGTGTGCTGCAGGACGTACTCGGCGTCGTCGGGCCAGGCGATCGGGCCGCCGTGGCAGATCACCATGACGTCCTCGTTCACCTCCTTCGCGGCGTCGTGGTGGGCCTGCACGCGCTCGGCGGCGGTTTCGAGGTCGAGCGCCGTCTCCGCCCCGATGTCGCCGGAGGTCGTCAGGCCCATGTGCGAGACGACCACGTCCGCCCCCGCCTCGGCCATCGTGCGGGCCTGCTCCTCGGTGAACACGTACGGGCAGGTGAGCATCCCCTGGTCGGCGGCCTCGCGGATCATCTCGACCTCCCTGTCGTACCCCATCCCCGTCTCCTCCAGGTTCTGCCGGAACCCGCTGTCCTCGTCGATCAGCCCCACCGTCGGGAAGTTCTGGACGCCCGAGAATCCCCGGCGCTTGAGGTCCTCGATGAACACGTCCATCTCCCGGAATGGGTCGGTCCCGTTGACGCCGGCCAGCACGGGCGTATCCTCGACGACGGGCAGCACCTGCCGCCCCATGTCGACGACGATCTCGTTCGCGTCGCCGTACGGCAGCAGGCCGGCGAGCGACCCGCGCCCGTTCATCCGGTAGCGTCCGGAGTTGTAGATGATCAGCAGGTCGACGCCGCCGCGCTCGGCGAACTTCGCTGACATCCCCGTCCCCGCGCCGGCACCGATGATCGGCTCCCCCGATTCCACTGTCTCGCGGAGCCGCGAAAGCGACTCCTCGCGGTCGAAGTGCATGACACTAGGTAGCGACCACCGCATCCATCATTAACGTTCGCCAACAATAGTTCGCGGCGGAGACGGCCAGCACCCCGGGAACAGCGTCGTCAGTCGGCCGGCGGGAACGACTCCGCCGGGAGAGTCGTGAAACCAGCCGGAGCGCCCCGCTCACTCCGCCGCCGGGTCGTCGCCGTCCAGTTCGTCGCCGGCGAGTTCATCGCCGTCCCGTTCGTGGACTCGCACCGTCGAAATGCGGCTCCCGTCGATGGCCGTCACCTCGACGACGAGACCGTCGATCTCGACGCTGTCGCCGCGCTCCGGCACGCGGTTGAGCCGTCCGAGCACCAGCCCGCCGATCGTTTCGACCTCCTCGCTTTCGAACGTCTCGTCGAGAGCGTCGTTGACGTCCGACAGCGAGACGCCGCCGTCGATGTCGTACCCCCCGTCGTCGCGCTGGCGTATCGAGTGTTCGCGCTCGTCCACGTCGAAGCCGTCCCGGAGGTCCCCGACGAGGGCCTCGACGACGTCCTCGACCGTCGCGATCCCCTCGAACGCGCCCCATTCGTCGATGACCGCGGCCATCTGCTGGCGGTCCTCGCGGAACTGCAACAGGAGGTCGCTGATCGCCATCGTCTCCGGAACGATGCGGATCTCGCGGGCGATGTCGTCGACCGTCTCGGCGTCACCGCCGTCCGTCGTCGCGCGCAGGATGTCCTTGACGTCGACGAAGCCGACCACCTGGTCGCCGTCGTCGGCGTCGAGCACCGGATAGCGCGTGTGGCCGGCCTCGAGGACGACCGACTGCAGTTCCGAGAGCGTGGCGTCGGCCCGAACGCTCACCACGTCCGGCCGCGGAACCATCACCTCTCGGACCGCGGTGTCGTCGAGGTCGAACACGCGCTCTATCATCCGCACCTCCGTCACGTCGATGTCGCCCTCCTCGCCGGAGCGCGTGAGTACCCGAAGTAGCTCCCGCTCGCCGAGCGTCTCGTCCGATTCGGAGGCGGGCGGGACGCCGAGCGCGCGCGTGAACGCGTTCGCCGTCCCGTTGAAGACGACGATCCCCGGATAGAGGATGTAGTAGAAGAACTTCATCGGCGGGGCGAGGAACAGCGAGAGGCGCTCGGTCTGGGCGATCGCGAGCGTCTTCGGCGCGAGTTCGCCGAAGACGACGTGCAGGAACGTGATGATGCTGAAGCCCACCGCGAAGGCGACGAGATGGATGAGGTTGGGCGGGAGCACCGGTTCCAGCGCGGGCTCGATGAGTGACGCCACGGCGGGCTCGCCGACCCACCCCAGCCCGAGCGAGGCGATGGTGATGCCGAGCTGCGTCGTCGCGAGGTAGTCGTCGAGGTTCGTCATCACCTCCTGTAGCGTCGCCGCGCCGGTCCGTCCCTCTTCAGCGAGCTGTTCGACCGACGTGCCCCGGATCCTGACAAAAGCGAACTCCGAGGCGACGAAAAAGCCGTTCAGCACCACGAGGATCAGCGCAACGACGAGTTGGCCGACCGAGAGTGCGACGTTTACCATCGGTAGGGGCCGGAAGTGCGACCGTTCAGTGTGTCCATACCCCCCTATCTCGCTCCACCTACTAAAACGTCGGAATGAGCCGGGGACGGCATGTCTGGGGCAAGCACCGACCGTCTCGATGCCGCGACAGGCCCACCCCGTTCCGTCACTCGCGGGCGTTCGTGACCACGATCTTGCCGACCGTCTCGCGGTCCTGCATCGCGGCGAAGGCTGCACCGGTCTCTGACAGGGGATACGTCCGGTCGACGGCCGGGTCGAGGTCCCCCGCCGCAACCAGGTCGACGAGCCGCTCCAGATCGGCCTGTGTGCCCATCGTGCTGCCGATCACCTGCTTGTGGCCCAGAAAGAGGTCGGGCACGTCTATCTCGGACCGGCCGCCCGCGGTGCGCCCGCAGACGACCATCCGCCCGCCGCGCCGGAGGAGGTCGAGCCCGAGTTCCGTGTAGGGGCCGCCGAGGTGGTTGACGACCGCGTCCGGATCGCCGACAGCACCGACCGATTCGCGGAGGTCGTCCGGATCGATTCCCAGCACCGTGTGGTCCGCGCCCAGCTCCGCGACGCGGTCGAGCTTCGCTGCCGACGACGAAGTGCCGACCGTCCGGACGCCGAGCACGTCGGCGAGCTGGACGCTCGCGACGCCCACCCCGCCCGTCGCGCCCGGCACGAACAGCAGGTCGCCCGGTTCGACCGAGGCCTGCCGAAGCATGTGATAGGCGGTCAGGTACGCCGTCGGCAGGGTCGCCGCCGTCGTCGCGTCGACGCCCTCGGGGATCGGGATCAGGCGGTCGGCCGCGACGCGTGCCGACGCCGCCAGCCCGCCGTGGTACAGCGAGAACGATTCGCAGCGGTTCTCCGGCCCCTCGCGGCAGAACCGACAGCGCCCGCAGGTCTGGTTCGGACAGAGCAGGACGCGGTCGCCCGGTTCAACTTCCGCGACTCCCGCACCCACCTCACTCACGGTTCCGGCCACGTCGAGCCCGCTTACGAACGGCAGGTCGTCGGCGTCGACCATCGCCGAGTCCCCCTCCAGTATCCAGAGGTCGTGGCGGTTGATCGAACACGCCTCCACGTCGACGACCGCCTCGCCGGGCCCCGGATCCGGCGTCGGCTGTTCGACGATCGACACCCCGTCCGGGCCGGTCAGTTCAGTGAAGGCCGCGGCGCGCATATCGTGGGATCGGCCGCCCGACGGATAGGATCGGGGGCCAACGAACCACCCGGTACAGGTTTCTTCGTCCGCGGCGCACCGTCCGGTACGTGGACGTTTGTCACCCACAGCTCGGAGCCGTAACGTATTTTAATTCCTCGTCTGTTACTCGTAGATGTGTCCGGGTTGGGGTAGTGGACTATCCTTCAGCCTTGTGGAGGCTGAGACGCGGGTTCAATTCTCGCACCTGGACCCTTAATTTATTCATATTCTACTAGAATTTAAACCAGACAGTGCGTCGTCTCGTGTCGGGTTCCGATTCGAGAGGCCGCCTGTTCAGTTATCACCGTCCCGCAATGCTCGGAGTCGTTCCGGAGATATCTTGCCGAACTCGGCTTTGCGGTGACAGTTGATACACAGCGAGACGACGTTATCGAGGAAATGCGCGTCCTCTCTGGTGTGGTCCGCGGATTCGATGAACGTTCGGACAGGGACGAGATGATGGACGTCGGGGTTTCGGCCGAGTTCGTCCGCGGACGTGTCACAGACGATACAGCGGTACCCATCTCGTTCGAGAGCCTGCCTTCGTACCGCACTCCAACCCGTCCCGTACGCACCGTTCCCGCCGCCGTTCCAGTTCGGATGCCCGTCACCGGTGAACGAATCGGACAACCATTGACGACGACAGTCCTCGCCGCAGACAGCGACCTCGCCTAAGTTGCTCGGATATCGGTCGATAGACTGCGCACAGACAGCACATTCGAGGGCTCGTTTTCCACCGTTCCACTGTGGATTCCGTTCGCCGGTGCGTTCGGGGACGACTCGCCACTGTTCCGTCTCGACACAGTCCGGGCAGTAGAGACCCGCCTTCTGCGAGGGGTAGTATTCGAACTTCGAATCACAAAGCGTGCATGCGGTTACTGACTTCCCGCCCCGGTAGTTCGGATTCTCGGTCCCGCTGTTCGAGGTTCCCTCATCAAGGCACGCTTGCGAGCAGTACGTCTTCTCGTAACTCGAATGAAATTCTGTCCGACATATCGGGCAAACCCGATTCGGCAGGGTTTCCCCGTGGACGCGACTGTGGTGGACGCGCAGTCCCCGTTCGGTTTCGAACGTTCGATTACACTGTGGACACGAGTCCGGCGTTTCGAGAGCGATGTTCATTGGTTCTCGCAGGCACGACAGCGCGCCTGCACCGGTGCAGGCGCGCAGATAACACTGGGTGCAGTAGCATCATCGACGAGGAGTACAAACCGACAGTCTGCGTCCGAGTTCCGTGTCGTGTTGTCTGTCCCGAGAGAACGGTGGACGCATGGTGTCGACTGCAACTGGTGACCGATCGGGGACACCTGACGTAGCGAAAGTTGGGTGGAACAGACGGAAGCCCTGAGTACCGATACACGTTCGTGGGGTGTACGATTCCGGCATGCCGGTTGCTGAGAGCCCGGGTCCATGCCGTTCAGTACACCCACCATACACCGGTTTCGAGTGTGGAGCGGGCAGTATCCGTCTTCTTGGACATGCTCCGGAATCGTACAACTAGCGTATTCTCCGGTAAGGAGGTGTCTCGGAGCCGGTTGTGCATCGATGGAGCACGAAAAGCCGACTGCAAAGACGAAACGTACGAAGTCGACCCGTCCGCTCGGACGAGTTGCCCTGTACTGCCCGAATTCGGACGGGGCGAAACCTAATAATGCATATTTTATATAAAATAGCAAAGTGAGTAATCGAAAGACGGAACGTAGATGTACAACACAACAGGAACGATACCACCCGGATATATCTGCTTGCGTAGTATTGGGCAGCTGGTGGCTCGACGAGGGATTCCCGTCCTGAAAGCATTGAGCGCGGCGTTTTCCGGGTATCGCGGGCTTTCATCGAGATCCGCGATAGTCGTCGGCGAACCCCCGAAATCACGGGTCTATACGGAGATGTACGGCGTATCTGCGGTATTCGATCGAACGGACGAAGGAACGCCCCTCAGCTCAGTCCCGGCCGTTCAGGTCGGGCCGGGGCAAACGACTGTAAGACGACCGAGTGTCCCGTTTCTCGCGCTTTTTGCAGGTGCGCTCGTGCAGTAGTTCGCCCGCAAGCGGAACGGCATATTCCGCGGAGTACACTCGGTGAATTCACGTATTCTTGCGGATAAGCGGGCTGCTGTACGGTGAACTGCCTCGAAGTCAAGTGGTTCGAGAGAGCAAAGCTCTCTCGTCATCCCGGAGGCATTCGGCTGCTCCGCCTATAGACACAGGCCAGCATTTCCGTTCTGGCCTATCGAACGACCTCGCCGACCCGCCACGCCGGAGCGACACAGACCACGAGAACGGAGGCAAGGGCGACGAGAATCGACAAAATCAATCCCGCGAACGAGTCGCTGAAGCACGGAACGTATCACTGAACGCGCCCGGAACGCTAAGTTTCCGCATGTAGTACACCACCACATGCCAGTATCCGGCTACGACCCCGAAGACATCGACGACACGCTCGAAGCCCGACTGGGCGACGCGGAACTCCGGGAGCGACTGACCGACGAGGAACTGGACGCCTACCGGAGCGAGGAGGCGTCGCTGGTCGACCTGCTCGACGAGGACGAGATCGCACGAGTTCTGGGCGTGGAGTAGCGGCGTCGTCAGCCGAGCGCAACCGCTGTCAGTCGACCGGGTCCACGTCGGCGTCGCCGGCGTCCGCCGCGCCGGGAGCGGCCGCATCCCCGGTGAGGTCGCCGTCGCGCCAGGTGCCGCGGCGGTACCACGCGTACCCCATGACCGCGCCGCAGACGTTCGACACCGCGAAGGCCAGCCAGATGCCCTCGGGGCCGAACGGACCGGCGGCGAACCAGGCGACCGGGAGGCGGATCCCGCCGAGCATGGCGATCGAGACAGCCGCCGCCGTGAGCGTCTGCCCGGCACCGCGGAACGCCCCCTTGTAGGCGTGGAAGATGCCGGTGAAGCCGAAGGTCGGCGCGACGTAGCGCAGGAACAGCCGCCCGACCTCGACGACCTGCGGGTCGTCGGAGAACACCGCGACGATGTTCCCCGCGCCGAGCCAGACGAGCACGCCGGCCCCGGCGAGGACGAAAAACATCGCGCGGGCGGCGAAGTGGGAGGCCGTCGCCGCGCGGTCCTCCTCGCCGGCACCGATGTTCTGCCCGGCCATCGTCTCGACGCCCCGGCCGACGGCGATGGCGGGCAGGAAGATCACCGAGAACATCCGCACGCCGACGCCGTAGGCGGCGACGACGACGGTGGGGAACGTGTTGACGATGACGAGCATCAGGTTCACCGCGATGGCGTTGCCGGTCCCCTCGACGGAGGCGGGAACGCCGACTCGCAGGAGCTTGCGGAGGTAGCCGAGGTCGGGTTTCATCTGGCCGAGGCGGATCTGAACGCCGCGGTTGCCCCGGAACATGATCCCCATCCCGATGACGGTCGCCAGCGCCCGCGAGAACACCGTCGCGTACGCCGCCCCCTCGATGCCGAGCCGGGGGAACGGTCCCCACCCGAAGATGAGGAAGGGGTCGAGCACCATGTTGACCACGACGGTGACGAACATCACGACCATCGGCGTGATCGTGTCGCCGTACCCCCGCATCAGCGACATGAACACGAAGAAGGCGAACATGAACACCATGCCGAGCGAGATGATCTGCAGGTACGCGGTCGCGCCCGGCAACACGCCGGCGTCGGTGCCGAGCAGACGGAGGATGTCCTCGACGACGAAGTAGCCGACGCCGCCGAGGATCACCGACGCGACGACGGCGAACGTGACCGTCTGCGAGGCGGCGAACTCGGCCTGGGCCTCGTCGTCCGCGCCGACGTTCTGGGCGACGAGGATGCTCCCGGCGATGGAGATGCCGAGTCCGAGCGAGATCAGGAAGAAGACGACCGGGAAGGCGACGCTGATCGCCGCCAGCGCGTCCGTGCTGTACCGGCCCAGCCAGATCGTGTCGACGAGGTTGTACGCGGTCTGGAGCAGGTTCGTGACGACGATGGGAAGCGAGAGGTAGAACAGCGGCCGGGCGATGCTGCCCTCGGTGAGGTCGAACTCGTCGCGCGTCTTGAACACCGTCCCGACGCGGGCGCGGAGGCCAGCGACCAGCCGGGAGACGGGCCCGGAACCGTCGCCTGCGCTCATCCGCGGATCACCGTCGGCGGGGCGTTCGGGGCGGTTCGCGGGTCCGGGGGCGACCGGACGGAGGCGAAGGGGGCGGCTCGCATAGAACGTCGAAACGTATCGGCGGCCGCATCAAAAGTCCGACGAACGGGGAAGGTCGGACGGGCGACCGCCCCTAATCCCCCGCCGACGGTTCGGGTCGGTACGACCGGCTGATCGCCTTCCAGCGGCCGCCGGCGAACCGGTAGTAGGTGACGACGGCGGGGACGAGCGTCTCCAGCACCAGCGCGACGTACAGCGCCCCGATACCGAGCGCCGGCAGCGTGCCGATCCCGGGGACCGGCACCGACACCGCGCCGAGATAGGCGACGGGTAGCGAGAACGCGTAGAGGCCGAGCGCCTGCCCGTAGAACGGCCAGCGCGTGTCGCCGCTGGCGCGGAGCGGTCCGGTCGCGCCGCCGCTCACGCCGCGGAACACGACGCTGACGCAGGCGACGACGATGAACGCCGTCACGAGCGGGAGGATCGAGGGGTCGTCGACGAACAGCCGGCCGACCTGCTCGGCGAGCAGCAACACCGCGGCGGCCCCGAGGACGTAGACGGCGACGCCGAACCGGAGCACCTCGCGGGCGTACGTCTCGGCGTCGCCCTCGTCGCCGACGCCGAGTTCCTGCCCGACGAGGCTGCTGGAGGCCAGCGAGAACCCCCAGCCGGGCGTGTCGAGCAGGTCGCGGACGCGCCGGGCGATGACGAACGCAGCGACCACGTCCGACCCGAACAGCGCGACGATGGCGAGCATCGGGAACTGGGCGGCGCGGCGCGCGAGGTTGGTGAACACGAGCGGGACGCCGATCGACACCACGTCGCGGACCTCCGCGAGCGTGACGAGCGGGCCGGCGAGCGACAGCGTGACGGGGAACTCCCCGACGACGGGGAGCCGCCAGCCCGCGAAGCCGACGGCAAACGCCGAGAGGACGAGCACGTTGGCGGCGACGGTGCCGGCCGCCGCCCCGACGACGCCCATGTCGAGCCCGAAGATGAGCACGGCGTTGATGGCGACGTTGACCGCGGCCCCGACCGTCCGGAGCACCATCGGCGTCCACGCGTCGTCGGCCCCGACGAGCGTGCGACTCGCGATCAGGTTCAGCCCGGCGACGGGGACGGCGACGGCGACGACCGCGAGGTAGTCAGCGCCGTACGCGACCGTCCCGGGGTCGCCGCCGAGCAGCGCGATCAGTTCCCGCGGGACCGCGAGATACAGCGCCGCGACCGGCAGCGTGAACGCGAGGACGACCAGCGCGCTCGTCGTGACGGCAAGCGTCAGGTCGTCGGCGTCGGCCCCGTACCGCTGCGAGACGAGGCCGATGGTCGCGCCGGCGACGCCGGCCCCGAGCGCGAACGCGATCCCCCAGAACGGCGTGGCGAAGCCGACGCCGGCGATCGCCGCCGGGCCGAGCGCGACGCCGACCATCGCCACGTCCGCCGCGGACTTGGACATTCGGGCGACGCCCGTGACGATCCGGGGCCACGCCAGGTCGGTCGTCCGCTCCGCTCTCCGGCGGTCGAGCAGGCCGGCGCGCGCGAGCAGGGTCCCGACCCACAGCAGCGCCAGCCGGAACGGGTTCGGCGGACGGCTCCACGACACGATCCCGGATCGGCCGCTCGCGGTCAAAGGTCTTGAGATCGAGGAACCCCCCGACACCGGGTGATGAACCGCCCGGCGGGGCGACCGGTGTCAGCGGCCGGGGTCCGCGTCGGCGCGTGGCTCGCCCGCCGCGGCGCTCCGCCGGTAGCTCCGAGCGAACGCGTACGTCAGCCCCACGACGGCCCCGACCACCAGAACGCCGGGACCGACGCCGAGCGATATTTCGGTCGGCGTGTTCACGAACGAGAACAGGTACGTGATCGTCCCGGGCGTGCCGACGGTGAGCGACTCGACGCCGAGCGCCGAAAGCACGAACGGCCCGGCGACCGCCAGCAGGACCAGTACGCCGAGCGCGGCGACGGCGGCCCCCGCGAGCGCGTCCCAGACCAGCGCCGTCACGGACAGCGTCCCCGGCCGGTCGCCGGGCCGGCCGAGGATCCGGACCCCGTCGGGATGGTCCTGCAGGCGGACGTGTGACGGGTAGCCGACCAGCGTCAGCGTCATCCAGAGGTCCGCCACCGCCCCGGCCGCGTTGGCCGCGAGCGGGACGATCAGCCACCCCCATTCGAAGGCGAGCATCGCCGGCAGCCCGACCGCCGTCAGCACGACCAGCGGCGTCAGGAGGACGACGACGAACTGGTCGCGGGTGAACTCGTGGTCAGTCGTCGCGTAGGCGTACGGGAGGATGAAGTGCGCGACGCCGACGCCGTACCGCGCCTCGCCGCCGTAGTGGCGGATCGCGAGCCCGTGCAGCAGTTCGTGGGGCACGACAAACGCCGTCGCCAGAAATGCGATCACCAGCAGGTTCAGCGCGTCGGTCCACCAGCCGACGCCGGCCGGCGCGAACCGAAACGCCGCCGGATGGCCCGTGGCCGCCTGATAGACGACGCCGAGCACGGCCGCGCCGACGACGAACCCGAGCGTCGAGAGCGCGGCCATCTGGATGGTGAGGCTCCGCGTCAGTTCGAGGTCCGCGAGCACCGTCTCGGCGTCGTCCCCCTGTGCCGTTGCCATACCGCGTCATCGACGGGGCCAGCCTTAACGTATCGCACGGCTGTCGGGTCCGCGCGGCGCGTCGGCGCTCGCCGCCCCGTTCGCCGCCATCCCAACCACTAATCCCGCGGGCGGACCATTCCCCGCCATGCGCGCGCTCGTCCTCGAATCGTACGGCGAACCGCTCGCGGAGCGCAACCTGCCCGAGCCGACGGCCGACCCGGACGGCGTCGTCGTCGAGACGGAGGCCTGCGGGATCTGCCGGAGCGACTGGCACGCCTGGCAGGGCCACGGCGACTGGGTCGACGACCGCGTCCCGACCGGGCAGGTGCTCGGCCACGAGCCGGCCGGCGTCGTCCGCGAAGTCGGCGAGGAAGTCGAGTCGGTCGAACCGGGCGACCGCGTCGTCGTCCCGTTCAACCTCGCGGACGGCACCTGCCCGGCGTGTCGCCGCGGGAAAACCAACTACTGCGAGGGAGCCACGGCGCTCGGCTTCGGCCCCGCCGCGCCGGGCGCGTTCGCCGAGGCGTTCCACGTCCCGAACGCGGACGTGAACGCCGTCCCGCTCCCGGACGACGTGTCCGCGACCGCGGCCGCCAGCCTCGGCTGCCGGTTCGTCACGGCGTTCGAGGGACTGGACGCGGTGGCGGGCGTGGACGGCGGCGACCGCGTCGTCGTGGTCGGCTGCGGCGGCGTCGGGCTCTCGGCCGTGCAGGTGGCGGCGGCACTCGGCGGCACGCCGGTCGCCGTCGACGTACGCGACGCACCACTGGAACTGGCCGAAGACGTGGGCGCGGTCGAGACGATAAACGCCGACGCGGTCGACGACGTGCCGGGCCGCGTCCGGGAACTGGTCGGCGGGGCCGACGTCTCCGTCGACGCGCTCGGGACCGCCGAGACCTGTCGGACGGCGCTCGACTCGCTCGCCCGCGGCGGGGTCCACGTGCAGGTCGGCCTCACCGGCGACGACGACCGCGGCGAGATCCCGCTCCCCGTCGACGACATCGTCCAGCGCGACCTGACCGTCGAGGGATCTCGCGGGATGCCGCCGACGCGCTACGAGGAGCTGTTCCGCCTGCTGGCGAACGGCCGGGTCGATCCGGAGGCGCTCGTCACCGACACCGTCGCGCTGGGCGACGTCTCCGACCGCCTCGCCGCGATGAGCGAGTTCGACGCGGTCGGCGTCGAGGTCGTGACGGAGTTCTGACGGGCGGCGCGGACTGCTTCGGTGTGCGCGGCGTGCACAGTTCCCGCACAGTAGGATAATTACCGGCAGGCGCTAATCGAGAGACGGTAGCCCTATGAACCAACGTGTCTCCCGCCGTCAACTGCTCGCGACAGCGGTCGCCGGCACGCTCGGCGGCTGTCAGGGGGCGTCGCCGACCGGGACGACCGCCGACACGACGACGTCGGGAACGACGGGGACGGCACAGACACCGACTTCGGCGGCCGACTCGGAGCGGACCGACGACGACCGATCCGCCGTGTTACACGTATCGCTGGACGGGGACGACGCGAACCCCGGGACCGAAGCGAAACCGCTGGCATCGATCCAGACTGCCCTCGACCGGGCCGGCCCCGGCGAGACGGTGTACGTCCACCCCGGCGAGTACTACGAGTACGTCAGAATACAGGACGGCGGGGAGCCGGACGCACCCCTCACCCTCACGGGACCGCCCGACGCCGTCCTGAAACCGCCACGGGACAACGAGTGGGAGGCGCTGGGCGTGGACGCGAGCTACGTCCACATCACGGGGTTGACGTTTAGCGGCCTGTACAACCCCGACGAACCGGAGCAAGCGGAGTCGTACGCTCCGACGCATCTCATCTTCCTCAATTCGTCCGCCGCGGAGGTCGGCTACATCGAGGGGCTGGTCGTTTCGCCACACCGGATCGGTCACGCCGGGGGCGCACTCATCAACAGCAAGCGCATCAAGAACTCGGAGATCGGCGGCTTCAAAGTCATCGGTCCGGCGGGCGCGTACTGGCTGTTCAGCGAGCGTGACGGCCACTACGGCGAGGTCGTGTATCTCGGGACGGCCGCCGACAACCTGGCGCGGCGCGGCAACTTCGAGGACTACGACCACACCCGCAACGTCCGGGTCCA
This sequence comes from Halostella salina, assembly GCF_003675855.1. NCBI lineage: Archaea > Methanobacteriati > Methanobacteriota > Halobacteria > Halobacteriales > Natronoarchaeaceae > Halostella > Halostella salina. The sequence goes on along the minus strand of NZ_RCIH01000001.1, from coordinate 192,390 downwards.
CCACATCGACAACTCCGAGGGACACCCACACGCCGAACTCGTCGACTGCAAGGAGGGGACGAGAAACATCACGGTCGAGTACTGTACCGACGCCGGCGGGGTGCAGTCGGACGATAGCTTTTACTCGCGGTCGGTCTCTCTCGGCGGGCGTGACTGTACCGTTCGATGGAACGTGATCCGGAACGCGAAAGGCACGGCCGTCGGGATCGGCCCGGTGGCGTTCCTGAGCGACCCCGGAACGTATCTGGCGGAACCCCAGACTGAGACGGAACGTCAGATGGGGACGGGCCACGCCATCTACGGGAACGTGTTCACCGGCAACAGAAGCGACGCGGTCGACCTGCTCCGGGCGTCGGCACGGCCCGGCCGCGACAGCAACCCGCTACCGTCGGACCAGCGGGCGATCTGTGGCAACCTGTTCGACGGGTACACCGACGCCGCGCCCGGGTCGTCGTGCCCCTCCGGGCTCCCGACCAGCGACGGCGTCGGCCACCTCGGCGGCGACAGCCCCTGGGAGGGGACCCCGCCGACGAAGGAGGCGGCCTTCTCGGGGCACAGGACGGCCCCGAACCTCGACGTGTCGGTGAGCGCGGCCGACGTGCCGGCCGAAACGGAGATCGAGGCGACCATAACCGTCACGAACACCGGCGACAGTGCCGAACGGGTGGTGTTCCGTCTGCGACACGTCGGCTACAAGCTCGCGGACAGGACGGTCACCGTCCCCGCGGGCGAGACGGAGGAAGTCCGGTTCTCGGTCGGTGGGCTCGCAGCGCCGAAGGAGCTAGCGATAACCCGCAACGGGCAGAAGATCGGACGCATTCATGTTGTCGACGGCGGCTGATCCGCCGCGTTCGTCGGTGACAGACGACAGGACGGCGCGCGCGGCTACGGCGCGCCGGCCAGGACGAACGTGCTCTCCGCGTCGCCGTTGCTGATCTGGCGCTCGGCACCCGGCGGAACGCGGATCGCGTCGCCGGCCTCCATCGCCACGTCCTCGCCGTCGACGGTCACCGTCGCCGAGCCGTCGACGAGGAGGTACACCTCCTCGTGGCCCTCGTCGCCGTGGTCGTGAGCCATCCCCTCCCAGCCCGGATCGCACTCCAGCACGGACACGCCGAGGTTCTCGCAGTCCAGCGGGTCGCGCAGGAAGGTTAGCCCGTCCGATACCTCGTCGACGTCCTCGTAGTTGACGTGGGAGTACGTCATACGTGGCCGTTGGACGGCGCGACCGAAATAGCTTCACCAGGCGGCAGGACGACCGCCGGGGAAGCTATTAGCCGCTCGCCCGCGTCAGGTGGGCCCATGAGCGACGCGCTGCTCACCCTCCGTCCGGCCGACGACGCGCTCGACTACGTCGAGACGCTGCTGGCAGCGAACGATCTGCCGACGGCTGACGTGCGGGAGAAGCCGGACTGTTTCTACGTCGCATCGGACGGCGACGAGCGGGTCGGCGTCGGCGGCGTCGAACGAGACGGTGACGCGGGCCTGCTCCGCTCGGTCGTGGTCGATCGGTCGGCCCGTGGGGAGGGGTACGGCGCGGCGCTGTGCGAGGCGCTGGAGGCAGAGGCCAGCGCCGACGGCGTCGGGACGCTATACTTGCTCACGACGACCGCCGCGGCGTTCTTCGCGGCCCGCGGGTACGAGGTCGTCGAACGCGATGCCGCACCGACGGCGCTCCGGGGAACCGCCGAATTCGACGACCTCTGTCCCGCGGCGGCGACGTGCATGCGAAAGTCGCTGTGACCGGGCCGGCGTCGCTGCCGTCAGGCCGACGCGATGTCGGCGACCAGCCCGCCGACGAACTCGATCTCGTCCTCGTTGACGCCGTGGCCCATCCCCTCGTAGATGCGCTCGGTCACGTCGCCGCCGAGTTGCTCGAACGCGGCGGTCGTCGCCTCGACGCGCTCCAGCGGGATGTGCGGGTCCACGTCGCTGCAGCCGAGGAACACCGGCGTCCCCTCGACCGACCCCTCGTACGCGTCCGGGTCGACGGTCTCGCCGATGAGGCCGCCCGAGAGCGCCGCGAGGAACCCGTAGCGCCGCGGGTTGCGCGCGACGAACTCGCTGGCGAGACAGCCGCCCTGCGAGAACCCCATCACGCCGACGCGCTCGACCGGGATCCCCGCGTCGGTGGCACGTTCGATCGCGTCCTCGATCGCCTGCAGGCCCGAGGTCCGACCGGGTTCGTTCTGCTCGACGGGCGCGAGGAAGGAGTTGGGGTACCAGGTGTTGCGCGCGGCCTGCGGCGCGAGGTAGGCGACGCCGTCGGCGTCGAACTCGGCGGTCATCCCGAGGATGCTCCGGGCGGTCGCGCCGCGGCCGTGGGCCAGCACCACCGCGGCGTCGGCCGCGTCGATGTCCGCGCCGGCGGTGACGAGCGGCTGATCCTGGTGCGGGCCGCTCATCGTGTCGCCTCCGCGCCCGCCAGCGGCGGCAGCGCCGCCTCGATCGACTCGCGCGAGCCTTCGAGCCACGGCGGGAGTTGCAGGTCCGAGCCGAGTTCGTCGACCGACTCGTCCCGGGTGAAGCCGGGACCGTCCGTCGCCACCTCGAAGAGGATCCCGCCCGGCTCGCGGAAGTAGATCGACTTGAAGTACTGCCTGTCCTTCTGCTCGGTGACGCGGTAGCCGGCGTCGACGAGGCGTTCCCGCCACGCTAGCTGGGTTTCCTCGTCCGGCGCGCGGAAGGCGACGTGGTGGACGGTGCCGACCCCCTGCTGGCCGTGGCGGCCGTCGGGGCGGTCGAGCACCTCCACGACCGCGGCGCGGTCGCCCGCCGCCCGGTAGCGCGTCCGGTCGCCCTCCTCGGCCACGGCCTCGTAGCCCAGCGCCGACAGCGCGCCGTCGGTGGCGGCGGGGTCGAGCGAATCCAGCGTCACGCCGTGGAACCCGCGGACGGCGTGCTCGGCCGGGACCGGCCCGTCCGCCCACGGCTCGATGTCGCTCTCGCCGACGACGAGTTCGAGCGGCTGGCCGTCCGGGTCGCGGAACGGGACGACCGTCTCGCCGAAGCGCTCGACGGGGTCGTCGCGGTCGACGCCCTCTGATTCGAGTCGGTCGGTCCAGTAGTCGACCGACCCCTCCGGGATCACGAACGCCGTCGCGCTCGGCTGGCCTCGGCCGACGGTCCCGGAAGTGCCGTTCGCGAACGGGAAGAAGGTCATCGCCGTCCCGGGCGTGCCGACCTTGTCGCCGTAGTACAGGTGGTACGTCTCCACGTCGTCGAAGTTCACCGTTTGCTTGACGAGACGGAGCCCGAGAACGTCCGTGTAGAACGCGACGTTTGCCCCGGGGTCGTTCGCTATCGCCGTTACGTGGTGGAGACCGACGGTTCGGTCCCCGCTGTCGGGTGTGGTGGTCACGATAGCGATCCTAGGGGTCCGGCGCTTATACGGTTTCTCGGACGGGGGCGAAACCAGGTGACACGAGTGTTACCGGACCGACCGCGCGATGCGGCTGACCGGTGGCCCCGGCGGCGCGACCGTCACCGAAGCGCCGGCGGAGCGACCGGGTCGATCCCCCGTTCCGCGAGGAAATCGTCGAGAAACGCCGCGCGCTCGCCGATCTCTCCGGGCATGTGCGAGTCGGTGCCGACGGTGAGGGACACGTCGCGGTCGCGGAGGGCGTCGAGGAACGCCGATTCGGGGTGGACGACCGACTCGTCCCGCAGGGCGCGTCCGGCGTTTATCTCGGGGACGGTTGGGGAGTCGGCAAAGGCCCGGGCCGCCCGGCGGTAGTGGTCGGCGGTCGCGCGGCCGCGCAACGGCGGCACGCGCTCTATCAGGTCCGGATGGGCCGCCACGTCGAACAGTTCCGACTCGGCGAGGGCGACGAGCGCGTCGAAGTACTCGTCGACGACGGCGTCGCGCTCGGCGTCGGCCATCCCCCTGAAGTTCGCCGGGTTCTGGACGTTCAGCCCGCGGACCTCGTGGACGCTCCCGACGGCGTAGTCGAAGCCCGCCTCGTCGAGGAAGCCGGCGATTCGCTCCTCGTCCGCCGGGGCGTAGTCCATCTCGACGGCGTCGTACACGTCGATGTCGGCATCGGCCCGCACCTGCTCGATACCCTGACGGCGGCGCTCGTACGTCCGGTCCAGATTGAACCCCAGTTTCGCGCGGATCGCCCGCGGTTCCGCGCGGGCCGAGATGGTGCAGTGGTCGGCGAACCCGACCGCGTCGAGTCCGGCGTCGCTCGCCGCGCGGACCATCGCCGGGAGGAACCGGCCGTCGGAGTAGTTCGAGTGGACGTGATAGTCCCGCACGGCCGGAGGAACGGCTGGCGGCGACTTGAAACTACGCCGCCTCGCCGAACCGCTCGTCGAACAGCGCCCGAACGCGCTCTTCGATCTCGTCGCGGATCGCACGGACCTCGTCGGGGGCTTTGCCGTCGGGGTCGGTGAGGTCCCAGTCCCGCGTATCCACGTCGGCGTCCAGTTCGAGCGTCGAACAGCCCATCGTCGCCACCACGTCACAGTCGTTCAGTTCGCCGGTCGTCACCTCACGAGGCTGACGGTCCGAGAGGTCGATGTCGCGTTCCCGCATCGTCTCGACCACCTCGTCGTGGACCGCGTCGGCGGGGTGCGTACCGCCGGTGAGGACCGCCGCGCGGTCGCCGAGACCGCGGCGTTCGATCTCCCGTTCGGCGAAGGCGGCCGACATCTGGCTGCGGCCGGCGTTCTGGACGCAGACGAACCCGAATCGAACCGTGTCGTGGCTCATGGCGCTGTCTTTCGGGGAGCAGGGAAAAGCGGTTGCTATGTGCGCTCCCGAGAACTATATATGACGGATCCCGGTCGCTCAGTCGGCGCGCTCGGCCGTCCCCGCCTCGCGGGCGGGTTCAAGCGACCCGGTCGACTGGATGATGTTGAACGCGGTCATCACGTCGGTCCGCGAGATGAGACCGACCAGGTCGCCCCGGTCGTCGACGACGAGCAGGCGGCCGATCCCGTGGCGCTGGATGTCCTCGATCGCGGTCATGGCGTCGGTGTCGGGCGAGACGGTCCGCAGGTCGCGGCTCATCACCTCCGACACCTCGTAGGCGTCGCGCTCGACCTCCTTGACCTCGCGGGCGTCGTCCAGCGTGACCAGCCCCACGAGGTCGTCGCCGTCGACGACCGGGTAGCCCGTGTGGCGCTCGGTGAACATCCGCTGCATCAGTTCGGCGACGGAGGCGTCGGGACCGACCGTGTGGAGGTCCTCCCGGGGCGTCATCAGATCCCGGACCGTGACGTTCTGGAAGGCCGCCTTCATCGTCACCTGCTGGGACTCGCTGGACGCGCCGATGTAGATGAAGAAGGCGATGCCGACGAGCAGGATCTGGAAGTTGAACAGCCCCCAGAGCCCGAGCAGGAGGGCAAAGCCCTTCCCGACCTCGGCGGCGATCTGGGTCGCCCGAGCGTACGGCCTGTTCCGGGCGAGCAGCGCCCGCAGGACGCGCCCGCCGTCCATCGGGAACCCCGGCAGCATGTTGAAGACGGCCAGCACGAAGTTCAGGATCGCGAGATAGCCGACGACGAACTTGACGGCGTCCAGCGACGCCGGGAGCGAGACGAGCGCGGCGTAACAGACCGCACCGACCGCCACGCTGACGACCGGGCCGGCGATGGCGATCTGCAGTTCCTGCTTCCAGTCCTCGGGCATCTCGGAAAAGGAGGCGATCCCGCCGAAGATCCACAGCGTGATCGAGTCGATCGGGAACCCGTAGCGCATCGCCACGAGCGAGTGGCCGAGTTCGTGGAGGACGACGCCGACGAACAGGCCGACCGCGGCGGCCGACCCGAGCACCCACGGCGTCGCGCCCTCGGTGAGCGGTCCCGTCGTGATCCCGGCCGACCAGACGGTGTTCAACACGTCCGTCGTCGGCCCGACCTGCGAACCGATCAGGTAGGCGAACAACGGCAAGACGATCAGGAACGTGAGGTCGAGCTTGATCGGGATCCCGAACAGGGAGCCGATGCGGAAGCTTCGCATGGTGTGGGATGTTCGAGGGCTGGCTATTAAAACGGTCCCCGTGGTCCCGACAGGACTACGGCGGTCGGCGCGTACGGTCGGCTATGGACGCGGACCCATTGATCCGCCGCGCGGACGAGGTGGAGTACGAACCGGTCGACGCCGCAGAGGGCCTCTCGAAGGGCGTGCTGGTCGATGCGAGCGACGGTGCGCCCAACTTCGCCATCCGGCGGTTCACCCTGGATCCCGGCGCGACGGTGCCGAAACACACCAACGCGGTCGAACACGAGCAGTACGTGCTGGACGGCGAGTACGTCGTCGGGATCGACGGCGAGGAGCGCGTCGTGGGCGCGGGCGACAGCCTCCTGATCCCGGCGGGCGTCGTCCACTGGTACCGGAACGAGGGCGACGAGCCGGGCGCGTTCCTCTGTGCGGTGCCGAACGGCGACGACGAGATCGAACTCGCGGAGTGACGCCGGCGCACGGCGCGAGTCCGGGACCGCCGAGGACCGGCGTCCGCCGGCGGTCAGTGTCACCGACCGGGGCGAAGATGCCGTCGGGCCTCGTCGCGGACGAACGCCGTCGACGCATCGGTCTCGTCGTGGTACGTGGTCCCGTTGAACCGGACGACTGAATCGGGGTCAGCCAGCAGGTCGCGGACCTCCGAGGCCGTGGCCCGGGCCGAGCGCGTCAGGGGCGTTCCGGTCAGCTGATACGCGTCGCGCGCTGGCGGCCCGTCGAACCGGGCACACGTGCCGAGTGGCTGCTCGTCGGTCACCTGATGGCGGACGGTGACCTCGTGTTCGTCGGCCGCGACCGACTCCACGTCGACCCGGATCGGGACGTTCGCGCCGTCGAGTCGCACCGCCGTCCGCGAGGGAACCCCGACGAGCCGGAACGGCGTCTCCTCCCCGATGGCGGCGAGCCGGACGCTCTCGGAGAGGGGGTGCCCGGCGAGCAGCGCCTCGACCAGCGTCCGGATCCGACGCGGTGAGAGCGGGCGCTCGGCCGCGACCCCGCCGACGCCGCCGCGTTCGACCGCGTCGACGGCAGCCGGGAACGCCCCCTCGCCGGCGAACACGACGGTTCGCGCGTCGGTCGCGTCGGGATCCGGCGGCGTGGTCGCCGACGCAACGGCGGCGCGTCGCTCGGGCGGGACCGAGCGGTCGCAGTACAGCAGGTCGTTGCTCGCCGCGAGCGCGTCCGCGGCACGGTCGTCGTCCCAGTGGCGAACGGAGACCGACCCCGCCGCGAGCGGGTCGTCGCTCAGGAGCGCCCGGAAGCGCGCGGCGCGGCCGGCGTCGGCCGTCAGGACGGCGACCGACGCGTCCTCCGGACTCGGCGGGGACCACGACCGGACGTGCTCGAACGACGACGGGACGAGGCGACAGGTTCCGGCCGGCGGGTCGTCGTGGACGTACGCCGTCGTGGGCGAGTCGCGGTCGGGCCACCCGGTCGCGGACGCCGAGACGCGGACGGGGGCGAGCCCGTCGAGGACCGACGGGAGCAGTTCCCCGTCCGCGGCCCGCGGCCGGAGCACCGCCTGCGTCGGCCACCTGGGGAGGTACAGTTCGATCCGCGACCGGGAGACCTCCAGATACTCGATCAGCTGGTCGGGGATCGACGCGTCGTAGAGGTTCGGCGGGTAGAAGGGGAGATGCGGCGCGAGTTCGTCGTACTCGTGGCGCGGGAGCGAGTAGTAGCCGCCGACCCGGACGAGCGAGTCAAGCAGGAGACACCGGCCGAGCAGGTCCGCGACGGTCGCCGTCAGCGAGCGGTCGTCGGTCCGGAGCGGTTCGACGTAGCCGTTGTCGAGCCGGAGCTCCGGGCTGCCCCCGGATTCGACCGTCGCGCCGAGGTAGAAGGCGAGCGGCGCGACCCGGTACGCGTTCGCGTACGACGGCGGCACCGCTATCGTCACGCCGGTGTCGGGCTTCGAGAGCGACGCCGGCACGTCGAGTTCGTCCCCGACCTCGATCGCCGGCGGGTGGCCGCGGAGCGACGGCCACGACCGCTCCGCCGAGAACTCCTTCACCGACGACCCCAGATAAGAGACGGCCGTAAGCATCCCGCTCGGCGACCCGGGCACCGTGATCGTCGCCGCCGGACGGGTGTGTTCGGACCGCGCGCCGACCGCGAGCTCCGTCGGCTCGTCGAACTCGACGACGAGGGGCGCGGTCTGGCGCTCCGCGTGGGCGTACGCCGCGGTGAAGGACGCGTCCGGGACCCTGACGTACAGCTTGACCGGCCCGTCCACTGCGAGGAAATGCGTCCCGCCGGACACCGCCCGCGGTCTCGTGTCGAACCCGCCGCGGTCGTCGCCGTCGCCGTCACGGAGGCGGACGTTACTGTGAGCCCCGACGCGGAGCTTCGTGGTCCTGAACGACACGGCCCGGTCGACCGGGAAGACGAACATGTCGGTCACCGCCGGTCGGAGCTTCGGTCGGTCGGCCGTCCCCAGACGAAGCGTTCGGTCCTCGATAGCGTCCCGTACCACCACCGCGTCGCCGTCGGTCCCGAAGGACACGGTCCCATCCCCGTCCCCCGAATCTGGCATGTGGTGTGAACAACACGCAGGGGTACGTTATACTATCGGCCGTCGGCACCGTCGGGACCCGTACGGCTGCGGATCATAAGGATCGATCCCGCGCCGCCACGGGGCTTTTACCGGCTGAGCGCCTACGGGATGGCAATGAATCGCCTCGACCACATCTCCACCGCCAGCGGCGCACGGCGCACCCGAAAGGCGGTGCTTTCCTGCCCCGACTGCGGCCACGAGAGTCCGCCGGACGGCGACTGGACCGTCGCCGAGGAGCGCCGCAACGGTCGCCCCCACGACGTGTACCGCTGTCCGGACTGCGACGCGACGGTCACGGACCGCCGCCGCTTTGCCCTCCCGTAGCGTTCCGAACACCTGAAATACCCGTATCTCGTACCCGTTTCCGTGTCACGGCAGGTCCAGCAGGTGGACACGCTGTTCCTCCACGAGTCCGGCGACCACTTCGTCGTCGCGGTCGTCCGCGACGGGAGCAGGGTGTTCCGCGCCAAGCTCGAACTGAAGGAGACGGGAGCCGGTCCCCGGCCGGGGAGGTTCCGGATCAAGCAGGGCTCCAGCGAGGAGCCACGCGACCCCGACCAGTTCGTGGAGATCGCCCGCCGGGCCGAACGCATCCGCATCTCCGAGCAGACCTCGCCCGGCGCACGGAAGCGCCTGCAGGCGATGCTCGACGGCTACCAGCTGTCGGCGAAGGCCGTCCGGACCTGTCGTCTCTGTGCCTCCGACGGTCGCTATTCGCCGATCACGTCCGACACCGCCATCGAGACCGACGACGAGTACATCTGTCCGGACTGCGCCAAGCAGGAGCTGGAGCGCGAACTCTCCTACCAGGGCGAGATGACCGGGGCCGCCCGGGACCGGCTGGAGGAACTCCTGCTTGACGTGCAGGACCTGGACCGGATCACGAACCTCCTGAAGGGGCATCTCGACCCCGACCTGACGAAGTTCGACGAAATCAGCGCGACGACCGACAGCATCGAGAACATCCGCGTCGACGAGCTGAACCTCCACCCGGGCGTTCAGGGCCTGCTGGAGGACCGCTTCGAGGAGCTGCTGCCCGTCCAGAGCCTCGCGGTCGAGAACGGACTGTTCGACGGTCGCGACCAGCTGGTCGTCAGCGCGACGGCGACCGGGAAGACGCTGGTCGGCGAGATGACCGGTCTGGACCGCGCGCTGAACGGCAACGGGAAGATGCTGTTTCTCGTCCCGCTGGTGGCGCTGGCCAACCAGAAACACGAGGACTTCCGCGACGAGTACGGCGACCTGGTGAACGTCTCGATCCGCGTCGGCGCGAGCCGCGTCCGGGACGACGGCAACCGCTTCGACCCGAACGCCGACGTGATCGTCGGCACGTACGAGGGGATCGACCACGCGCTCCGCACCGGACGTGACCTCGGCGACATCGGCACCGTCGTCATCGACGAGGTCCACACGCTCCAGGAGGAGGGCCGGGGACACCGCCTCGACGGCCTCATCTCGCGGCTCAAACACTACTGCGAGACGCGCGCCGACGAGCGGTCGGACTACGGCGGCGCGCAGTGGGTGTACCTCTCCGCGACGGTCGGCAACCCGAGCGAACTCGCCGGCCAGCTGCGGGCGAACCTCGTGGAGTTCGAGGAGCGGCCGGTCCCCATCGAGCGCCACGTCACGTTCGCCGACGGCCGCGAGAAACCCCGCATCGAGAACAAGCTGGTCCGTCGGGAGTTCGACAGCAAGTCCTCGAAAGGGTACCGCGGGCAGACGATCATCTTCACCAACTCGCGGCGGCGCTGCCACGAGATCAGCCGGAAGCTGGAGTACGAGTCCGCGCCGTACCACGCGGGGCTGGACTACGGCCGTCGGAAGAAGGTCGAACGGATGTTCGCCGACCAGGACCTCGCTGCCGTCGTCACGACCGCCGCGCTGGCGGCTGGCGTCGACTTCCCGGCCTCGCAGGTGATCTTCGACCGCCTCGCGATGGGGATCGAGTGGCTCACCGTCCAGGAGTTCCACCAGATGCTCGGCCGCGCCGGCCGCCCCGACTACCACGACACCGGGAAGGTGTACGTCCTCGTCGAACCCGACGAGAGCTACCACGGCAGCATGGAGATGACCGAGGACGAGGTGGCGTTCAAGCTCCTCAAGGGGGAGATGGAGGCTGTCCGCACCCGCTACGACGAGAGCTCCGCCGTCGAGGAGACGCTGGCGAACGTCACCGTCGCGGGCAAGGGCGCAAAGCGGCTCAACGACCGCATGATCGGCGAGGTGCCGACGAAACACGCCATCGGCAAGCTCCTGGAGTACGAGTTCATCGACGGGTTCGAGCCGACGCCGCTCGGCCGGGCCGTGACGAGCCACTTCCTCGACCCCCGCGAGGCGTTCCTCCTGTTGGATGGCATCCGCAAGGAGAAACACCCCTACAGCCTCGTCGCCGACGCGGAACTGGACGAGGACGACCTTTAGCGGTCGGCGACCGTCCACTCCCCCCACAGCACCGCGACGCAGGTCCGGAGCACGTACCCCGCGGCGAAGGCGACGGTTCCGAACACGAGCGCGACGACCGCGTAGAACGCCAGCCCGTCGGGTTCGAGGAAGTAGGCGAGCTGTTCCACCCGCGTTCTGGACGATAGCCCCATGAACGCGTGGTCCGCGTTGAACCCGAGCAGCGGGGCGTACGCGCCGAGCCACCCGACGGCCAGCCCGACCCGGGCGTAGCCGGCGACGGCCGCGGCGGCGAGCCCGACGAGCATGGCCTGCCCGGGGATGAACACGACGCAGCCGGACACGCCGAACGCGCCGACGGCGTACGCCGCGAACGTCGCGACGAACAGGAAGGGGACGAACGCGAGCGCGAGAAGGCGACGCCGGCGGTTCTCGGGCGGGCCGACGAGCAGGATTCGGGGGGAGGGGACCATAGCGGTACGTCCGAGCGCGGACACGTTAAAGTTGGCCGCCGACCCCGGGAACCCCGGGCGACGTGTCCGCGTCGGTGGGTTTTTTCCCGCCGCCGCCGTTCCCCCGGTGTGGCACCCATCACCCCGGCCGTCGCCGTCGTGTTCGCCATCATCGTCGCCGCGCTGGTCCTCTTTGCCACCGAGGCGGTGCCGGTCGACATCACGGCGCTCGGGGTGATGGTCGCGCTCCTGCTGGTCGAGCCGGTCAGCGGCGCGTTCGTCCGGGCCGGCCTGCTCGATTCGGCCGTCGTCGTGCTCGACTCGCCCGAGCAGGGCGTCTCCGGCTTCGCCAGCACGGCGACGATCACCGTGCTGGCCATGTTCATCCTTAGCGACGGCGTCCAGCGGACGGGGATCGTCCAGCTGCTGGGACAGAAAATAGCGGCCTACACCCGCGACGACGAGGGGCGACAGCTCGGCGCGACCATCGGCGTCGTCGGCCCCATCTCCGGGTTCATCAACAACACCGCCGCCGTCGCCATCCTGCTCCCGATGGTCACCGACCTCGCCCACGAGGGAAACACGTCGCCGTCGAAGCTGCTGATCCCGCTGTCGTACGCGTCGATGTTCGGCGGGACGCTGACGCTCATCGGCACGTCGACCAACATCCTCGCCAGCGACATCGTCGCCCGCCCGGAGTTTCTCGGCCGGGGGTTCGGCATGTTCGAGTTCACCGCGCTCGGCGTGCTGCTGAGCGTCGTCGGCACGGTCTACCTGCTCACCGTCGGGCGGTGGCTCACCCCCGAGCGCATCAAACCCGCCGGGGACCTCACCGAGGAGTTCGAGATGGGCGACTACCTCACCGAGGTCGTCGTCCGCGAGGACTCGCCGCTGGTCGGCCGGACCGTCCGGACGACGATGCGGGAACTCGACTACGACGTGGACCTCGTCCAGTTAGTCCGGGGCGAGCGCGTGTTCATCGAGCCGCTCGGTCCGAAGACGATCCGGGCGGGCGACGTGTTCGCCGTCCGGACCGACCGCGACACCCTCCTGGAGATAAGCGACGCCGAGGGGCTGGACCTCCTCCCGGAGGTCGAGGTCGACGAGTCGGAACTGGAGACGGCCGCTGAAGCGCAGACGCTCGTGGAGGTGGTGATCCCGCCGGGGTCGGCGCTGCTGGGCGAGACGCTCGTCTCCGCCGGGTTCCGGCAGCGCTACGACGCGACGGTGCTCGCGCTCCGGCGCGGCGGCGACGTGGTGCGCAAGCGCATGGACCACGTCCCGCTTCGGATCGGCGACACCCTGCTCGTGCAGGCGACGCCGGACAGCGTCGAACGGCTCGACCGCAACCGGGATTTCACCGTCGCCGGCGAGGTCGAGCGCCGGACGTTCCGCCGGTCGAAGATCCCCGTCGCGCTGGGGATCGTCGCCGGCGTCGTCGGCGTCGCCGCGCTCGACCTCCTCCCGATCATGGTCGCGGCGCTCGCGGGCGCGCTCGGGATGGTTGTGTCGGGCTGTCTCAAGCCCGGCGAGGTGTACGACGCCGTTCAGTGGGACGTGATCGTCCTGCTCGCGGGCGTGATCCCGCTCGGGCTGGCGATGGAGAACTCCGGGGCGGCCGCGCTGGTCGCCGACGCCGTCGTGGCGAGCGCCGCCGCCCTGCCGGCGATCGCCGTGCTCGGCCTGCTGTACGTCGTCACCGCGCTCCTGACCAACGTCGTCAGCAACAACGCCAGCGTCGTGCTCATGGTGCCGGTCGCCTTCGAGGCGGCGACCCGGCTCGGCGCGAACGCGTTCTCGTTCGTCCTCGCCGTCACCTTCGCCGCCAGCACCGCGTTCATGACGCCGGTGGGCTACCAGACGAACCTGTTCGTCTACGGGCCCGGCGGCTACCGCTTCACCGACTACGTCCGCGTCGGCGGGCCGCTCCAGTTGCTGTTTGCTATCACGACGACGCTCGGCATCGCCGCGATCTGGGGCGTCTGACTCCGTGCCGGAGTCGGGCGCAAAATGCCGAGCGAAACCCTTTATACCCTGACCGTAGTAACGTCAATGCGGGATCGTGGGTTAGCCTGGCTATACTTCGAGCCTTGGGTGCTCGTAACCGCGGTTCAAATCCGCGCGATCCCACTTTTCGAAAAACAGACGCGACGAGCTCTGGCTACCGGTTCCAGGGCGCGTGGTCGGGGTCGACGAATCGCTGCTCGCGGTCGATGGCCTCGATCCGGGCGACGTCTTCGTCGTCGAGTTCCAGGTCCAGCGCCGCGAGGTTCTCGCGGAGGTGGTCCCGGCTACTGGCCTTCGGGATGGCGGCGACGTTGTCCTTCGAGGACAGCCACGCGAGGCTCACCTGTGCGGGGGTCGCGTCGTGTTTGTCGGCGATCTCCCGCAGGACGGGCACGTCGACCACCTCGCCCTGTGCGAGCGGGGAGTAGGCGACGAGCCAGTGGTCGTGGCGCTGGGCGTACTCGACGAGTTCGTCCTGCTGGAGGAGCGGGTGCAGTTCGACCTGATGGGCCGCCACGGGCGCGTCGAGGACCTCGCGGGCCTCGTCCAGCAGTTCCGGCGTGAAGTTCGACAGGCCGACGTTGCGGATCCGGCCGTCGTCGACCGCATCGTCGAACGCCGGGAGGACCGCCTCGGCGTCGTAGAGACCGGACGGCCAGTGGACGTACAGCAGGTCGACGTAGTCGACGCCGAGACGGTCGAGACAGCCGTCGATGGCGTCCGGAACGCCGCTCGGCTCGGGCGGCAGGTCGATGTGGACGGTCTTCGTGGCGAGAAACAGGTCGTCGCGGTCGACGTCCGACGCCGCGATCCCCTCGCCGACGTACCGCTCGTTCTCGTACACCTGTGCGGTGTCGACGTGGCGGTAGCCGACGTCAAGCGCGGTTTCGACGGTGTCGGTCCACTGCTCGCGGTCGGCGTCGGAGTAGGTTCCCAGCCCCAGTCTGGGCAGGTCGTCGATCGGCATGGCACGTCGTTGCCGCGGCCGGGCCTTGGCTCTGTCCGTTCCGGCACGGTCGGGTGCAGGCGGCGCTTATCCGTGTCGACGGTGTGGATCGGACGATCCGTGACGCTCCCGGCGGTCCCGCGGTCGGCGGTCCCCCTCGCGAGTCAGCCGTCCCCGGCAGTGACGACCGACGTGCTCGTCGTGTTTGCCGTCGTCGCGCTCGCGGTCGCGCTGTTCGTCACGGAGTACCTGCCGGTCGACGTGACCGCGATCCTGCTGATGGTGTTGCTGATGGTGCTGGAGCCGTGGACGGGCATCTCGCCGGAGGAGGGGATCGCGGGGTTCGCGAACGAGGCGACGATAACCGTCCTGGCGATGCTGATCCTCAGCGCCGGCGTCGCGCGGACCGGAACGGTCCAGATCCTCGGCCGGCGGATGGCCGACTTCGCGGGCGACAGCCTCGACCGACAGCTCCTGGCGACCGTCGGCGTCGCCGGGCCGGCGTCGGGCTTCGTCAACAACACGCCGGTCGTGGCGGTGCTGGTGCCGGTCGTCTCCGACATCGCCAACCGGGGCGACACGTCGCCCTCGAAGCTGCTGATCCCGCTGTCGTACGCGTCGATGCTCGGCGGGACGCTGACGCTGATCGGCACGTCGACCAACATCCTCGCCAGCGACGTGTCGGACCGGCTCATCGGCCACCCGTTCGGGATGTTCGAGTTCACCAGGCTGGGCGTCATCGTGTTGCTCGTCGGCGGTCTGTACCTGCTCCTGGTGGGTCACCGGCTGCTGCCCGAGCGGGTGCCGCCCGACGACGACGTGGTCCGGGAGTACCGGGTCGGCAAGTACCTCACGGAGGTCGTCGTCGAACCGGGGTCGCGGCTGGTGGGAACGACGGTCGACGAGACGACCGCCGAAACCGGGTTCGACGCCGACATCGTCCAGCTCCTCCGGGAGGGGCGGACGTTCCTCGAACCCCTCGGCCCGAGGGAGATCCGGGCGGGCGACAGGCTCCGCCTCCGCGCCGACCGGACGGCGGTCGCGGACCTCGCCGGGCGACGGTCGCTCAGGGTCACCGGAACGCCCCGGACCGAGTCGGAACTGGAGACGGCTCCCGGCGGGGAGCAGACGCTCGTCGAGGTGGTCGTTCCGCGCGGGTCGTTCCTGCTCGGCGAGACGCTGGCCGGGGCGGGGTTCCGGGAGCGGTACGACGCGACGGTGCTCGCGTTCCGCAGTCGCGGCGAGACCGTCCACGAGGGGCTGGAGGGGCGGCAGATCCGCGTCGGCGACACGCTGCTGGTCCAGGCCGCGCCCGAGCGGATCGACCGGCTCGCGAGGACCGACGAGCTGATCGTCGCCCACGAACCGTCGCGCCCGGACTACCGCACCGAGAAGATCCCACACGCGCTGGCGATCATGGCCGGCGTCGTCGGGATCGCGGCGATGCCGTGGGACGGGGTCGGCGCGGCCACCGGGATCGCCGCGGTCGAGCAGTTCCTCGCGGGCGGGTTCCCGATCCTCGTGACCGCGCTCGCCGGCGTCGTCGCGATGGTGGCGACCGGCGTGTTGCAGCCGACGGAGATCTACGAGTCCGTCGAATGGGACGTGATCTTCCTGCTCGCGGGCGTGATCCCGCTCGGTGTCGCGCTGGAGGGAACCGGCGGCGCGGCGCTGCTCGGGGCGGCGCTGGCCGGGACCGGAGAGTACCTGCCCGCCATCGGTGTGCTGTGGGTGTTCTACCTCGGAACGGGGCTGATAACCGAGGTGGTGAGTAACAACGCCAGCGTCGTGCTGATGCTTCCCGTCGCCGTCGACACGGCGACGCGGATCGGCGCGAACCCCTTCGCGTTCGTGCTCGCGGTGACCTTCGCCGCCTCGACGGCGTTTCTCGGGCCGATCGGCTACCAGACGAACCTGTTCGTCTACGGCCCCGGCGGCTACCGCTTTACCGACTACTTCCGGATCGGCGCGCCGCTCCAGTTGCTCCTGTCGGTGGTGACGGTCCTCGGGATCGCCTTCTTCTGGTCGGTGTGAAAACACCCCCACCACTTCCGCTCCGGGGTTTGCCAACCTTCATAGGGGATAACGCGCTAAGGGGTGGTGAATGGCCCAGGCGGACAACACCGAACTCGTCGACTCGTTCGAGCAGTTCTACCGGTCGTACTACCGCGACGAGATCGGGCAGCTCGCGCAGCGCTACCCGAACGAGCAGCGGTCGCTGTACGTCGACTGGCAGGACCTCTACCGCTACGACCCCGACCTGGCCGACGACTACCTCTCGAAGCCCGACCAGCTCCGGGAGTACGCCGAGGAGGCGCTCCGGCTGTACGACCTCCCGGTCGACGTGAGCCTCGGGCAGGCCCACGTCCGCATCCGGAACCTCCCCGAGACAACCGAGATCCGGGAGATACGCTCCCGGCACGTCAACAACCTGGTCTCGGTGCGGGGCATCGTCCGCAAGGCGACGGACGTGCGCCCGAAGATAGAGGAGGCCGCCTTCGAGTGCCAGCGCTGCGGAACGCTCACCCGCGTTCCCCAGTCCAGCGGCAACTTCCAGGAGCCCCACGAGTGTCAGGGCTGCGAGCGGCAGGGCCCGTTCCAGATCAACTTCGACCAGTCGGAGTTCGTCGACTCCCAGAAGATCCGCGTGCAGGAAAGCCCCGAGGGGCTGCGCGGCGGCGAGACGCCGCAGGCGATCGACGTCCACGTCGAGGACGACATCACCGGCGAGGTGACCCCCGGCGACCACGTCGCCGCGACGGGCGTCCTGAACCTGGAGCAGCAGGGCAGCCAGCAGGAGAAGTCAGCCGTCTTCGACGTGTACATGGACGGCGTCTCCGTCGAGGTCGAGGAGGAGCAGTTCGAGGACATGGAGATCACCGAGGAGGACAAGCAGGCCATCGTCTCCCTCTCCAACGAACCCGACATCTACGAGCGGATGGTCGGCTCCATCGCGCCCTCCATCTACGGCTACGAGCAGGAGAAGCTCGCGATGATCCTCCAGCTGTTCTCCGGCGTCACAAAGCACCTCCCCGACGAGTCCCGGATCCGGGGCGACCTGCACATGCTCCTGATCGGGGATCCGGGTACGGGCAAATGTGTTACCGGTGATACGAGAGTGACGCTGGCCGACGGGACCCAGCGGCCGATCCGGGAGATCGTCGAGTCGCAGCTGGACGATCCAAAACCGGTCGACGACGGAGTGTACCAGGAGGTGGATATTCCACTGCCGTCGATGGACGACGACGGGGAACTCGTCCACAAACGAGCCACAAAGGTGTGGAAGCGGGAAGCACCCGAACGGATGTATCGGATCCGGACGGCGACCGGTACGGAACTCGAAGTCACCCCGTCGCATCCGTTGTTCGTTCAATCCGACAACGGATTCGCTGCAGTCCCGGCGGAAGACCTTCGAGACGGCGATTTCGTTGCAGTCCCTGATACGCTGCCGACCGCAGGGGACGACACGATTACCACCTCGTATCGACGAGCGAAGTCGAACAACGCGGTTCGGTTAGATCTACCCGAAGAGTGGACGGCAAAACTGGCACGACTGGTCGGATACATCATCGCAGAAGGGTACGTCGAGCGGCGCGACGACAACACCGGACACGTTTTCGTAACGAACAACGACCGGGAGATCCTCGACGATGTGAGTGACGCGCTCAATGCACTGGGACTGAACTACACTGAACGCAGGTCCCATCCCGGGAAATCAGCCAAAGAGATCTACTGTTCGTCGTCCGAGTTCGTCACCTTCCTCGAGAACCTCGAACCGTCGATCCTCGAATCCTCGGCCGATCAACGAGTGCCGGACGCAGTGATGAGCGCAACGAAGGCGACGAAAGCCGAGTTCCTGCGAGCGTACGTCGACGCCGAGGGCCACGTCTCGGCAACCCAGCGGGAGTTAGCAGTTGCCTCAGCGAGCGAGGAATTGCTCAGGGACGTTCGTAGCCTCCTGTTATCGGTCGGGATCACCTCCCAGCAGTTCGAGCGGGCCAACGGAAGTTATCGGCTCCGTGTGAGTGGAGAGCAGTTCCAGCGATACCGCGAACGGGTCGGGTTCGTTACGGACAGGAAAGCCAAGGCGGCGCGGGAAGTTGACGAGGGGGAGACGAATACCAACCGGGACGTTATCCCCGAAGTGGGAGACGACTTGCGACGGGTTCGGGAGCGACTCCGTCTCACTCAGTTCGATTGCGGTATCCCTCGGCCGACGTACCAACACTACGAGCGGGGAGACCGAAACCCCAGTCGGGAAAGCCTCCGAGAGGTCGTTTCGAGGTTCGAGGAACGGTTGAACGAACTTCGGGACCTCCAGGAAAGCGTCGAATCCGGGAACTGGACCGCAGTCGAGACAGCGCGCCAACTCCTGGGGCTCTCACAAACGGAGTTGGCAGACGGTATCGGAGTTTGCCAGCGATCCGTCAGTCTCTACGAGCAGGGTGAAGTCGCCCCTGACGGCGGTCGTGTAACCGATGCAAAGCAGGTCGTACAGGACCGGATCGACGATGCACTCGCCGCTGCAAGCGACGTCGAAGCACTCCGATCACTCGTTACGGGCGACGTTCGGTGGGACTGCATAGCGTCGATCCAGTGTGTCGAACCCGAAGAAGACTGGGTGTACGACCTCGAAGTTGCGGACACGCACAACTACCTCACGAACAACGTCGTTTCGCACAACTCCCAGCTCTTATCATATATCCAAAATATCGCGCCCCGGTCCGTCTACACCTCCGGCAAGGGGTCCTCCAGCGCGGGGTTGTGTGTCACCGGGGACACGATGATCCACACCGACGACGGGTACAGACCCATCCGGGACATCGTGACGGAGTCCCTTCCCGACCCGGTTGACACCGAGACGGGCGTCGGGGGGGCGATCGACGTGCGGACGTTCGACCGGAACGCGGGGGAGATGACGGACGCGACCACCTCGCATCTGTGGCGGATGCCGGAGAAACCGTGTCGACGGATCGAAACGAACCACGGGAAAGAGTTGGAAGCGTCGGTGAACACTCCGGTTCTGACCTGCGGGGCGGACGGAATCGAATGGCGACAGATCTCCGAGATCGAAGCGGGCGACCACGTCGCAGTTCCCCGGTACGGCGACCTCGACCGCTCCGAGGTTCGTGTGCGGGAGTTCCTCGAACTGACGAGCGAGAAGGTGCAACTCGCCGAGGGTTCGGTCACGTTCCTCCGGGAGTCGCTCCGGGAGGAGTTCGGGACGCTACGGGACGCCGCAGCGGCACTCGACCTCTCGGAGGATTTCATCTACTGTCACCTCAAGAACCGGCACGTCCCACTGGAGAAGTTAGACCGAATGCTCGACGCCGTCGGCGCGACGCGAGCGGACGTTCAGTTCGACCGGCTGATGGTCAGACACGGTGATAGCATTACGATTCCCGAAACGTTCGACGAGGACCTCATGTATCTGCTGGGGCTCGTGTTCGGCGACGGCGACATCTCGCTCGACCGTCGCGGCGGCAATCGCGGGATGGTCCGGATCTCAAACGGTAACGAAACGTTGCTCGAACGCGCGGCCGATATCTTCGACGAGAAGTTCGACAAGCGTCCGGAGGTCGAACGCCAGGCGGACAAGGTTCCGTGTATCCGCGTCAACAGCGCGACGATAGCGCGGCTGTTCTCGAACGCTGGCATGGAAACGCCAAAGGAGGACCTCGCACTCGCACCGGAGCTGACGGTTGCGGAACACGGCGATGCCTTCCTCCGCGGTCTGATGGACGCCGACGGCTCGGTTTCGGTACGCGACGCCGGCGGTTCGAGCGTTCTGTTGTCGACCATTAGCGACGAGCTAGCCCGACAGGTACAGCTGATGCTCGAAACGTACGGAGTCCGCGCTCGAACGCGAGAGCGCGACCGACGCGGGAGCTACGAACTCGACGACGGCTACACGATCGAGTCCAAGCACGTCCAGCAGTTCGTCGAGATGTACGGCGCGGATATCGACCGCTACGCCGACGCGATCGGCTTCGCGTCCCGTGAAAAGCGACAGGCGCTGGAACGTATCACCGCCGACGAGCGGCGTCAGCGTGAGCGGCTTCCCATCGGATCGACGCTCGCGGCCGTCGAAGGAGAAACGGGCCAGTACTACCAGAACGTCCACCGGGGAGATGATCCCGGTCGAGCGTGGGCCCGGTCGATGCTCGAAGACATCGACCTCGGGCCGGTCGAGACCGAGGTTCGGGAGACGGTCGATGCCGACCTCCGCTGGGACGAGGTCGTCGCCGCCGTCGATACCGGCAGGAAGGAAGTGTTCGACCTGACAGTCCCCGACACGAACAACTTCGTCGGGAACGGCGTCGTCACCCACAACACCGCCGCCGCCGTCCGCGACGACTTCGGGGACGGCCAGCAGTGGACGCTCGAAGCCGGCGCGCTGGTGCTGGCGGACAAGGGCGTCGCCGCGATCGACGAACTCGACAAGATGGCCGCCGACGACCGCTCGGCCATGCACGAGGCGCTCGAACAGCAGAAGATCAGCGTCTCCAAGGCGGGGATCAATGCCACGCTCAAGTCGCGCTGTTCGCTGCTCGGGGCCGCCAACCCCAAGTACGGCCGATTCGACCAGTACGAGTCGATCGGCGAGCAGATCGACCTCGAGCCGGCCCTGATCTCGCGGTTCGACCTGATCTTCACCGTCACCGACCAGCCCGACGAGGAGGAGGACCGCAACCTCGCCGAGCACATCCTGACGACGAACTACGCCGGGGAGCTGAACACCCAGCGCTCGGAGATGGCGTCGCCGGACGTGACCCAGGCGGAGGTCGACGAGGTGACCGAGGAGGTCGACCCGGAGATAGAGGCCGAACTGCTCCGGAAGTACGTCGCCTACGCGAAGCAGAACTGCCATCCGCGGATGACCGACGCGGCGCGGGAGGCGATCCGCGATTTCTACGTCGACCTCCGCGCGAAGGGCCAGGACGAGGACGCACCGGTCCCGGTGACCGCCCGGAAACTGGAGGCGCTGGTGCGCCTCGCGGAGGCAAGCGCCCGCGTGCGGCTCTCGGACACGGTCGAACACGAGGACGCCGAACGGGTCATCGAGATCGTCCGCTCCTGTCTGCAGGACATCGGCGTGGACCCGGAGACGGGCCAGTTCGACGCCGACGTGGTCGAGACGGGCACGTCGAAGACCCAGCGCGACCGCATCCGCAACATCAAGCAACTGATCAGCGACATCGAGGAGGAGTACGACGAGGGCGCGCCGGTCGACGTGGTGCTGGACCGCGCCGACGAGATCGGCATGGACCACTCCAAGGCCGAACACGAGATAGAGAAGCTGAAACAGCAGGGCGAGGTGTACGAGCCCCAGACCGACCACCTCCGGACCACGTAGATGGACCGGATCGCCGCACTCAGAAACGTCGAGGACGCGCTCGCGGAGTACGAGCAGGGGGAGACGGACCTCGAGAGCCTCGAACGCGAGGTCGTCGGCGTGGTACGGACGTACGCGACCGAGTTCGACGGCGGGCTCGCGCCGTATCGAGCGCAGGGCGACGGCCCCGCCGACGGGCTGGTGGTCGTCGCCGAGTCCCGGCGGGAGGCCCGCGAGCGGGTGCGTGACCTCTCCGGCGTGGATCGGGAGGTGGCCGTCGAGCAGCTCGACGAGTGACCGGAAGGGTTTTGCCGGGACGGCCGGTCCAACTCAACAGCATGGGTCGACGATGAGTGACCTCGCCGACTCGGTCGGGGACGCGACAGCGGTGGTCCTGCTCGCGCCGGCGGCCGCGGACGACGGATCAGTTTGTGTCGACCTCCTCCACCCGTCCGACCAGCCGACGAACCTGCTGTTCGTCTCCTTTACCGGCTCGCCCCAGCGCCGACTCGCCGAGTGGATCGACCGGGCGGGCGGTCGGCCGGCGGCGACGTACGTCCTCGCCTCCGGCGAGAGCACCGACGGGTTCGACGCCGAGGGGCCACAGCCGGACAGGGTCGAACGGGTCGGCACCCCGAACGACCTGACGGGGATCAGCATCCGCGTGAGCGAAGTGTTGAACGAGTGGGCCGACTCGGACGCCCAGAGCGTCGTCTGTTTCGACTCCGTCACGGCGCTGCTCCAGTACGTGGACGTCGAGACCGTGTACGAGTTCCTCCACGTCCTGACCGGCCGGCTGTACGCGTTCGGCGCGACCGGCCACTTCCACCTCGACCCGGACGCCCACTCCGCGCTGGTCGTCGCGCAGATACAGACCGTGTTCGACGCCGCGGTTCGGATCGACGACGATGGGACGACCGCCGTCCGTGGCAGTAGATTCCAGTAGTAAAGTATTAAATTTATGCGTTCGAACGGTGGTGCGTGCTGCTCATCGTCACGTACTCGCAGGCGGCACGGCAGACGTTGCGGAACGTCTGTTCGAGCCACGAGGGAACGGTCGTCCGGCGGTTCGGCCGCGCGGCGCTGTTCGAGGCGACGGAGCTGGGGGCGCTGCTCGCGCTCCGACTCCGCGAGAAACACGGCGGGGACGTGCAGGTAGAGCGGACGGAGCCGTTCAACGAGTTCGCCGACGCGCCGGACGCCGTCCGGGAAGCGGCGGCCGCATACGAGAACCGGGACGCCACAAGCACGCCGTACGCCAAGTTCGTGGCGGGCACCGACCACCCGTCGCCGGAACGCCTGCGGGAGCGGGAGCTGTGAGGGTCGAACTGGACGACGGCGTCCGCGACGGGCGAGCGGTCGACCTCCGGGACAGCGACTTCTCGCCCGCGACGGTCGACCGCGCGGTCGGGGATGCCGACTGGATCGACTGTGCCGACCCCGGACCGGTACACGAGCGAGTCTCGCCGGTCGTCGCCGGATCGACGGTGGCTGTCCGAGCGGCGCTGGCCGCCGCCGCGCGCTCGCGGGGGCTGGCGAGTCCGGTCGACGACGAACTCGCCGAGGCGCGGGCGGAACTGGCGAACCTCAACCCGCCGTCCGTCGACTGCGAGACCGCGCGCCGACGCGTCGCGGAGGCGGGCGAGCGCGAGGCGGCCCTCGCGGAGCGCGTCAGCGAACTCCGCGGGCGCGTCGAGGCGCTGGAAACGGCCGCGGCCGAGGGTGACGCCGACGCGGTGGACGACGAGCGCACCGCGGCGATACGCGAACTGTCGGAGGTCCGGACCGAACGCATCGCCGCCGAGCAGGCGCTCCGGAGCGCCCGCGAGACCGCCCGGGCGGCCCGCGACGCCCGGGACCGCCGCCTCCGGCTGGAGGACAGGGTGGCGAACCGCCGGCGGACCGCACGGGAACACCTTGCGGCCGCCCTCGCGAGCGAGTTCGCGGACGCCGTCGACGCGGTGCCGGGCGAGGGCCGGGTGACCGACCCGCCGGCCGGCTTCGAGGGCGACCCCGTGACCGCGGCGCTCGCCGTCGTCCGCGTCGCGGCGGTCGACGCGCCGGTCGTCCTCGCCTGTGACCGCTTCGAACGCCCGAGCGCTGCAGCCGAACGCCTCGGCGCACCCGTCGTGAGGGTTTAAGTGCGAGAGCGCGGCCAGCGTCGCCATGGTCGAGGTCGAGAGTCGGACGCGGCGCGAGGACGGCGTGACGCTCGTCGCGGCGGTCGTCCGGAACGGGACGGACGTGCGCCGGCGGGTGCGTCTGGAGAACGCGCTCGACGGGCCGACGCTACCGCCACGCAGACACGGCGTCCCCGCCGACGGCTGGGACGGCGACGCGGTCACGGTGACGCTCGAACCGGGCGAGCGCGAGGGCGTCGGCTTCGCCAGCCACACAGCCCCGGAGTCGCCGGCGATTCGGGTCGTCGAGGATGTGCGGGTGACGCCCGAGGGCGTGGGGAACGGTGTGGACAGCGATCCCACTCCGGACGACGCGGCCGCACTGGTCCGGCGGCTCGGAGACCCCGCGCCGCCGCGGGACGCGGTGCCGGCCGCGAACGCGCCGTCGGCCGAACGCGACCGCGACGGCCCCGAACCGGACGTGCCGCCGCCGGTCGCGGAGTGGTTCGCAACCGTCGAGTCGCGGGTCCGCACCGTCGAGGCCTGCGCCGGGGCCGAGACGCTCGCCGAGGCGACGGCGGTGGTCGACGACGCCGGGGGACTCGGGGCTGTCGAGCGCGCGGTCGAGGAAGCCGCGGACGACGCCGCGACGCTCCGGGCAGTCGAGCGGCGCGCGGCGGCGCTGGCCGACCGTGCCGAGGGGAGCGCCGAGGCGACCGACCTCGCGCCGCTCCGGACGCTGTCGTGATCCTCGCCGTCGCGGGCGGGAAAGGCGGCGTCGGGAAGTCGACCGTTGCGCTCAACCTCGGAGCGGAACTGGACGCGGTCGTCGTCGACGCCGACCTCGGGATGGCGGACCTGCCCGATTCGACGGGACCGGACCTCCACGACGTGCTCGTGGACCGGGCCGACCCCGTCGAGGCGGTTCGGGAAGGCGGCCCGGTTGACCTGCTCCCCTGTGGACGGACGCTCGCCGGAGCCCGGGCCGCCGACCCGACGGCGCTGGTCGACGCGGTGACGGCCGTCGCCGACGCCTACGGGTCCGTCGTGGTCGACTGCCCCGCCGGGATGGCGGCCGACGCCGGCCTGCCGCTGTTCGCCGCCGACCGGTCGGTGCTGGTCGCCCGTCCGGACGAGTTCGCCGTCAGGGACCTGGTCCGGACGCGGGAACTCGCCCGCGAACTCGACGCCGGCGTCGCCCACGTGGCGCTGAACATGTCCGGGTCGTCGCCGCCGACCGGCCGCGTGGAGCGGGCGCTCGGCGCGCCGGCGACGGCAGTCCCGGAGTCCGAGGCCGTCAGGCGGGCACAGCGCGCTGGCGTCCCGGTGAGTGAGGTTGCTCCGGGGAGCACGGCCGCCGAGCGCCTCCGCGGGGTCGCCGACGCGGTCACGGCGGGGCCAGCAACACCGCGAGCGCCGCCGCGATGAAGACGACCTTCAGCGCGGTGTTGACGGCGATCACCTTCGAGCCGAACTCCGCGCCCCAGATCCCGTACTGGAACGGGATCGACCGCTTGAACGTCGAGACGGCGAAGGAGACGATCCCGCCGACGAGCATCGCCGCCACGGCCTCCCGGGGCGTGAACGGGTCGCCAAGCAGCGGGGCGATGGCGATGGCTCCGCTCGTCGTGTCGAACGCGAAGACCGCGATCACGGGGACGGCCGCCCCGGGGAGGCCGACCATGTCGGTCAACGGTTCGGCGACAGCGGTCGCCTCCCGTAGATCGACCCGGGCGACGAGCACGCTGACGAGGAAGTAGATGACGAGCAGGCGTGGAACGATGTCCACGACCTTCTCCTTCGTCGCCGTCGCCGCCCCGCGGAACTTCTCGCCGAGCGTGCTCTCGTCGGGGTCCGGCCCCTCCACGTCATCGGGCAGGGCGACGGGGTCGACGTTCTCCTCGGAGAGCAGGACGGCGCCGGCGAGCACGCCGACGACGGTGATCCCGAGCGCGACCGCGGCGCGGGTGCCGACGTACAGCAGGCCGACTTCCAGCCCGAGGATCGGGATCAACACCGGCGCGTAGAACGTGAAGATGTGCTGGACGAAGCCGAAGAAGGTGTTTATCGTCACGGCGACCAGCGTCGCGCGGTCGTCGAGCGTGCCCGACTCGCGGAACTCCGCGAGCATGCCGTAGCCGGCGGTCGTGGAGGCGGTCGTCGTGAGGATCGCAGTACCCACCTCCCGCGGGAGGTTCGCCGGGCCGGTCAGCGGCGCGGCGAGGCCGGCGATGTACCGCACGGCTCCGAACTCGACGGCGAGGTTGGCCAGCCCGACCCCGAGGGCGATGAAGAGGGTGATCCCTGCGACCCGGGGGAGGACCGTCCCGACGAGCAGGTCGACGATCCACTGCACAGTGGAGGGTACGACGGCGCGGGCAAATGCCCGTCGATCAGCAGTTCTCCGCCGAGTCGACCGCGTCCTCTGCCGCGTCCTGTTCGTCGGCGGCTTCGCTTCGGTCGCCGTCGGCCGCGGCCCGGGCGCTCGCCGCGAAGTGCTCCGCGGCGGTCGTGAGGTGACCGCTCCGACACGCCGCGAGTTCGAGCGGCCCGGTGACGCGCTCCGGCGGCCGGGCGTCGAGCGCCGACGTCGCCGTCCCGTTCGCGGCCTCGAACCGGTCGCCGGCGCGGCCGAACGCCGACTCCGCCTCGCCGTACTCCTCGGCGTCGGCGTGGTCCCGGCCGGTCGCGAGCGCCGTCCGGCCGTCGATCAGGTCGCCGTTGGCGCGGGCCAGCGCGTTGAAGCCGTTGGCCAGCGACATGAGCTGGGCGTACCCCTCCCGGATCCGGGCGACTTCGACGCTCTCGCGCGATTCGAGTACGTCTGGATCCAGACCCTCGGCGTCGCTGCGGGCCCCTTCGAGCGTGGACTGGGCCTCGCCGGTCGTGGTCTCCAGCTCCGCCACGAGCGACTCGGCGCGGTCGTACTCCTCGGCGTCGACCGCCGCCTCGGCGTCCTCGGCCGTGGGTTCGGCGTCGACGAGCGTGAGAAACGCCGCGTTCATCGCCGCCACGACGGACGCGTACCGCCGGACCTGCTCGATCGCGGTCGACTGCTCGCCGGACGGCTCGCCCTCGATCCCGTCGAGCTCGGAACGGGCGGCGTCGACCCGGTCGGCGACGCCGGCGAAGTCGAACGACTCGTCGGCCGCAAAGCGGTCCTGCGCGGCCGAGAGTTCGCCGAGCCCGGTGTTGAGTTCGCCGATGGCGGCCGCGATGGCGGCGTCGATCCGCCGGCCGCCGTTCCCGCTGCTGGTCGTCCCGTTCCCGCCGGTCCCCGTGTCCGCCGGTCCCTCGTCGCCGCTGCCCCCGCTCGAACAGCCGGCGAGGGCGAGGCCGACCGCGGTCGTCGAGAGCCCTCGAAGATAGCTTCGGCGTCGCATACCCCCACTCGGGGAGTGGCGGGACTTGACCCTTCTGGCTTCCGCAGTCGACGGGGGCGGCGCGTCGTCGGAGCGCGCCGCGTCAGACCAGCACGCGGACGGCCCCGAAGAGGACGAGCACGCCGAGCACGTCACAGACGTTGGTCACGGCCGGGATCACCACGTCGTCCGGGTCGAGCCGGAGCCGGTAGGCGGCGTAGGTGGCGACCAGCGTGACGGCGACCGCGAGGACGGCGAGCACCGCGCCCGAGACCGTCGCCACGAGGACGACCGTGCCGACGCCGAGCGCCGCGCCGCCGGAAAGGGAGGTGACGGCCCACGCGCTCGCCCCGACTGCCGGGAACGTCGTCAGCGCGAGGGCGACCGTGGCGACCGCGTTCCCCAGCAGGCGGTCGTCGTCGGGCGCAAACGAGAGCGTGCCGAGGTGAAACGCCGTCGAGAGCCGCGCCGCGAGGATGCTGCCGAGGTTGCCCGCGGTGCCGATGGTGACCGGCACCAGCACGAGCAGGGCAGGGTAGCGCAGTAGCTGGTTTTCGAACGTGTCGAGGACGAGCCCGCTGCCCACCTCGACGACCGTCAGGACCGCCAGCAGGGGAAGCATCGCCCTGGCGATCCCCCTGACCGTCCACGTCCCGCTCCGGTCCCCCGCCATTCAGCTCCCTCCGGCGACCCGCATTCAGCCACCCCCCAGCGCGAGAACGGTTCTGGCGGCGACCAGCAGCATCGCCATCCCGAACACGTCGCCGGTCGTCGTGACGACGGGCCCGACCAGCGTGTCGGGGTTCAGCCCCCGGCGGAAGCCGACGAACACCGCGGCGACGACGACGACGGTCAGCGCGACCCCGGACAGCAGACCGGCGATCGCTGCGATCCCGACGAGCGTCGCCAGCGACGCCACGGGGCGCGAGAGGACGACCAGCGTCCCGTAGGCGACGACCGCGGCGAAGAGGCTCACGAAGACGCCGTTGGCCATCGCGGCGGTGAGGGCGGCGACCAGCCGCTCGTCGTCGGGGTCGAACGTCGGGTCGATCAGACCCTGGTGGAGCGCCGAGGAGAGCTTCGCGCCGAGCGCGCCGTACACGTTGCCGCGGGTGGCGAGCAGCGCCGGCACCAGCACGAGCAGCCCCGACACCCGACGGAGTTCCGCCTGCATCCCGCCGAGAACGACCCCCGCGAACAGCCCCCCGACCGCGCTCGCGGCGAGCACCGGCAGCGCCTCCCGGTAGGCGTCGACGGCCACCTCGCGGACGCTCATGGACGGTGCCACGTCCCCGGGGTGGATAAAACGAGGCGGCTTCGGTGGGGTATCGGCAGCCTTAGGGGCGCGCGAACGGATTCCAGACCACCGTGACCGATATCCTCCTGACGAACGACGACGGCATCGACGGCGACGGGCTGGCGGTCCTCCGCGAGGAGTTACAGTCCGTCGGCGACGTGACGGTCGTCGCGCCCGCCGACAACCAGTCCGGGGTCGGGCGCAAGCGCACGTCGGCGGCCACGCGAGTCGACCACGAGTTCGGCTACGCGCTCGCCGGCACCCCCGCGGACTGCGTCGCCTACGGCCTGCGCGGCCTCGACCGCGAGTTCGACCTCGTCGTCTCTGGCTGCAACCACGGGCCGAACATGGGCGCGTACGTGCTCGGCCGGTCGGGCACCGTCGGCGCGGCGATGGAGGCCGCGTTCCTCGGCACGCCCGCCGTCGCCGTCTCGGCGTACCACAACGTCGAGTTCTTCCCGCATCCGCCCGCCGACTACGACTTCGACGAACCCGCCCGCGTCGCCCGCGAACTGATCGAGCGCTCGCTGGACGCGAGCGTGTTCGAGTCGGTCGACCTGCTCAACGTCAACGCGCCCATCGGCGCGACCGACCCCCGGATCCGCGTCACGCACCCCGACGACGACTTCGACGTGCTGGTCGACCACGACGCCGACGCGCCCGACGACGTGACGGTCGACGACGGCGAGCGCTACGTCGAACTCCGCGACAAGTTCTGGCCCCACACCGTCGGCTACGAGAACCCCCTGCCGAACGTCGACGAGGTCCGGGACCGCTACGACGAGGGCTCGGACCGCCGCGCCATCGTCGACGGCGAGGTGAGCGTCTCGCCGCTGTCCGCGCCGCGAACCGCGACGCACCACGAGAAACTCGACGCCATCGTCGAGACGCTGAACGCGCGGTAGCGGTCAGTCGAGCGCACCGACCGCGCCGAAGAGTCTGACGACGAAATAGGCCGGTATCGCCCAGAGGAGACCGAGCGCAAGGAAACTCATGCCGAGCAGCAGCGGACCGTCGCCCGACCCGGAGGACGTCTGGAGGAACGTCGCGGCGACGAACCACAGGATCAGCACGTTGATCAGCTTGGTTTCGACCATTTTGCTGTGAATACACTCGACGAACCGGATTACGGTTTCGTCTCCGGGAAGGAAAACTGCGATGCGAGACTATTCCGACGGCCCCGCCGGACCGCGCCGCTCCGCGGCGCGTGTCCGGCGACGGGGGAGGGCAGGCGGTCTGCTGTCAGCATCCGCGCGAGCGGAGCGAGGCGGTTCAGTATCAAGCATACGCCGCCGGAGGCGGCGTTTCCCCGGACGCGGCCGACGGCCGCGTCCGGCCTTTTTGATCGACATTTTTGCCGCGAGCGGTGCGCCGCAGGCGCACCCGAGCGGGAAAAAGGTCGTCTTAGAACGGGAAATCCCCGCCGCCGCCCATCCCGCCCATGCCGCCGCCACCGCCGCCGCCCTGGTTCTGCATCTTCTTCATCATGCGCTGCATGTCCATGTCGCCCTGGCCCATGCCCTGGAACTGCTTGATGGTGCGCTCCATCATCTTGTGCTGCTGGAGCAGTTCGCGCACGCGGTCCTCGGGCTGGCCGCTGCCGCGGGCGATGCGCTCGGTGCGGCTCTGGCCGATCTTCCGGGGGTTCTCCAGTTCGTCCTCGGTCATCGAGTCCATGATGACCTCGAAGGAGCGCATGCGCTCCTGGGTCACGTCCATCGCGTCGTCGGGCAGCTGGTCCTTGACGCCGCCGCCGAGGCCGGGGATCATGTCCATCACCTGGTCGAGCGGTCCCATCCGGTTCATCGCGTCCATCTGCTTTTTCATGTCGCGGAGGGTGAACTGGCCCTGGAGCATGTCCTCGGGGTCCCAGTCGTCGTCGTCCTCCTCGCGGCTCTCGGCCATCGCGCGCTCGACGCGCTCGGTGAGCTGCTTGAGGTCGCCCATCCCGAGCAGGCGGGAGATGAAGCCGTCGGGTTCGAACCGCTCGACGTCCTTCACCTCCTCGCCGGTGCCGAGGAAGGCGATGGAGGAGCCGGTCTCGTTGACCGCCGCGAGCGCGCCGCCACCCTTCGCCGTCCCGTCTAACTTGGTGATAGCGACGCCGTCGATGCCGATCGACTCCTCGAACTCCTGGGCCTGGTCCTTGGCGCTCTGTCCCATCGCGGCGTCGATGACGAGCAGGTTGCGGTCCGGGTTCGCGGCGGCCTCGATCTCCTCGATCTGGTCGATGAGTTCCTCGTTGAGCCCGTCGCGGCCGGCCGTGTCGACGATACGCACGTCGGCGTCCTCGGTCGCTTCGAGGCCCTCTTCGGCGATCGCGACGGGGTCGTCAGCGTCGGGGTCGCCGTAGAAGTCGACCTCGGCGCGCTCGGCCATCTGCTTGGCCTGGTCGTACGCGCCGGGGCGGTCGGTGTCGGTCTGGATGACGGCCGGGCGGAGGCCCTTCTTCGAGAACCACCACGCCATCTTGGCGGCGGTTGTCGTCTTCCCCGAGCCGTACAGGCCGGCGAGCAGGATGGTCTGCTCCTCCAGGGGGAGTTCGGTGCTCTCGCCGACGAGGTCGACCATCTCCTCGTAGACGATCCGGAGAACGTGCTCCCGGGCGGTAGTGCCGGAAGGGGGTTCCTCCTCCAGGGCGCGCTCCTTGATGCTGTCCGACAGGTCCATCACGAGCGAGACGTCGACGTCGGCCTGCAGGAGCGAGCGCTGGATCTCCTTGACGACCTCCTCGACGTCCTCCTCGCTGATTCGGGACTTCCCGCGGAGCTTGTCGAGCGTGCCCCGCAGCGAACTCCCGAGATCGTCGAGTACCATTATTACCGCGACCTACGGCACCGCCGCGTTAAAGCCTTTTTCTCGGGCTACGTCCCGCGGTCGATGGCCGTAAAGCCAGCCACGAGTTCGTCGAACCCGGGCACGGAGCCACGGAGGGTCGATTCGAGACCGTCGGCCCGCGACCGCAGGTCGGCGTACGCGTCGTTCCGGTCGAGTTCGTGTGCGGGCTTCCGGGCTTCGAGCGCGCCGAGTTTCGCGCGGGCGGCGAAGTACGTCCGGAGCGTCTCGCCGTGTTCCTGTGCGGTTAGCTGGTGTTCGATCGCGGCCGTCAGGTCGTCGTGCTGGACGGGTTTCGGCAGGTAGTCGTCGAACGACATGTCGACGATGTCGAAGTCGGGGTCGACGGCGGTGACCAGAACCACGCTGAACGGTCTGGTGTCGGCCAGTTCGTCGAGCAGGCGGTCGCCCGACACGCCGGGCATCCGGCGGTCAAGCAACAGCACGTCGACCGACTGGTCGAGCGCGTCCGCCGCGTCGCGGGCGTCGTTTGCGGTCCGTACGTCGTACTCGCGCCGGAGCCACAGCGAGTACATATCGGCGAGCTTGTCCTCGTCGTCGACGATGAGGACGGTCGGATCGTCTGTCATCGGAAGTGCGACCGTTCGGGTCCGGTGAGGATTGCACAGTTCGTATCAAAAAGATAACGGAATGCCCCGGCGAGCCGTGCCGACCGGCGTACAGCAGTACCGGGTATCGTCGTCAGTTACTCGGGACGAGTCCGTGACTTGACGTTCGGCCAAGAAGAGCACGCCACAGCACCGCAAGAACGGCGTCGCGGAAGAGGCGGGTGCAGTTGCCGACTGCTTGCGCTGGGGTCCGTGCCGCCCCGTTACCCAAGCAGGCGTTCGACCATCTCGTCGGGGTCGAACCGCTCGATGTCGTCGTACTCCTGCCCGGTCCCCAGAAAGAGGATCGGCTTGCCCGTGACGTGGGCGATCGAGATCGCCGCGCCGCCCTGCGGGTCGGCGTCGGCCTTCGTGAGAACCGACCCGTCGATGGTCGCCGCCTCGTCGAACTGCTTGGCGCGCTGGACCGCGTCCTGCCCGGCGACGGCCTCGTCGACGAACAGCGTCATGTCCGGTCCGACGACCCGACCGATCTTCTCCAGCTGGTCCATCAGCCCCTCGTCGGTGTGGAGGCGGCCGGCCGTGTCGCCCAGCACCACGTCCACGTCGTTGGCCTCGGCGTACTCGACGGCGTCGTAGATGACCGCGGCAGGGTCGCCGCCCTGCTGATGGGAGATGAGCTTCCGGTCTAACGCGTCGGCGTGTTTCTGGATCTGCTCGTTCGCGCCGGCGCGGTACGTGTCGCCGTTCGCCAGCACGGAGGAGTAGCCCCGCTGTTCGAGGTAGCGGGAGAGCTTCGCTATCGTGGTGGTCTTCCCGACGCCGTTGACGCCGGTGAAGATGATGACGAGCGGCTTGTCCGCCGCGGCGACCCGCTCGTCGAAGTCGAACTGGCCGACGCTGATGACCTCCAGCAGCGCCTCGCGCAGCGCGTCCTCGACGACGGAGCCGGTGCTCTGGGTGAACCCGCGGGTTTCGCCGACGAGTTCCTCGCGGAGCGTGTCGAGTATCTCCTCGGCGACGCTCATCTCCACGTCGCTCTCCAGCAGCGCCATCTCCAGCTCCCAGAGAGGGTCCTCCAGGTCCTCCTCCTCGATGACGAACTTCCCGGTGGCGGCCGCCTTCGCCTTGCGCGCGAAACCGGTACCGCCGTCGTCGTCGGCAGCGTCGGAGTCGGCGTCCGCGTCGCCAGCCCCGGCTTCGGAGCCGGCGGCCTCGTCGTCGACCGCCGGGTCGTCCGCGACGCCCCGCTCGTCGGCCGGCTCCGCGCCGGTTGCCGTCGCCGTCTCGGGCGACTCGGCGTCGGCCACCGCGGCCTCGCTCTCGGGGCGCTCGGCGGTGTCGGCCTCGTCGGCGGTGACGCCGTCCGTCTCGGCGTCAGCGTCGTCGGCCGGCTCCGCGTCGGCGTCCTCGGCTTTCTCCTCGGCGGTTTCCTCGACGTCGTCGCGGAAGCTGCCGAGCTTGTCCTTCAGGCTGTCGAACATCGCCCGTTACTCGTCGTCGTCCTCGCCCTGCATCTGCTGCATCTGCTGTTGCATCTGCTGTTGCTGCATCTGCTGGGCCTGCTGCTCCAGCTCCTCGCTCTCGGCCTCCAGCTCGGCGATCTCCGAGTTCACGTCGTCGATGCGCTCGTCGACGTGCTCTTTCTTGTTCTCAAGCGTCTCGACGGCGTCGTCCTGCTCGCGCTCCGCGGCGTAGCCACCGCCCAGCCCGACGATGACCTCGTCGATGTCCTGCACTTCCGCGCGGAGGTAGGCGTCGCCGCCCAGCGGTACCTGCACCGTCGAGCCGGTCTCGAGCGTCTCGATGGCCTCGATGGCCTCGTCGATCTCCGACTTCTCGGTCTGTAGCTCCTCGACCTCCTCTTCGAGCGTCTCGACCTCCTCCTGGATCTCCTGGATCTCCTGGGAGATCTGCTGGAGCTCCTGCTGGCCACCGCCCATCATTGTGCCTCGACCTCCGAAACGTCGATCTGCGTGCGCTTGAGCCCGTGGTGGCTACCGAGCCGGGAGTAGACGTACTCCTCGGCGACGTTCCCGTTCTCGGCGTCGACCGTCTTTTCGAACCGGTCCCAGCCGTCTCGGCTCTGGAATCGACCGCTGACAGTAAACTCGCTCATACTGCTCCATCCGACCTTGCGCCGGAAGTATCTTCCTACCTGTGCCGGCGAGGAAACGGAACTGTGGCCCGCCGACCGCCGGACGGCGTTCAGTCGATGTAGCCGAGCGCGTCCTCGATGCGCCCGAGTTCGGGACCGGTGGTGTCGTCGCCGGCGACGTAGCCGTGGGCGTTGGCGACGAGGCCGGAGCCGACCAGCGGCGCGCCGTAGTTGATCGTGCCGATGTCGGCGTGAACGTCGAGCAGGTCCTCCAAAAAGTCCAGTTCGCCGTCGGTCGTTTTCGGGTGACAGAGCACGCCGTCGTTCGTCGCGACGGCGGCGGTGCCGACGGTGCGGACGCCGGCGAGTTCGCCGCGCTCGACCGGCACGCCGAGCGCGTCCGCCACGGTGTCGACGGCCTCGTCTGAGAGGTCCGGATGGACGTACGCGCCGGCGTCGTTGGCCAGCACGACGTTCCCGACGGAGTTGAGCCGGGAGGGCAGCTCCGTGACGGGCACGTCGACGGCGTCCTCGATCCGCTCGCGCTCGATCTCCCGGAGCTGGCGGCTGACGAGCAGCCCGTTCGCGTTGCCGGCGACGAGCGCGCCGACCGTGCTCGACCCGCCGACGGTCGTCGGGACGGCCGGCACGTCGAGTTCGTCCTCGATGTCGCTCACGAGGGCGTCGGGGGTGTCGGGGCGGATCAGCAGACACTGGTCAGTCGCGCGTGCGAACACACCGACGTACGACGACCCGGAAAACGCGGCGCGGAGCAAAGTTACTCGGCGTACTCTGCCTCGACGACGCCCCGCCCCTCCTCGTCGAAGCGGGCGGCGCGGACGCGGAGCTTGCTCGGCGGGTTCTTGCGGCCCTGCGACCAGACGGCCTCGTTGATCGAGGGGTCAAGCCGCACGTCCTCCTCCTCGACGGAGAAGTGCTGGGCGAGGTGCTCGCGGACGAGCGTCATCGCCTTGTCGGCGCGCTTGTGCTTTGCCTCGGCCTTCGCGTCGCGCAGCGGAACGGTGACGACCCGCTCCTCGAAGTCGCTGGCGCTCATTATTCGTCGGTGTCGTTACGCCGCCAGTTGCGCCGCTTGGGGTTTCGCTGGACCTCCATGTCCGTCTTCATCATGACCCAGGCGGGCACCCGGCTGTTCTGGTTCTCGAGCTTCGCGAGCCGCTTTTTCTTGGCCTTCGATTTCTTACCCATAGTGGCCCCATCTACCCCACGCCCGCTTAAAATCTTGTTCCTTTGCAGTCGGGCGGTGCGGGACGGCACGTCCGTCAGTCGTCGAATCGGACGACGAGCCGGACCGTCTCGTTCGCGTAGCGGACGTAGTACCCGTAGCCGCCGTCCTCGTGGACGGGCAACGAAGAGAGGACATCGGCCACGGCCTCGGCCTCGCCCGGCGGGAGTGGCTCGGCGTAGCTTTCGTTGTACTCGTCGTCGGTGGTCGCCATCTCGACCGCGTAGTCGATCCGGCCGTCGGAGACGTTCGCCTCGTCGTAGTCGGCCACGTCGGCGTCCGTCGGCGGATCGTCGACGACGGTGGCGATGAGTTGGCCGCCGCGGTCGTCGTTCACCTGCATCGCGGTCGTCGTCCGCGCGGTTGTCACCGCGTCCGTCGCCATCCCTGTCGTCCCGGGTGCGGAGTGTACGGGTTCGTCCGTCGTCACGCCCGCGGTCGTCGCCCCGTCAGTCGGGAGACCCACGCATCCCGCGGACACCGCAAGGAGGACGAGCAGCGCGGTGTGATGTTTCGTTCGCACGGCTCGTCCGTGAAACCCCCGTGCCAAATGCTTTCCGCCGCCTCACAGCGGGAACGACTCGACCGTCGAGTACTCCGGCCCGTCGTCGGTCAGGACGCTCTCGGTGAGGCGCACCTCGTCGACGACCATCTCGCCCACCGTCGGGTGGCGGTTCTCCACGACCTCCTGCACCTGCTCTTTGCCGCCCGCGTGCTCCATCCGGGCGAGCGTGACGTGCGGGGTGAAGTCGTGGTCCTCCGGGTCGAAGCCGACCGCCGTCGTCTCCGCCTCGATCCCCTCGTGGAGCGCCGCCAGTTCGTCGCTGCCGACCTCGACGCCGAGCCACACGACGCTGATGTAATCGAGGTGCGGGAACACGCCAAGGCCGGCGAATCGCGCCGGGAACGAGCCCGAGACCTCGGCGGCGTCGACCCCGCGCTCGACGGCCGCGGTCACCTCGTCCAGTCGCGACTCGTCGACCTCGCCGAGGAACTTCATCGTGATGTGGGCCTGCTCGGGGTCGGTGAAGTTCAGCCCGCTCGCACCCTCGAACAGTTCCTGTCCCTCCCGGACCGCGTCCGCGAGATCGTCGGGCAGGTCGACGCTGACGAACAGTCGCATGGCGGCGGTACGGCCGCGCAGGGCTTGAAAGTACGCCGCGCGGACCGGTTTGGTTGCAACCGATGTGGTTACCGGATCGGTGACCAAACCGACGGCCTACAACGCTCGGCCGACATTGCCAACTGGCCGCGCTGGCGTGCGCGAGGCCCTGCCGAGCGCCGCCAGCGGACGGGGAAGGGCAGGCGCTCGGAGCGTGTCGCGGCGACCGCCGCGACTCGCGCAGACTAGCGGGCCTGGACCGACGCCCGAGGCGGAGCCGAGGGCGTCGTGGAGGACATAGAAAGGGCGACGAAATCGCCGCCAGGCGATTTCGAGGGCTTTCTCGTTCGTAGGGCTTAACCACACTCCCGGCGTATCGACGGCCATGACTGACGAACGCGACGACCACCAGTTCTCCGAGGGGCAGGGCTTTGGCGACCCCTACGACGAGTTCGACCTCGACCCGCCGGAACTCGACGTGGACCCGGACAAGGTCGACCCCGTCGACTCGCGGGTCGTGTCGGACCTGCTCGACGAGTCAGCCATGGCCGACGACCAGGTCGACGCCGATTCGCTTGTCGACGTGGGGCTGGAGTACGTCCGGATCAACCGCTACGAGCAGGCGACCGACGCGTTCGAGCGCGCGGCCCGCTTCGCCGACGACGAGTCGGTCGAGCAGGAGGCCTGGACGAACAAGGGCGCGGCCCACGCCGAACTGGAGGAGTGGGACGCCGCCATCGGCGCGTACCGCGAGGCGCTGTCGATCGACGACTCCAGCGAGCACGCCGCCAGCGCGGAGACGAACCTCGCGTACGCGCTGTGGGAGTCCGGGCGGAGCGAGCAGGCGCTGGAGCACGCCGAGCGCGCCGTCGAGATCGACGAGCGGTTCGCGCAGGCGTGGTACAACCGCGGCTTCTTCCTGCTGGAGCGCGGGCTGGCCGAGGACGCGCTGAACAGCATCGACAACGCGATCCGGCTGGGGATGCGCAACGCCGCCGTGCTGGACGAGAAGGCCCGCGCGCTGGAGGAGCTGGGCGAGTACGACCGCGCCGAGGAGATCGTCGAGGAGGCCGAGGAGCTACGCAAGGAGGCCGAGCAGGAGCTGGTAGAGTGATC
This sequence comes from Halostella salina, assembly GCF_003675855.1. NCBI lineage: Archaea > Methanobacteriati > Methanobacteriota > Halobacteria > Halobacteriales > Natronoarchaeaceae > Halostella > Halostella salina. The sequence goes on along the minus strand of NZ_RCIH01000001.1, from coordinate 154,979 downwards.
GTCAACGAGCGCGAGACGGAGGAAGGACTGCTCGTCGCCGTCTGCGACGACGGGCTCATCGGCGAGACGTTCGAGGAGGGCGAAGTGTCGCTCACCGTCAGCGAGGAGTTCTACGGCGGCGAGCGCGTCGACGAGGCGACCGTCGTCGACAGCCTCGCCCGCGCGACGGTCGCCAACATCGTCGGCCGCGACGCCGTCGAACTGGCGATCGACGAGGGGTTCGTCGACGAGCGGAACGTCCTCGAAGTGGAGTCGACGCTGCACGCGCAGTTGCTGTCGCTGGGCTGATTAGTCGTCCTTCGGCGGGCCGGTGATCGAGACGTTCACGAGCACGATGCCGAGCAGCGACGCCGCCGTCACGGCGATGCCGACGACGAAGAGACCGCTGTCGAACGCCAGGGCCGCCACGGTGTGAAAGACGCCGGCGAAGGCGACACCGAGCAACAGGAGGCTCACGCCGAACGAACGTTTCGTCGCCATACCGCCCCTGAGGGCGGGAACGGCATAAGCCTCACCCGAGGTCGGCCGCCCGGAACCGCAGGTAGCCGACCGTCATCGGGGCGACGAACCACGCGACCAGCACCGCGACGGCCGACCACGGTTCGAGGTAGAACGGGAGGTCGCCAGGGACGGCAGTCGACAGCTCGCTACTCGGCACAGTCGGGATGCCGACGCCGTACTGGAACAGCACCGGGAACACGTCCCGCCCGGTCAGCTCCGTCGCCACGACGGCAAAGGCCTGCATCGGGTTGAGCCGTTCGAGCAGGAGATACGGCCCCTCGATCGGGAGCGACGGCGCGCCGTCGTTCGCGAAGTAGTAGACGCCCGCCGTCAGCAGCTTCCAGAACCCGATGAACACGATGTACGTCCCGACGGTCGCCGCCATCGCCCGGCCACGGGAGGCCGACGCCGCGGAGACGCCGACGGCGATGCCGACGAACGCGAGGCCGAGCAGCAGCGTCGCGACCAGCAGGCCGCCCAGCGCGGCGAGGGGGAGGGCACCGAACAGCGCCAGCGAGAGCAGGGCGGCGACGGCGAAGCCGGTCAGGACGGCCACCGCGACGACGCCGCTGCGCCCGACGAGTTTCCCGAACACGATGTCGCCGCGCGTCGGGGGCAGGCCGAGCAGAAGCTTGATGCTGCCCGAGCGGCGCTCGCCGACGACCGCCATGTAGCCGACGATCAGCGCCGAGATCGGTACCAGCACCTGCAGCGGCAGGGAGAGGAACCCGACCATCGCCTCGGCGGTGGTGTCGTGACCCCAGTTCCACACCGCCACGTAGCCGACGGCGATCAGCACGGCGAGCAGGCCGGTCAGCGACCAGAGCATCCGCGAGCGGAGCGCGTCCTCGAAGTCCTTCCGGGCGACGACGGAGACGCTCATGCGACCACCTCCGGACCGTCGGCCCGGCGTCCCCGCACTCGCTCGCCGTGCTCGCTCATGCGACCACCTCCGCCTCGCGGCGGTCAGCGTCGGCGTCGCCCGTCGACGCGTCGGCGGCCGTCCCGTCGCCGGTCAGCCGCGCGAACAGCTCGTCGATGTCGTGGTCCTGGACGTCGATGTCGCGCACGGTCGCGCCGGCCTCCTCGACGCGGTTTATCGCCGTCGCCTTCGCCGCCGGGTCGGTACAGCGCACGGAGAGCAGGTCGCCGTCGCGGTCGACGCCGCTGACGCCGTCGAGGTCGGGCAGCCGCTCGACCGCGCGCTCGGGGACCGAGTCGAGCGTCAGGTCGAGGCGGGCGTCGCTCCCGAACTGCTCGTTCAGCTCCGACAGCGTGCCGACGGCGACGAGTTCGCCCTCGCTCATGACCCCGACGCGGTCACAGACCGCCTCGACGTGTTCGAGGATGTGGCTGGAGAAGAACACGGTCGTCCCGCGCTCGGCCTCCGCCCGGACCAGTTCCTGCATCTCGTTGATGCCGGTCGGGTCCAGCCCCGACGACGGCTCGTCCATGACCAGCAGGTCGGGGTCGCCGACCAGCGCCATGCCGAAGGCGAGGCGCTGGCGCATCCCCTTCGAGTAGTCGCCGGCGACCCGCCCGGCGTCGTCGCCGCCGAGGCCGACCCGTTCGAGGATCGCGTCAGGGTCGCCGTCGATCCCCTTCGCACGCATGGCGAAGCGGACGTGCTTGCGCCCGGTCAGCCGGTTGTACAGGTCGAATCCCTCCGGGAGCACGCCGACGCGCTCGTGGACCCGCTTGGACTCGGCCTGCGCGTCGTGGCCGAGCACCGTCGCCGACCCGTCGGTGGGGCGGACGAAGTCCAGCAGCATGTTGATCGTCGTCGACTTCCCCGCGCCGTTGGGGCCGAGGAAGCCGAACACCTCGCCCTCGTCGACGGCGAGGCTCACGTCGTCGACCGCGACGAGGTCGCCGAACCGCTTCGTCAGGCCGTCGGTTTCGATGGCAGTCATCTCGGTTCGAACGGGTGTGGCCGCCCTATTAGAGGGGGCCAGCGGGTCGCCGAGTCCGCAACGCGTGGAAAGATATTTATTTGCGACCGGGCGGACCGAAGGAGTGTTCTGCCTCCAGACCGTCCTTTCGCCCAATGGAAACCAGCGAGTCCGCGCCGCTCGACGTGGCGTCGATACGGGAGGAGTACCCGATCCTCCAGCGGGAGTTCGACGGCGATCAGGTGGCGTATCTCGACAACGCCGCGACGACCCAGACCCCCGACCGGGTGGTCGACGCGATCGCCGACTACTACCGGACGACGAACGCGAACGTCCACCGCGGCATCCACCACCTGAGCCAGGAGGCCTCGCTCGCCTACGAGGAGGCCCACGACAAGGTGGCCGAGTTCGTCGGGGCCAGCGGCGGCCGCGAGGAACTGGTGTTCACGAAAAACACAACCGAGGCGGAGAACCTGGTCGCTTTCGCCTGGGGGCTGAACGAACTCGGTCCCGGCGACGAGATCGTGACGACGGAGATGGAGCACCACGCGTCGCTGGTGACGTGGCAGCAGATCGGCAAGCGCACCGGCGCGGACGTGAAGTACATCCGGGTCACCGAGGACGGCCGCCTCGACATGGACCACGCTGCGGAGCTGATCACCGACGACACCGAACTCGTCAGCGTCGTCCACGTCTCGAACACGCTCGGCACGGTCAACCCGGTCGGCGACATCGCCGACATCGCCCACGACCACGACGCGTACGCCTTCGTCGACGGCGCGCAGGCCGTGCCGAACCGCCCGGTCGACGTGGAGGCGATCGACGCCGACTTCTACGCCTTCTCCGGGCACAAGATGGCCGGGCCGACGGGGATCGGCTGCCTGTACGGCAAGCAGGAACTGCTGGCGGAGATGGAGCCGCACTACTACGGCGGCGGGATGATCCGGAAGGTCACGTTCGAGGACTCGACGTGGGCCGACGTGCCCTGGAAGTTCGAGGCCGGGACGCCCGTCATCGCGCAGGGCGTCGGGCTGGCCGAGGCCGTCGACTACACCGAGGACATCGGGGTCGAACGGATCCAGCGCCACGAGGCCGAACTCACCGAGTACGCCTACGACAGGCTCTCCGAGCACGACGACGTGGAGCTGTACGGCCCGCCGCCGGGCCCGGAGCGCGGCGGCCTCGTCTCGTTCAACCTGGAGGGGGTCCACGCCCACGACCTCGCCAGCATCTGCAACGACTTCGCCGTCGCCGTCCGCGCGGGCGACCACTGCACCCAGCCGCTCCACGACAAGCTGGGGGTCCCGGCGTCCGTCCGGGCCTCGTTCTACGTGTACAACACCCGCGAGGAGGTCGACCGGCTGGTCGAGGCGATCGACGCCGCGCGGGAGCTGTTCGCGTAGCGTCGCCGAAGCGACCGACCCCGACCGCCGCCCGCTACTCCTCGTCGCCGTTCGCGTACCGCCACAGCCCGAGGCCGCCGCCGACCAGCGCCGTGAGCGCTCCGAACCCGGGCTGGCCGCCGGCGTCGCTGTCGCCGTCACCGCCGTCGTCGCCGGACCCCTCGTCGGGCGTCGTGTCGCCGCCGGCGGTCGTCCCGTCGCCGGTTGTGGCGGTCGTACCGCCCGTCGCCGTGGTGGTCGGCGGTGCGGTCGTCGTGGCCGGTGCAGTCGTCGTGTCGGCCGTCGTTGTCGTGGTCGTCTCGGGCGCGCCCCCGCCGGCGTCCTCCGGCTCCGGGAACGCGCGGCGCTCCATCGTCCGCGCGTCCTTCGCGTTCTCGCCGTCCGGTTCGGGGAACACGTACAGTTTCGCGCCGGCTCCGTTCTGTCGCTGTTCGCGGGAGTTGCTCGGGTTCTGATAGCTCCCGGCGACGAACCCCTCCTCGAGCGGCGTGGCGCTCCAGAAGGAGGTCGACGACGGGTCGCGCCACTCGCCCAGCAGCTGCGGCGATCCGAGGTCGCTCACGTCGAAGACGCGGACGCCGCCGCCGTACCACGAGGTGTACAGCCGGTCGCCGTCGACGCCGAAGTTGTGGGAGGTCCAGCCGCTCCCGTCGATCTCGGGGCTGGGCTGGGGCGGCCGGAGGACGGTCCGCAGCGTCGGGTCCTCCGCGCCGTCCCACAGTTCGATCCCGCCGGGGCCACCGTCGGTCTCTGTATCCTCGCGGTTCCAGGCCTCCTTGCCGACGAACAGCACGGAGGCGTCGCCGTTGGGCTGGACGTAGTGGCTGTTGCCCGGGAGCTCGAAGAACTCCGGCGTCGGATTGCGTCCCAGCGATTCGAGGTACGCGGGGTCGTGGCCGCCGACGTGGGTCCGGGCCGTCGGGTTCGCCGGGTCCGACACGTCGACGACCCAGGTGCCGGCGTCCCAGTAGGCGACGTAAAGCGTGTCGTCCCGTCCGTACAGGTCGTGACACTGGGCGTAGTTGCGCGACACGTCGGCCCACGCGTCGTCGGCGTCGGCGGCGGACCACTCCCCGACCTTCTCGGGGTCGTCGTCGGACACGTCGTAGATCATCGCCGGCGACCCGGACAGGCCGGTGCCGGTGAGGTACAGGCGGTCGCCGTCAAGCGAGCAGTTGTGGATCCCGTGGCCGGTCGGCTCGAAGGCGACGCGCTCGGGCGACGCCGGGTCCGACACGTCGTAGAGGAACACGCCGGAGAAGTCGCTTCCGAACCCGGCGTTGGGACCGGCGACCGCGAGCCGGTCGCCCGACACCTTCACGTCCATGATGTCGTCCATCGGCCCGTCGCCGTCGTGCTCCATCCCGCGCTCCTCGTACAGCACCTCGGGGTTCGACGGGTCGCTCGCGTCCACGACGCCGAACCCGTCCGTCAGCGAACAGTAGACGGTCGACCCGTCGTCGTCGACGACGACCTCGGCGACGCCGTCGAGTTCCAGTTCGGCCGCCGGTTCGATGGTCGGCTCGGGGTCGGTCCGGGCGGCGGCGGTTCCGGCGAGCGATCCGACGACCGGCGCGGCGGCGACCGTCGACAGCACGGTTCGGCGGCTGGCGGTGGAGGGCAGCCGTTGCATGGCAACAGCTACCGTACACCGCGCCAAAAACGTTTTCGGAGCGACCTGTCGACGCGGGATCCCGTCGCGGCGTATCGATGGACTTCTTGTGATGGTCACGAAAGATCCGGCCGATGGAACTCGACTACGCCCCCCTCGGGTCGACCGGTACGCGAGTCAGCGAACTCGCCTTCGGCACGTGGCGGTTCGGCCGGGAGACGCCGAAAGGCTCGATCGAGATCGGTGAGGAACGGGCGTACGAACTGCTGAACGCCTACGAGGCGGCCGGCGGCCGCTTTATCGACACCGCCGACGTGTACGGCGACGGCAAAAGCGAGCGCTGGATCGGCAACTGGCTGGCCGACCGCGACCGCGAGGACTTCGTGATCGCCTCGAAGATCTACTGGCCGACCCGCGAGGGCGACCCCAACGGCGGCGGCCTCGGCCGGAAGCACCTCCGGCGGCAGATCGACCGCATCCTCGACCGGCTGGACACCGACTACGTCGACCTGCTGTACACCCATCGGTTCGACGACGACACGCCGGTCGAGGAGTTCATGCGCACGCTGAACGGGTTCGTCGAGGAGGGGAAGGTGAACTACCTCGGCACGTCGACGCTCGAACCGAACGGCTGGAAGGTCGCGAAGGCGAACGAGGTCGCCCGCCGGAAGGGGTACGAACCGTTCAACGTCGCCCAGCCGCGGTACAACCTGATCGACCGGGAGACGGAGGGGTCGTACCTCGACATGTGCCGGGACTACGGGATCGGCGTGGTGCCGTGGAGCCCGCTCGCGCAGGGCTTTCTCACCGGCAAGTACGAGCGCGACGCCGACCTGCCCGACGATTCGACGGCCTCCGACGGCGACCGCTGGCGCGACCACTACCTGACCGCCGACCACTTCGACGTGCTGGACGTCGTCCGGTCGGTCGCCGACGAGGTCGGCGCGACGCCGGCGCAGGTGTCGATAGCGTTCCTGATGCACCACGACGCGGTGACGGCCCCCATCGTCGGCGCGCGCACCCGCGAGCAGCTGGAGGAGAACCTCGGCGCGGCCGACGTGTCGCTGTCGGACGACCAGTTCCGCCGGCTCGCCGAGGCGAAGGGCGGCCCCTTCGCCGACGTGTAGGGTGCGTTCGCCGCCGACGCGCCCCACGGACGACCCGCTCGCTCGGAATCCTTTTCCGCGGCCCGCCCGTATCGAGCGACAACAATGGGAATGGGCTCGGACATGTACCGGCAGCAGATCCTCGACCACTACAAGAACCCCCGCAACTACGGGGAGATCGAGGACGCCACGTACACCCACGTCGGCGAGAACCCGATGTGCGGCGACGAGATCCGGATGGACGTGAAACTGGACGAGGACGACGAGACGATCGAGGCGGTCGCGTTCCGCGGCGACGGCTGTGCGATCAGTCAGGCCTCGGCGAGCATGCTCTCGGGCGAACTCCGCGGGAAGACGCTGGACGAACTCGACGAGATGGACCGCGACGACGTGATCGACATGCTCGGCGTCGACATCAGCCCGATGCGCGTGAAATGCGCCGTCCTCGCCGAGAAGGTCGCACAGGACGGCGCGGAGATCTACCGCGGCGAGAAGGACATCGACAGGACGACGACCGAGGAAGACGACGACTGACGACGCGGCCGCCGGCCGACCCCGCCACACCTTTTTGTACCGGCCCGCGGCCAACCGGGACCGTGATCCCCTTCAGCGACCTGCGGACGGCCGCGTACTGCCCGCGGAAACTGTACTACGCGCGCCGGAGCGACCGCGACCCGCCGCCGGTCGTCGCCGAGCGCCGTGACCTGGCCCACCGCTACGGCGAACTGATAGACGCACCGGACGCCGCATTCGCCGGTCTCCCGACCGAGACCACGCCGGAGCGCTACCGGCGGAACCTCCGGCGTGCCCGCGACCGGACCGACGACTGGACCGCGCTCGCCGACCCGCCGCGCCGCGACGTGCTGCTCTCGGGCCGGGAGTGCCGCGGCGTCGCGCACAAGATCATCGAGGACCCGCCCCGGCCGTCGGTCGTCTCGCCGGGGTCGCCGCCCGATGAGGGCGTGTGGGAACCCCACGCCGTCCACGCCGTCGCCGCGGCCAAGGCGCTCGCGTGGGAGCGCGAACGGCCGGTCAAGCGGGCGTACGTGGAGTACCCCGCCCACGGCATCGTCAGAACGGTGCAACTCACGACGCGCCGGAAAGCGGCGTACCGCACCGCGGTCCGCACCGTCGAGTCGCTCGACGGCCCGCCGCCGCGCCTGAACGACCGCAACAAGTGCAACCCCTGCGAGTACAGCGACGAGTGCGGCGTGAAAACGCGGACGCTCCGCTCGCTGCTGTCGTAGTCACGCCGCCGTCAGTCGGGGGCCGCTCCGCGCCGTAGCCGTCGCCGTCAGGGGCAGCCGGCTACGCCCGGAGCCACGCCTCGATCCGGTCGGCGTCCGCGCCGCGTCGGATCACCTCGTCCCGTTCGACGTCGACGACGGTGCTCTCGGTGCCGGGCGTCTCGCCGCCGTCCAGCACGACGGCGACCGAGTCGAGGAAGTCGTCGTCGAGGTCGGCGACGCGGGTGACGCTGCCCCGGCCGCTCACGTTCGCGCTCGTCGCCGTCAGCGGGCCCGCTTCGGCGAGCAGCTCGCGTGCAAGGTCGTGGTCCGGGATCCGGATCCCCACGCGGTCCCGGCCGGCGGTGAGCGCGTCCGGCACGTCGTCGGTTCGCTCGCAGACCACCGTCACCGAGCCGGGGAGGAACTCGCGCATGAACCGCTCCGCGCGCTCGGTCGGGCGGACGTACGACAGCGCGGCGTCCACGTCCGGCACGCCGAGCGACAGCGGCTTCGACCGGTCCCGTCCCTTCGCCGCGAACGCGCGCTCGACTGCGTCGGGGTCCAGCGCGTCCGCGCCGAGCCCGTACACCGTCTCGGTCGGGTAGACGACCAGATCGCCGTTCCTGACGGCCTCGGCGGCGGTCGACACGTCGCTCATGGCCGAACGTGGCCGCCGTCGGGCAAAAAGCGTGTCGTCACGGGCAGGGCGGTGGGAGGCGGGAGCGCGGTGCAACGCCGCCGGATCAGCGCGACTCGATGGCGGCCTCGACCTCGTCGTAGTCGGGGAACGCGGGCCACTCGTCAGCGACCCACGCGTACTCGACGGTGCGGTCCCCATCGAGCAGGTACACCGCCGGGCGAGGTTCGGTGACCCCGGCCATGCCGTCCAGGTCGTGGGCGATCCCGTACTCGACGGCGACGGTGGCCTTCGGGTCGCTGAACAGGCGGGCGTCGATCCCCCGGTCCTCGATGAACGCCTTGTGCTCGTACGGCGACGAGATCGAGAGGCCGACGACGGTGAGGTCGTCGGTCCACCCGCGGTCGCGGATCTCGTTCCACACGTACGTCGCCGGGAACGCGCCGTCCATCGGGTGGAACACGAGCAGGGCCGGCCCGTCGTCGGCGATGTCGGACAGCGCGGCGTCCTCCCAGTACTCGTCGTTGACGAGCGGCCGGGTGAAGTCCGGGGCGGTGTCGCCCTCGTCGACGTGGTCGGTCTCGGGGAGGGAGACGACCTCGAAGTCGACCATCAGGCACCACCCCCGTCCTCGCCGTACGTCCGTTCGAGATACTCCACGATGTTGGCGCTCTCGCTCATCGTGACGCCGGTGTTCCCGTCGACGATCGCCGGGACGGTGCGCTTGCCGCTGATCCGCTTGACGACGTTGCGGTCCGAGTGCATCGGCTCGATGAACCGGGACTGGTAGTCGAGCCCGAGTTCGTCCAGCGTTCGCGTCACGCGCTCGCAGTACGGGCACGCCTGTAGCCGGTAGAACGTGATCGTCGGGTCGCTCATACCGATCAATGGGACCGGTTCGGCCGTAAGGGCTTCGCCCGCGGCAGGGCCGTGGTTCGCCGACGAGCGTGACCGTACGGTCGCCCGGCGTCCGTGCCGAGGTGACAAGAGTTAATTCCCGGGCAGGGTTAGGTGGCGGTTGATGGGTATATCCGGGCTCTCCACGGTGCGACCGTTGCAGGCACTCGAACTGTTCGGCGTCGCCGTCGACCAGTCGATGATAACGGCGATCGGTGTCGGGACCCTCGTCGTACTCATGGCGCTGTCGGCGTTTTTCTCCTCCTCGGAGATCGCCATGTTCTCGCTGGCGGCACACCGGATCGAGGCGCTCGTCGAGGAGGGGAAGCCGGGCGCGGAGACGCTCAAGGAGCTCAAATCCGACCCCCACAGGCTTCTGGTGACGATCCTCGTCGGCAACAACATCGTCAACATCGCGATGTCCTCGATCGCCACGGGGCTGCTGGGCTACTACGTCTCCCGCGGGGAGGCCGTGCTCGGGGCCACGTTCGGGATCACCGCGCTGGTCCTGCTGTTCGGCGAGAGCGCGCCCAAGTCCTACGCCGTCGAGAACACGGAGTCGTGGGCGCTCCGGATCGCCCGGCCGCTGAAGCTCTCGGAGTACTTCCTCCTGCCGCTGATCGTCACGTTCGACTACCTCACCCGCCTCGTCAACAAGGTGACCGGCGGTCGCTCGGCCATCGAGACCTCCTACGTCACCCGCGACGAGATCCAGGACATGATCGAGACCGGCGAGCGCGAGGGCGTCATCGAGGAGGACGAACGCGAGATGCTCCAGCGCATCTTCCGGTTCAACAACACGATCGCCAAGGAGGTGATGACGCCCCGCCTCGACGTGACCGGCATCCCGAAGGACGCCAGCGTCGAGGAGGCGATCCAGACCTGCGTCCAGAGCGACCACGCCCGCCTGCCGGTGTACGAGGGCAGCCTCGACAACGTCATCGGCGTCGCCCACATCCGCGACCTGGTCCGGGACCTGAACTACGGCGCGGCCGACGCCGACGACCTCGACCTCGACGACTTCATCCAGCCGACGCTGCACGTCCCCGAGTCGAAAAACGTCGACGAGCTGCTCACCGAGATGCGCGAGAACCGCATGCACATGGTGATCGTCATCGACGAGTTCGGCACCACCGAGGGGCTGGTGACGATGGAGGACATGATCGAGGAGATCGTCGGCGAGATCCTCGAGGGCGAGGAGGAAGAGCCGATCGAGTACCTCGACGACGACACCGTCCGCGTCCGCGGCGAGGTCAACATCGACGAGATCAACGACGCGCTGGAGATCGACCTGCCGGAGGGCGAGGAGTTCGAGACGATCGCCGGCTTCGTGTTCAACCGCGCCGGCCGCCTCGTGGAGGAGGGCGAGTCGATCGAGTACGACGGCGTCGAGATCACCGTCGAGCAAGTCGAGAACACCCGGATCATGAACGCCCGCCTCACCGAGATCGAAACCGAGGACGGCGAGGAACTCGACACGGATCCGGACGAGCTACAGCCCGAGGAGACGTAGCGCCCTACACGACCGCGTCGACCACGAGGAATCCGCCGTACCCCGCGACGACGGCGATCGTCAGCGAGGCGACCCACGCGAGCACGGTGAAGAGCATTTTCCGCCCGCTCACGCCGCTCCCGCCCGCGGCGTAGCCGCTGCCGATGATCGCCGAGACGATGATCTCGTTGAACGAGACGGGGATCCCGAAGAAGACCGCCGCCTGCGCGATGGCGAAGGAGGGGATCAGCGCCGCGATCGAGCGCCGCGGCCCCAGCGACGAGTAGTCCTGACTGAGCGCCTTGATCATTCGCGGCGCGCCGGTCCACGAGCCGACCAGCAGGCCGACGCCGCCGAACACCAGCACCGTTGTCAGCGGCACCACCACGGCGGACCCGGGGGAGACGAGGGGCAGCAGCGGGCCGATGGCCAGCCCGACCTGGCTCCCGCCGGCCGAGAACGCGACGAGGCCGCCGAGCACGAGCAGGAAGTGGCGCTGGCCGGCCGCCGGGTCGGCGTCGATGTCGCGGGCGAGCGCGCCGACCGCGACGAGCGCCAGCCCGACCGTGATGCCGGCGCGGGCGGCGAGGCCGCCGTCGGCGACCGTCAGCGCGAGCGTTCCGGCGATGCTCGCGGCCTCGCCCGCCGGGCCGAGCACCACGAAGTTGATGTTGGTGACGATGGCCGCGACCACCCCCGCGAGCAGCGGGATCGCGACCCGCTCGGGCACCCGTTCGTCGCGCAGCGTCTTCGCGGTGGCGTACGCGGCCCCGCCGCCGATGAAGGGCGTCAGCACCCACAGCGTGCCGATCTCGCGGTACTTCGCCCACGCCGGGTCGCCGCCCATCGCCAGCCCGACGCCGATCACCGCGCCGGTGACGGTAAACGCCGTGGCGATGGGGTAGCCCGCGAATACGCCGATCGCCACGAGCACCGCGGCGATGGTCAGCCCGACGACGGCCGCGACCGGCGACAGGGTGACGCCGCCGATCAGCTCGCGCCCGACCGCCTCGGAGACGTTCGCGCCCTGTAACACCGCGCCGGCGAAGCCGAGGATGCCGACGAAAAAGCCCGCCCGCATCACGGAGATGGCGTTCGCGCCGACCGCCGGCGCGAAGGGGGTGGAGCCGCTCGACCCGGCACCGATCGCCCAGGCCATGAACAGGCTGGCCAGTCCGGCGACAACGACCGTCGCAAGCGTCCCGGCTGCTACCATTGGCTACCGGCTACTCGGGGGTCGTACAAGTGCCTACCGTCTGCGGCACCGCGAGAACGGGCCACCGCCGCTCAGTTCGAGGATGGCTTCTTCGAGCCTTCGTCGCGGGACCGCAGATGAACTGCGGTCAGTTCGAGGATGGCTTCTTCAAAACCGCTTCGCGATCGCGGCGATGAAACGCCGCTCAGTTCGAAGACGGTTTTGACCGCTCCTCGTCCTCCGGGGCCTCCACGCCCTCGACGGCCTCGACGTTCTCGGTCTCCTTCTCGGTGTCGACGTGCCAGCGGTCGACGGTGTCCTCGTACTCCGCGAGGCGCTCGGAGACGGACTCCTTGAGGTCGTCGTCGTTGACGTTGATCTCGAAGACGAACGTCTCCTCGCCGTCGCCGTTCGTGGTGTTCTGGAGGTTCGCGCTGACGAGTTCGTTGTCGAAGTAGTACGGCGCGATCTGGGTCATCACGCGCTGGTAGACGGTGTCCTCGACCGCGCGCAGGGCCTTGCGCCCGGCGGAGTCGGCCGCGCGGGCGACGTACTCCAGGGACTCGCCCCACTTGCCGACCGCGCCCTCGCGGTCGTCGTCCTCCAGTTTCTCGTAGGACTCGGTGAGCTTCTCGCCCGCAGTCTGGATGTCCTCGTCGGGGTTCTTCCCCGCCTTCTCGCCTTTACCCTCGCCGACGCTGGCCTGCTCGGCCGTCTTCTCGCTCACGTCGGCCTCCATGCGCTCGTGGGACTTCGGCCGCCACTCGTTCCACTCGTCGAAGGCGTCGGCGTAGTCGTGGTCACCCTCGTTGACGTCCAGGTCGCGGAGCGCGCGGGTCACTCGCTCCCCGTGTTCGACCACGTCCCCCCACGTCCCTCGGATTTTGAACCCCGAGATGCTCTCTTCCATGCGCCTGGCGTCCGTACGCGCGGGAACGGTTAAACGCTTTGCGGCGATCCCCCGGTTCGAGGACTACCGGCCGTACGTCAGGCTGGTCGCGATCTCGTTGAGTCGCCGCTTGGCGCGGCCGAGCAGGACGGCGGGTTTCGCCGCCGTTCGCAGTTCGTCCTCGTCGACCTCGATCCGGTCGCCGTCGAACGGGTCGCGGTCGACCTCCGCCGCGTCGACGACCGTGGTCATGCTGCAGCGCCCACAGGCCTCGTTTTCGTCGCTGTCCATGGCTGTTCGTCAGGATCGTCCGTGCGGAATCTGTTAACCCTTTCCCGCGCGTTCAGTCCCGGCGTCCGACCGCCGCCGAAGCTGTATTGGGCCGGCGTTCCGATAGCGTCGGCCATGGGATACCAGCACGTGGTTCTGGACGACGTCGAACCGACGCCGGACCGCCCCTGCACGCGGCGGTCGATCAGCGAGACGGCCGACCTCGACAACGTCGCCGTGAACGTGTACGAACCCGAACCGGGCGAGGCGATCCCCCTGGCGTACCACTACCACGACGAGCAGGAGGAGGTGTTCTACGTCGTCGCCGGCGAACTCTCCGTCGAGACGCCCGAGGGGACCCACGTCGTCGCCGCAAACGAGGCGTTCGTCGTCGAACCGGACAGCCCGCAACGCGCGTTCGTCGCCGAGGACGCCGACGGGGCGGCGCGCGTGCTCGCCGTCGGCGCACCGGCCGTCGACGACGTCCACCCGTACGAGCCGTGAACGAGCCGTCCGCGCCGGTCGGCGCGGCGAGCGTCAGGAGAGGTCCGCCGCCAGTTCGGCGAGCGCCCGACGCAGTTCCCCCTTCCGCTTCCACGCGACGAGTCGGTCCGTGAGCGTCGACAGCGGCATCCCGCCGGCGACCGACGAGCGGGCGGTGACGCGGCTCCCCTCGTTCTCCGGCGCAACCGAGAGCGTCGTCTCCATCGCCGCCAGCGGGCCGGCGTCGCCGGCCTGTTCGTAGTACAGCCCCGCCTCCCGGCGCTCGAACCGGAGGGGGAACTCGACGCCCGCGCCGCCGACGGTCACGATCCACTCGTCGCCGCGGTCGTCGACATCTCGAACCGTGAAACTACCTTCGTACTCGACGACCGAGGCGGGCGTCAGCGCGCGCTCGACCTCGTCCGGGAACGCCTGCACGAACCGCGACACCTCGACAGTTCGCATCGTGGGGGCTTCGAACCGTTACCTTATAATCCTCGGCGAACGGTGTACCGGCCAATGACGATCGAAGACCGCGACGACGCGTACGTCGTCGACCACGCCTTGGCGAAGGACACGCTCTCACAGCTCCGGGACGTCGACACCGAGCAGGTCGCGTTCCGCAAGGGGCTGGTGAAGCTCGGCCGCCTCTGTGGCTACGAGATCATCGACGGTCGGATGGAGACCGAGTACGTCTCGATCCGGACGCCGCTGGAGGAGACGATGGGCGAGCGCGTGAAGGGACTGGACGACGTGGTCATCATCAACGTCCTGCGCGCGGCGACGCCGTTCGTCGAGGGGCTGCTCAAGGCGTTCCCCCGCGCCCGCCAGGGCGTCATCAGCGCCTCCCGCGACGAGGAGGCCGGGATGGACGACGGCGAGTTCCCCATCTCAATCGACTACGTGAAGCTGCCGGAGATCCGCGAGGAGGACACCGTCATCATCGCCGACCCGATGCTCGCGACCGGGAGCACGATGTGTGCCGTCCTCGACCACGTCATCGAGAACTCGCCGGAGCCGGAACACCTCATCGTCCTCTCGGCGGTGAGCGCGCCCGACGGCCTCCTGCGCGTCGGCGAGCAGTACCCCGAAACCGACCTGCTGACCGTCAGCATCGACGACCACCTCGACGACGACGGCTTCATCGTCCCGGGGCTGGGCGACGCCGGCGACCGCGCGTTCCGGACGACGTAAAAGGCTATTGTCACGGGGTCCCACGGCCTTCCCATGACAGATGGCTGCGACGGCTGTGGCGACCCCGTCTCCGACGCGCTCGCCCGGACGGTCCGACTGACGGTCGACCGCTCGCAGATCGACTCCCAGCGGCTCTGCCCGGAGTGTTTCGCCGACTGGATCGACCGCTACGAGACCGAGATGGGAACCGACCGTGAGGTCATCGACGACGGCGACGACGAGATCATCGTCGACTAGTTCGACGCGCGTCGAACCCCTGAGTTTCGGGTCGAACACGGGGGACTACGGCGGGACGGGCGGTCTCGATCTCCTCCCGAAACGCACCCCTTGAACGCTCAGTATCGGTCCGGAGCCGGCGGTAGCGGTACGGAGCTACTCGATCCGCGCCCGTCCGCTCGTCGCGCTCCGGATCCGGTCCCGCAGGTCGGCGGCGTCGGCGACCGGGACGGTCGCCTCGAACCGCACGTCGGCCTCGTAGGCGGCGTCGAACGCGACGCCGGCGCTTTCCAGGGTCGACCGCACGGTGCCGGAGTCGTCGTAGTCGACGGTGATGACCACCGTCTCGTGCGGCCGGCGCTCGACGACGCCGGCCGCCTCGACGGCGTCCTTGACCGCGCGCCCGTAGGCGCTCACCAGCCCGCCGACGCCGAGGTTCGTCCCGCCGTAGTAGCGCGTGACGACGACGGCGACGTTCTCCAGGTCCTCGCCCTGTAACACGTTCAGCGCGGGCTTGCCGGCCGAGCCGGACGGCTCGCCGTCGTCGCTCGAATACTCGCGGAAGGGGTCGGCCCGGACGCGGTACGCCGGCACGTTGTGCGTCGCGTCGTCGTACTCCGCGCGCACCTCGTCGACGAACGCCTCGGCCGCGTCGACGCGTTCGACCGGCGCGACGTGACCGAGAAACTCCGACCCTCGTACCTCGAAGGCGGCGGTCGCGCGGCCGTCGACGGTTCGGTAGGCGTCGTCGGCCATCAGCTCGCGTCCGCGTCGCCGACGCCCGCGCCGTCGGCGTCCGTCGCCGCGTCGTCAGCGGTCGCCCCCGAGTCGTCTGCATCCGCGTCGTCGCGGGTCAGTTCGTCGTACAGCAGCGCGACGAGCACGACCAGCAGCGACGATTCGATGACCTTCGTGAGCAGCAACCGCCAGTCGGAGACGAGGTGTTCGAACAGCGTGACGAGCGGGCTGCCGGCGTGGTGGCCGCCCTGCCAGGCGAACTGGCCGCCGTGGCCGCCGAGCACCAGCCAGCCGACGAGGTAGCCGAGCATCAGCAGGATGCCGGCCCCGTAGACGGCGTCGCGCCGGAGCCCCATGTACCACAGCGTGACGCCGAGGAAGACGGCGACGCCGGAGAGCACGAACAGGAACTGCCGGATGTCGAGAAACGGCTGCCCGGCGTCGAGATAGATCGTGAATCGGGGAAGCCCGATCATCAGGTGCAGGCCGCCGGTCAGCGCGGCGAGCAATACGCCCACCGACTCCACGGCCCCGCGTGTCCCCTTGTCCATGTCCGATCCTACCGGGGGCACGCCCAAGAGCGTTGCGAGGTGGGTCCGGCCGGCGGCCCGGTTCGGGCCCCGGGGGGTGGTCACTGCAGTTCGATCTTCCGGACGAAGTCGAGCGACCGGATGTCGTTGATGAGGTCGCCCGGGATCTCGGCGTCGGTGATGACGTAGAGCCGGGGTTCGTCGGTGAACTCGGGGTCCTCGCTGATGGTCTGCCGGATCGAGATGCCCCGGGCCGCGAGCAGGCCGGTGATCTCCGCGACGATCCCCTCCTGTTCGGCGTCGGAGACAGCGACGGTCAGGACGGTCAGGTCGAGCACCGGGGCCAGATCCATCAGGCTCGGGATCGCGGAGATGTTCTGGAAGATCCGCCGCAGTTCGTCGTCGGCGAGGATCGCGTCGGTCGTCGAGTCGACGACCCGCCGGTCCACGTCGATCTCCCGGGCGATCCCGGTGTTGGGGATCTCGATCCCCCCGGAGACCACCCGCCCCTCGTCGTTGACGGAGAAGCCCCGCTCCAGAAGCAGGCGGATCACCGCCTGCTGGCTCGGGGAGCCCTCGAACTTCTCCATGATGTCGTCGAACATGTCTCGGATCTCGGGGGAGCGTCCCTTAGTGGTGGCGGGTCCGGTAGAATCGCCGCCGGGCGAGGCCGGAGCATTGATGGTTCACCGCCGCGAGACGCCGGTAGAATGGGGGAGGCAAACGTCGTGCTGGCCGTCCGGCCCGCGGGTGACGAGCGCGCCCTGGTCCCCGAGGACGCGACCCGCCGCGTCGCCACGTCGCTCGGCGAGGTGTTCGAAGCGCTCGGCGACGGGTCGGTCGACTGCGTGGTCACCGAGTCCGACCTCGACGGGCTCGACGGGCTGGACGTGGTCGCCGCCGTTCGAGAGCACGACCCCGACGTGCCGGTCCTGCTGGTCGCCGACGAAGCGGACGGCCACGAGGCCGCCGACGCGACCCGGCTGGACGTGACCGAGTACGTCGCACGCGACGCGCTGGCGGCGAGCGAGTCCGTCGCCGACCGCGTCGCGGCCGCGATGGACGGCGAGCCGCCCGGCCCCTCGCTCGACTCCATCCGGGCGGTCGCCGAGAGCATCAGCGACGCCGTCGTCACGGTCGACGCCGACAGCACGATCGTCTTCGCCAACGAGGCGCTGAGCGACCTGACGGGGTACGAAACCGAGGCGCTCGTCGGACAGCCGCTGACGAAGCTGATCCCGGAGCGACTGCGCGAATCACACCGGGAGGGGGTGGCCCGCTACCTCGACACGGGGGAGCGACAGCTCGACTGGAACTACATCGAGCTGCCAGTCGAGCTCGCGGACGGGACCGAGCGCCCCGTCGCGGTCTCGTTCGGCGAGTTCACGCGGGACGGCGAGCGCTTTTTCACCGGCTCGCTCCGGGACATCACCGAGCGCAAGGAGCGCGAGGCGACGCTGAACGGGCTGCTCGACGCCAGCGGGTCGCTGATCGAGGCGGAGTCGGCGGCGGCCGTCGCCCGGATCGTCGCCGACGCGGTCGCCGAGGTGCTCGGGTTCGAGCCGAGCGGCGTGTACCTGCTCGACGACGCGAGCGGCGACCTGCAGCCGGCGGCGGTCACCGGGACAGCGCCGGGCTTCACCGGGCCGGACGCGCCGCCGGCGGCCGACCGTGTCGCGGCGGCGCTGGCCACAGGGGAAAGTCGGACCGTCGAGGAAACGACCGGCGCGACCCCGGAGTCGTTGCTGGTGGTGCCGCTCGGGGACCACGGCGCAGTCGTCGCGGGGGCGACGGGGGACGACCGGGACGAGGAGGCCGAACAGCTCGCGCGCCTGCTCGCCGAGAGCGCGACGGTCGCGCTGGACCGCGTCGACCGGCAGACGGAGCTGCGGCGGTTCGAGACCGTGTTCGAGACGGTCCAGGACATGCTGTACGTCGCCGACGAGAACGGGGAACTCACGCACGTCACCCCGCCGCTTGCGGACCGACTGGGGCGCGAACGGGAGGAACTCGTGGGGAGCCACGTCTCGACGGTCATCGACGGCGAGGCCGTCGAGACGGGCGAGCGTATCGTCCGGTCGCTGCTCGGGGAGCCGGACCGGGACAGCGAGACGTTCGAGACGACGCTTCTGACGGCCGAGGGCGACCCGTTCCCCGTGGAGATCGAGCTGTCGCTGCTGCCGTCCGAGGACCGGTTCGAGGGGACCGTCGGGAGCGTTCGCGACCTCTCGGCGCTGGAGCAGGCCCGGACCCGGCTCCGGGAGGAGCGGAGCCGGTTCGAGTACCTGTTCGACAACATCCCCGACGCCGTCGTCGAGGTTCGGTTCGTCGACGGCGAGCCGGTCGTCGAGTCGGTCAACCCCGCCTTCGCCGACGTGTTCGGCTACGACCCGACGACGGTGATCGGCGAGTCGATCAACGACCACATCCTGCTCCCGGACCAGCGGTCCGAGGCCGTCGAACTGGACCGCCAGTCGGAGCGACAGCGGGTCGTCCAGCGCGAGGTGCGGCGGCTCACCGCCGACGGTCCACGGCAGTTCCTCTTTCGCGGCCTGCCGTACACGGAGAACGGCGACGAGGTGTACGGCTTCGGGATCTACACGGACATCACCGAACAGCAGCTCCGGCAGCGCCAGCTACAGGTGCTCAACCGCGTCCTCCGCCACAACCTCCGGAACGACCTGACGCTCGTGGCCGGGTACGGCGAGGAGATCGCCGCACGGACGACGGACGAGACGGTCGCGGAGTACGCCGGGACGCTCGTCGAGACGGTCGAGGACCTGGTCGCGCTGAGCGACAAGGCCCGGGAGGCCGAGCAGCTGGTCGAACAGGAGGGCGACGGCACCGGCGTCGACGCCGTCGACGTGGTCCGCCGGGTGATCGACACCTTCGACCGACTGGACGGCGTCAGCATCGAGTTCGACGCCGCCGGGACCGCCAGAGTGGCCGGCGACGACCGGATCGCCGTCGCCGTCGAGAACCTGGTCGAGAACGCGGTCGAACACGGCGAGGGGACGGTTCGCGTGACGGTCGACCCCGACGGCGAGCGCGTCGCGGTCCGCGTGGCCGACGACGGGCCGGGCATCCCCGAGCACGAGCAGGCGGTCGTCACCGGCGACGCCGAGATCACGCAGCTCCAGCACGCCAGCGGGCTGGGGCTGTGGCTCGTCGCGTGGATCGCCGACATCTACGGCGGGCACGTCGAGTTCGACGAGAGCGCGCGCGGCGGTGCCGTCGTCTCGCTGGTCCTGCCGCGGCTGGACGACTGACGCGTTTGCGTCCGCCAGCTACCTGACTGCGACACGTCGCGGTCAGACGCCGTCCCGCCCGGAGGGGACGCGACGGTCCAGCCAGCGCCGGAGGTCGCGGGCGAACAGCCGCAGGCCCTCGCGCCGCGTCAGCGTCGTCGCGTCGGTGGGGGACCGGACGACCGCGATGAGCGACCACATCGTCCCCGCGGCGAACGCGCCGGCCGCGGAGAACGGCATGCCGAGCGTCGAGAACGTCACGCCGTACACCAGCCCGATCGCCATGGAGGGGAGGCTGGTGCCGAGGGGTACCTGCGCGTCGGCGTCGCGGAGCGTGGGCGCGAGAAAGACGATCGAGAGGGAGCTGCCGGCCATGAACACGAGGTCCTGCCACATCACGGTTCGGACACCCCCGTTTCGGGTGCGGCGGGGCGGTCGTACGTCGAGCTTACCGTTGTGAGCGTGGGATTCATCGTACCTTACCGTAGCGGCGTGCGGGGCTTACGCGGAACGGCTACGATCGTAGCCACGGCCGGGCACGGCGGGGCTAGAAATGTACGTGTGGGAGGCGACAGCGAACGGCATTTCGCGGCCGAGTCGGTTGGTTTCACCGGAGGTTCCGGGCGGCCGGGATGACTGATCTCGGGCAGGGACGACCGAGCGCCGAAGAAAGACGGGATTACGCGCCGTAACCTCGGCGTACCGCGGGCAGGCGGGCGGTCAGGGCCACGCGTCCACGTCGTCGAGCGCGCTCCCGACGACCTCGGCGATCGAACCGTACCCCCGGCCGCGCCGGTTGAGCAGGACCGCCACGGCGACGCCGTCCTCGCGCTCGTGGAGCATCGTGAACGTGCCCGGGAGGGAGCCAAAGGCCGGCTCGTGGGGGTAGTCCTCGGCCGTCGCGAAGCCGTCGACGGGGTGGTCCCGGAGGAACGTCAGCAGGGTTCGGGTGTCGGTGACGAGTTCGCCGGCTCCGCCGAGCGCCGACAGGTGGAACCCGCCGTCGGCGCAGGGGACGCGCTCGGCCGACTCCAGCGCCATCGCGTTCGGGCACCGGTTGGCGCTCTCGTAGTGTGGCTCGGCGTCGCGGCGCTCGTCGGGGCGCGTCCGGCCCTCGTACAGCGGGCCGGGCGGCGACCCGTCGAACAGTGTCTCGCGGACGTACTCGGGGAACGGCGTCCCCGACTCGGCCTCGACGACGAGACCGAGCAGGGCGTAGCCGAAGTTCGAGTAGACGTGCCGCGACCCGGGGTCGAACTGGAGCGGCTGGCCGAGCATGTAGCGGGCGATATCGCGCGTGTCGGGCGGCCCGGACAGGTCGAGCGCGTCGGCGATGGCGAAATCGTGGAACACGGGGTCGAACGTCGCCTGCGCGTTCCACCCGCCGGCGTGGGTCAGGAGGTGCTCGACGGTCACGTCGCGCAGCCGTTCGTCGCCGAGTTCGCCAGAGGGCGGCTCCAGGTCCAGCACGGAGAGGACCGTCGTGTCGCGCGAGAGGCCGTCGCCGAACAGCGACCGGACCGCCGCCGCGGTCAGCGACTTCGTGAGGCTGGCGATCCGGAACGGTGCGTCCGGCGACAGAGGGGTGGACTGGGCGTCGCCGGCCCAGCCGTACCCGCGTTCGAGGACGGGTTCGCCGTCCTTCGAGACGCCGAGCGCCGCCGCGGTGATCCCGCGGTCCGCGACGAACGAGCGCACCGCCTCGTCGACGCCGTCCAGTTCCGGGGGCACGTCGCCGGTGGTCGGGAGGGCCGAATCGTCGGGGTCGGTCGTCGTGTCGGGCGACTCGGTCGTGGCGTCGGTCGCGGACCGGGACGCAGTGGTCCCCGTCGTCGTGGCGGACGCGTCGGTCGTCGTTCCGTCGCCGCCACTACAGCCCGCCACTGCGGCGGTTCCGGCGGCAGCCAGCGCGCGGAGCAGCCGCCGGCGCGTCGGGGATGCGTCGCCGGAGCCGTCGGTCGCGGGGCGGGCGGCGTTCGTGCGATGCGTCGGGTCGGAGGGGCGGTGTGGTGGCGTCATCGGTGTCAAGGTCACTTGTCGTAAAGCTCCCTTTACAGTAAAGAATGCTTTACACTCCTACTTAAATCTGTCCCCACACCCCAACTCCGTGCCGAGCGCCGGCGCTATCGGCTGGTACACGCGGATCCGCGGAGAAGGAGTGCCCCGGTCAGAGGTCGCCTTTCGTGGAGGCGACGCCGGAGCGACGCTCGTCGATCCGGGTCGCGTCGTCCATCGCTCGGGCGGTCGCCTTGAACAGCGCCTCGATCTCGTGGTGGGCGTTCTCGCCGGTCACCTCCGCGTGGAGCGTCAGGCCGGCGTTCGTCGCCAGCGAGCGCAGGAAGTGCTTCGCCATGTGGCTGGTCAGGCCGCCGACCGACGCCTGCGAGAACTCGCCGGAAAAGCGGAACACGGGACGCCCGCTCACGTCGACGACGACCGATGCGACCGCCTCGTCCAGCGGCACGCGGCGGTCGGCGAACCGCTCGATGCGCGCGCGGTCGCCCAGCGCCTCGTCGAACGCCTCGCCGAGGACGATAGCCACGTCCTCGACGGTGTGGTGGTCGTCTATCTCCAGGTCGCCGTCGCAGCGGACGGTCAGGTCGAACAGGCCGTGCTTGGCGAACGATTCGAGCATGTGGTCGAAGAAGCCGACCCCGGTGTCGACGGTCGACTCCCCGTCGCCGTCGACGTCGAGCGTCACCTCGACCTCGGTTTCGGCCGTCTCGCGGGTCACGGCGGCCGTGCGGTCGCTCATACCGGTCCATGACGCCGGGCGTACAAGGTGGTTGCGTTCGTCCACAGCCACTCCGGATCGTCGGGCGGGCGATCAGCCGCGATGCTGAGAAGGGAAATAATTAAACTTCTCCAGCATAGAAGCAGACATACGATACTCCAAACCGAGCAAGAGTAAACGAGCATGATAGAAACTGACGTCTCCCTTTACGATCCGTGTTCGAAGACTGCACCGGCCGGGGTGGTCGACTGATGGCGACGGCCCCGACGGAGGCGACGGTTCCGGCCGCCGACCGGTCGCGCGACGGCACCACGCTCCGCGGCGAGTACGCCGTCAACCGGCTCGCCAGCGCGCTGTCGCTCCCGACCGAGACTCGCGACGACGCGCACCGGCTCCTCCACGGCGCGTTCGAGGCCGACGCCTGTCCGGACCGGAACCCGGAAACCGTCGGCGCGGCGGCGACCTACGCCGCCGTCAGGCTCGCCGAACTCCCGCGGACGAAGGCGGAGGTCGTCGAGGCGAGCGACCTGCCCCACCACCTCGTGAGCCGCGCCTACGACGAACTCGTGCGCGCGTTCGGGCTCTGCCTCTCCGCGACCGGCCCGGAGCGGTTCGTCGGCCGCGTGGTCGACGCGTGCGACCTGCCGGCGGCGGTCGAGGGGCGCGCCCGCGACCGACTCGCCGCGGTCGACCCACACGACTCGGACGACCCGCTCGGGATCGCCGCCGCGGCGGTCGTCGCCGCGAGCGACGCGACGCCCGCGACCGTGACGGCGGAACTCCCCGTCTCGACGCTCGCCGTGCGCTCGTGGTACGCGCCGCGGTTCGACGGGGAGTAGGCCGACTACTCGACCGCCCGCGCCGCCTCGCGCAGGCTGAACCGGCCCTCGTACAGCGCGCTCCCGACCACGACGGCGGCCGCGCCGGCGTCGCGCAAGGCGCGTACGTCGGAGAGCGTCGCCACGCCGCCGCTGGCGACGACGGGGATCTCGACAGCCTCGGCGATCCGCTCGACGGGGTCGGTGTTGACGCCGTCCAGTTGCCCTTCCACGTCCACATCGGTAAACAGGATCGCGCCGGCACCCAGCTCCTCGTACCGCTCGGCCGCCGCGGCGGGGTCGAGTCCGGTCCCCTCGGTCCAGCCCGAGACGACGACCTCCCCCTCCTTCGCGTCGAGGCTGACCATCACGGAGCCGGGGTGTGTGTCGCTTATCTCGCCGACGATGTCGGGGTTCTCGACGGCCGCGGTGCCGAGGATGACGCGGTCGACGCCGCGGTCCAGCAGCGCCCGGGCGTCGTCGGCGGTCCGGATCCCGCCGCCGAGTTGCACGTCGACGTCGACCGCATCGATGACGCGGCCGATGGCGTCGGCGTTCGCGCGCTCGCCCTCGAACGCGCCGTCCAGGTCCACCAGGTGGAGCGTCGCCGCGCCGTCGTCGACCCAGCGCTCGGCCGACTCGACGGGGTCGCCGTACCGCTTCTCGGTGCCGCGCTCGCCCTGCACGAGCTGGACGACCTCGCCGTCCTGTACGTCGACGGCGGGGACGACTTCGAACTCGGGGAACGGTGTCATGGCATCCTGTCGGCGCGGGAGGGCGGTAAAGCCACCGGGACGCCGCCACGGAGCCGGTCGCGGACCGCAGCTGCCGCTCGCCGGTGTCTGCAAGAGTTATGTTTCCCACTCTCGATACTACGACCGTGTCCGAGATACTTCTCGCGGTCGGGATCGCCGTCGCCGCCTTCGTCGGGTTCAACATCGGGGGGTCCTCCACCGGCGTCGCCTTCGGCCCGGCGGTCGGCAGCGGCGTCGTCTCGAAGCTCGCAGCAGGGGGTCTGATGGCCGTATTCGCGCTGCTCGGCGGGTGGACCGTCGGCCGCAACGTCGTCGAGACGATGGGCGGCCAGATCGTCCCGTCGGGGCTGTTCTCGCTGGAGGTGAGCATCACGGTCCTTTTCTTCATCGGCTTCGCGCTGTTCCTCTCGAACGTCGTCGGGGTCCCGGCGTCGACGTCGATGACCGCGGTGGGGGCGATCGCCGGGCTCGGCGTCGCCACCGGGCAGTTGAACGCCGCCGTGATGCTGGAGATCGTGTCGTGGTGGATCGTCGCCCCGGTGATCGCCTTCTGGGTGAGCGGCGTCATCGGGCGGTACTTCTACCCCGCGCTCGTCCGGCGCTTCGAGGTCACCCAGACCGAGGGCCGCCTGCTCGCGCTCGACCGCTCGGGCGCGATCCCGCGTCCCGGACTGGGACCGAACACGACGCCCCGCGAGTTCGTCGGGACGGCTCTGGTGATCGTGATCGGCTGTTACATGGCGTTCTCCGCCGGGGCGTCGAACGTCGCCAACGCCGTCGCGCCGCTGGTCGGCAACGGCTCGATATCGATGAACGCCGGCATCCTGCTGGCGGCCGGCGCGATCGGCCTCGGCGCGGTGACGATCGCCCGCCGGACGCTCGACACGATGGGCAACGACCTCACCGAACTCCCCCTGCTCGCGGCGCTGGTCGTCGAGGTGGTGAGCGCGACGCTCATCACCGTCCTCTCGGTGCTCGGCATCCCGGCGAGTTTCGTCGTCGTGGCGACGATGAGCATCCTCGGGCTTGGCTGGGGGCGGGCGACACGCACCGCCACCGTGGCCGACACGGTTCGCGGCGAGGGGCCGGAGCGCATCTCCGTCGGCGCGCTCGCCGCGGAGGCCGACGAGGGCGCGGCGACGGTCGGCGACCCGACCCCGGATCCCGATGAGACCGAACCGAGGGACGTGCCGCCGATCGGCGACGAGGAGGCCGACGACATCCCCCGGGCCTCCGACCTGTTCGAACCGGCGACGACGGCGCGGGTGATCGCGCTCCAGAACCTCGTGCCCGCCATCGCGACGATCGCCGCCTTCCTCGTGTTCCAGTTCGTGCCCGGGATCGTCGGGTGACCGACCGACCGCGACAGGTCATCCGCGACGAGTCCGGCGGCGAGACCGACTCCTTCACGATCGTTGTATCGCGTCCGCCGGCGCGAAAACAGCAACTTCTAACAGTCAGGGGGTCGAATCGCCAAGGTGATGCCCACGGTAGAATACCTCAACTACGAAGTGCTAGACGACCAGGGCTGGGACATGGACGACGACGACCTCTTCGAGAAAGCGGCCGACGCGGGCCTCGGCGACGAGGACTACGGCACGCTCGACGTCAACGAGGGCGAGTACATCCTCGAGGCCGCGGAGGCCCAGGGGTACGACTGGCCGTTCTCGTGTCGCGCCGGTGCGTGTGCGAACTGCGCGGCCATCGTCAAGGAGGGCGACATCGACATGGACATGCAGCAGATCCTCTCCGACGAGGAGGTCGAGGAGAAGAACGTTCGCCTGACCTGCATCGGCTCCCCCGACGCCGACGAGGTCAAGATCGTCTACAACGCGAAGCACCTCGACTACCTGCAGAACCGCGTCATATAGGTAATTGCGTAAAACGCTCGTTTAACATTTGGGGGAGCCACAGAGCCACGCAGAAGCCGATTATTCTGATCCTCCCCGCGCAAAAGGCTCTCGGAGTGATGACCGTATTCTGGTAGTTACTCTCAACGGATAGATAGACAGGTGTAAGCTAAGAGAGCAATCGCAAGAATTCGGAGGGGTGCGGTAAGACACGTGTACGAGACCGTCTACAACAACATGCCGCCCCACGGCTCGGGGCGAGTGACGGCACCGAACTCGTCACCGCCGCCGACCAGCGCACCACAGCCGCTGGCCGGCTTGGCCACACCGACGGCACTGGTTCGCCACTATAGCAGACGTTAGAGCGGGCGACATCCGCTGTACCGCGCCCCATCCGAAACTCAGCGAGCGCAACTCCTTCGCCGCGTTGTGACCGAACCCGTCAGCAGCGTACCGTGGCCTACTGGTGTCTTCCATCCGCTCGAAGGTCTGGAATGGTGATCTGGACTATCGTTCCCCGGCTGACGTCAAATGAGAGACGCCCGTTGAGTTTCTGCACACCCCACTTGAGTTGCCAGAGACCCAACCCACGCCCGTGCTGAAGATCCGTTTCAGTCCGCGCGTCGAGTGGACTTAGCTCCTCGGATGGGATCCCAGGGCCGTCGTCAGTAATACTGATTTCGTATCCATCGGGAACCGACTCAACGGTTACTTCGACCGACGATTCGGCGTACTGGATAGCGTTGTCTAGAGCATTCTCCAAGACCACGTCAATCACTTCACCGTCAGTCACGAGTGTGGATCGTTTCGGCAGATCACGTGTGATAGTCACGTGCCGATCCGAGTTTCCAATCGAGTCAAGGATCGTCCCGATACGCTCTGAAAGATTGACCGTCGTTTCGTTGCGCTCTCGGGACATGAACTGGTCAGTCTTACGTGCCCGCTCGGCAATTGCCGCAAGCCTATCGGCTGCGGTGCTAATTCGGGTTGCGTCGTGACCGTCGGTGCGATCTGCTAACTCCGCTGCATGGCTTTTGATCACGTCAACCCGGTTGCGTAGATTATGTCGCAGGATGCGGTTGAACACCTTCAAGCGTTGTTCACGGCGCTTGCGCTCGGAGATATCTCGCACGCTCGCTAAGACGCGTTGCTCGCCTTGGAGTCGAACGACGGAGAGATGCACTTCGACGGGGAATGTCTCGCCGGTTCGACGCTGGTTACGCCACTCGAACAGTTGTGGGCCCTCCGTTCGGGCAGCCTCGATCCTCTCGTAGGCGGCCTCGTAGCTATACTCCTCGGCGGGCGCGGTCACGATTCCGATATCCTTGCCAATTAGTTCCGCTCGTTCATACCCGTTCATTTCGCAGAACCGCTCGTTGACATCGACGATCTCACCGGTCTCAGGGTCGTGGACGACGAGACCGTCGCTGACGTTCTCGAACACCGACCGGTACGCGCGTTCCGCGGCGCTTCTGGAGCCGTTAGCATCCTCGTTCGCCCCCGGTGAGTCACCGTTGGACCCCTGTTCGCTGCTGAGTTGCTCGATGAGTAGTTCATACTGGCTCTCTGCGGCTACCCGTGGGAGGACATCCGTGACACCGGCTTCGATAGCCGCCGGGATCGGCTCTCTTGACGTACTGTCGGTTAACAGCACGACTGGACGGTCAGACCCATTCGTGAGCCGTGCAATCGTCTCTACTGGCGTTTGGAGTGTGTCTCCCACGATGATTGCGTCAGCACTGATCCTCGCTCCCTGCTCGATGACCTCGCGTTCCGAAGAAATTGCCTCAGCAGTGACTGCCTCATGGGCGGCTTCGAGAGAATCAGCAACCGACGTGGCAAAGGACGCCTCGCCATCAGCGACGAGAAACCGTAGTGATTCGCCACGCCCGGGTGACATACCGCCAACATATTCCCCAGGAGCAAAAAATATTTGGCCGTTACCGAGGCCAGTCAGCGGATTTTGCAGGGTATCGGTTTGCGCATCGATTTTCCGTGGCGCGGGATGCCTGATCGAGCGACAAGAAAACGAAACATCTGTTCCGAAGTAATTACAATCCGGTCGCAGATATAAGAAGATGGCGTGGGCGTTTTTATCACACATCAGACCGGCTTCACCAGCGAAGGTAAACTGTCGTCAGATGGTCGCTCCGACAGCCCCATGACAGCACGAACGAGTTTCGCCTCGGCTTTTTGCAGGTGTCCACTCGCCGTGTTAGACGCACAGCCGAGCCGTCCAGCGATATCATCGTGGGTACCTGCCGGGGCTGGTCGTAGTAGCCCAGTTCGAGCGCAGTTTCAAGTGCTTCCCACTGTCGGTCGCTGAGCTTTGACACGGGGTTCACACGGGCACTGCGGAACTGTCCGATCTCGTTGAGTTGCACGTTCAGGCTCGGGCAACCCCTCCAGAACCCCCTGTAACGCCCCCGAATCACCGACAACGTGGCCGCGAATCTTCCCATCCCGATAGACAAGCGGTCGTCGGACCACTAATCCAGCCCGGGCGAGTGCCTCCTCAACGACGCCGAACATCGGGACGAGCTCGTCGCGTATGTCCAGCAGCGCATACGACCTCGGTTCGCCTCCAGCACAGAGCCACACCGACTCGACTATAGGTGTTCCAGTCGTCGCTCCGAGAATCGATTCGCGTCCCCATCAATCGCGTACAGATGTGTGGTCGTGGCCGCCCCGGCTCGATTCCAGTCAATTGCTCGTGCTTCCGTGACGTGTGGCGAGTCAAGCAGAACCGCGTCATCTGAGCCACGACCGAACTCGTTCGTTCGACGGGTAGCCGCGGTTTTCGGGGAGCGTGTACTCGTCGGGCGGGAGGTCCGGAACCGCCGATGACGTCGATTTCTCCCGGGTGATACGGGCGTACCGACGGAGTTCCTCGACGGTCCCGGCATCCGCATCCGCGTAGATCTCCGTGCTCCCCGTCTCCCGGTGGCGCTCGATGATGTTTTCGAGGACGTGCTTCGATGTCAGTTCGTGGACCGCGGTGGCCGCAACGTCGGCTTCGTCCAGCCGGTCGTGTAGCCGTCGCAGCTTCCGGTTGCGCGTTTCGAGGAACTCGTCCTCGATCCCCTCGGCGTCGCCGCCGCCGGGATACCCCCAGTTGTACTCGCTGAACCACAGCGGCTTACCGATGGTCTCGTGGGCGGCGGCGATCTTCTCGTCGAACAGGGCCGCCGCCTCGTCCGCCGGAAGGTCGTAGTGCGCCCGGCCAACCCACCAGTGGAGCGAACACACGTCGATACAGTCGGGCCGGTGGTCCTCGACGAAGTTGTTCCGGCTATCCGGCCAGCCGTGGATACCCGTCGTCAGTAGCTGGTCCCCGGCGAGTTCCTGAACGAAGGGACCGACCTCCTCGATCCACGGCCGGAGCGTCTGCCTGTCGCGCTCCCAGGCCTTGTAGTACTCGACCTCGTTGCCGAGCTCCCACAGCATGATCGTGGGGTCGTTCCGATACTCGACGCCCGTGAACTGGTTTTCGTGGGTCAGCAGTTCCTCGACCCACTGTTTGTACAGGGCGAGACACTGTTCGTCGTGATAGAAGTCGTTTATTTTCTCCGCGGTGTCGGACCGGTGGACGAAGCCGGGGACGTCGGCGGCGAGGTTCTCGGCAGGGTCGGTGCGGTAGCTCGGCGCGCCGCTGATGATGGGGACTGCCAGCCGGACGTTCCGGCGTTTCGCCCGGACGACGACCTCGTCGAACCGGCTGAAAAACTCCGAGTTGTCCTCGCCGGGAAACGGCCCACCGTATTCGATGGGTGCGTTCCCGGCGAGGACGCGAGCAACAGTCGCCCCAACGCGGCTGAGCCCCTCGAACATGTGTGGACGGAGTCGGTCGTGGTGCGGGTGGCCAAAGCCCAGCGTGAACTCCATGCTCGGGTTCGCCCCCGAGAGGTAGAACGTGCCGTCGTCGAGCGTGAGCGACGTGCCGTCGACGCCGACGAACGAGTTCGGGGATCCCTGCACCTGCACGCTCGCCTGCTCCCGGTCGACCCGGCCACCGTTCCGACGGATCGCCCCCTCGAACCGTCGCTCACCGACACGCAGGACCTCCCGTTCGGCCGTGACGCTGGTGGTCTCGCCGGCGGGGATGGTCACCGGTTCGCTCGCGATCGGGGACTCACCGTTGCCGATGACGAGTTCGCCGTCGAACGCGGCGGATCCGTCGTTGGCCGCCGTGAGCGTCACCGTCACGATATCGGTCTGCGACGCCGGGGTCGGCGCGATGGAGATGTCGGCGATTCGCGGGGCCGCGTTCGGCGTGGCCGTTTCGGCGTCGGTGCTGTCGGTGTCGGTGCCGTCCGACGGTGCAGTGGTCCCTGACGCCCCGTCGCCGACGAGGTCCGTACAGCCGGCGAGGGCACCAGCGAGCCCCGCTGCAGCGAGCATCCGCCGGCGAGACAGCCGGTCACTGACCATGGTGAACGGTTCCCTGATGTCACCATTATGTTACTGGACGGCCGCTGTGCACGCCGTGCACATCGAGTCACGGCGGCCGTCCGGCACCCGCCAAGCGCAACGCCTAACAGGGCGGCCCCCACCCGTGCGAACGTGCCCGGGCCACTCGTCGACGCAGACCCGACGGACCTCCTGCGGCTACTCGCCGTCCCGGCCTTCGCGTGGGCGGCGTACCGCGACATCGCGACCAGACGCGTCTCGAACGTCGTCTGGGTCCCGCTGACGGCGTTCGCGCTCGCGCTGCTGGCGTGGGACGCGTGGACGGCCTGGACCGCCGGCGAGTTCGTCTGGCGGCGCTTCCTCGTGCCGACGGCGGTGAGCGTCGGGCTGGTCGTGCCGCTGGCCTACCTGTTCTGGTGGAGCGGCGGCTTCGGCGGCGCGGACGCGAAGGCGCTGCTGACGCTGGCCCTGCTCATCCCCGCGTACCCGACGTACGACCTCCCGTGGGCGACGCTGCCGGTGCAGGGGACGAACGTCGGCGTGTTCTCCTTTACGGTCCTCACGAACACGGTGCTGTTCGGGATGGCCGCGCCGCTGGTGCTGGCCGCGAGAAACGCCGCCGCGGGGCGGCTGTCGACGACCATGTTCGTCGGCCGGCCGGTGCCGGTCGAGGCGGTTCCGCAGACTCACGGCCGCCTGCTCTCCGCACCGGATGGCGGCACCCGCCGCGGCCTGGACCTCGACGCCCTCCGGATGTACCTGCGCTGGCGCGGGGTCGACCTGTCGACCCTCCGGGCAAATCCCGACGCGCTGCGGAACCCGGCGACGCTCCCGGACGACCCGAACCCGCCGACGGACGGCGCGGTGGCGGCGGCCCCGGACGGCGGCGACGGCTCCGTCCCGGAACTGGACGACGCTGACGGGAAGCGCGCCGCCGACGGCGACGGGGAGTACGACGACCCGTGGGGCGCGGCGGCGTTCCTGGCGGACGTCGACGGCGCGTACGGGGCGACGGAGCGGGACCTGCGCGACGGCCTGCAGGTGCTCTCGACCGCGGAGACGGTGTGGGTATCGCCCGGCGTCCCGTTTCTCGTCCCGACGTTCGTCGGGCTCGCGGTCGCGCTGACGTACGGCGACGTGCTGTTCGGGCTGTTCGAACTGCTCGGGGTCGTGTGAGCGGGGGCCGGTTGTAAACGGGATCGGTGTACCGAAACGATTGGCCAGCAGCTTTATCAGCAATTACCATGAACCCGTTTTATGAACTGTTTACAATCCCCGAACGAAACAGCCGACGGCGACGACCTGGTCGTCAGGATCGCCGAACGGGTCGCGGAGGCGGACGGGGTGGACCCGATGGCGTTACCGCCGCTTGCGGAGGTACTCGACGCGGACCTGCTGGAACGACTGCTCGACTCCGCCGACACGTCAGTGTCGGTCGGGTTCGAGTATCACGGGCACACGGTCGTCGTCTGCGGGGAAGGGGAGATACAGCTGAAGTAATCCGGGGTTCTCGGCCGCGACGGAGCCACCGCGGAGCCGCCGCTACGGCACCGCGACGCCGCCGATCTCCGTCAGGCCGAGCGGCTGGGTCCGCCAGCCGTCGCCCGCGTCCGCGAGGAAGGTGCCGTCCGTCGCGATGGCGTAGGTCGCGTCAGGTCCGTAGCCCACGCCGGCGACGGGGTCGTCCGCCGGCACGTCGACGACCGTCCACTCGCCGTCGGCGTGTGCGTACAGGTGGTCCCGGGTCACCGCGTGGGCGCGGCCGAGTTCGCCGGGCGACGCGTCCCGTGCCGCGGCGACCAGCCGGAACTCGCCGTCGACCTGTGACATCCAGCCGGCACCGAGCCGGTAGAGTCCGTCGCCCGTGCCGGCGAGCGGCGTACCCGGGGTCGACACGTCGCGGGCGTCGTCCAGTCCGACGTGGTCGATCCCGCCGTCACGCACACGGTACACGCCGTCCTCGGCGGCGACCAGGTCGCCGTCGACGGCGCGGACGGGGCTGTCGACCGCACCGACCGACTCCCACTCGCCGGCCTCCGTCGTGCGGGCGACCGACCAGTCCGGGCCGACCGCCACGAGCGCGTCGCCGTCGAAGCCGACCGCGACGGCCGGGCCGAAGCCGAGTTGGTCGTACGACTCGCCGTCCTTCACGAGCACGTCGGTCGGCGTCGCGGCGGCCAGTTGCCCGTCGGCGGCCGCGATGTCGAGGGCGGTGCAGGCGTGGTCGATGCCGTACTCCCCGACGCGGTCGTCGGAGACGGAGACGGCGGCGACGCCCTGCCCGCTGGCGACGTACGCCGTCGTCTCGCCCGCCCGGTCCCCGTACACCCGCTTCTCGTCGATGCTGACCATGCCGGGGGCGTCGGGGGCCACCACGGAAAGCGTTCCGCCCTCGTCCCGGGCGCGGGGCGGCGCGTCCGCCCTCGCTTCGGAACCACTTTGAGGGACGCATCCGGAAGCGTAGATAATGGAAGTGTTCGGGTCGAGCGGAACGCGGGGGGTCGTCAACGAGACGGTGACACCCGAGTTCCTCCTGCGGGTGGCGACGGCGGCGGGAACGGTCTGGCGGGCCGACAGGGTCGCGGTGGGACGGGACACGCGGAAGACGGGCCGGATGCTCGCCGACGCCGCCGCGAGCGGTCTGGCGAGCGTCGGCGCGGACGTCGACCGGCTCGGCGTCGTCCCGACGCCGGGGCTGCAGGCCTACGCCGAGAGCGAGGGCGTGCCGGCGCTGATGATCACCGCGTCGCACAACCCGCCGGAGTTCAACGGGATGAAGCTGTTCGGGGCCGACGGCGTCGAGCTGTCGGTCGGCGAACTGGAGCGCGTCGAGGAGACGCTGCTGGCCGAGCGCACCGAGACGGTGCCGTGGCACGCGACCGGCGACGCCCGCCGGGTCGAGGGCGCGCGCCGGCGCTACACGGAGGCGCTCCACGCCGCCGTCGACGGCGAGCGGATCGCCGACGCCGACCTCACCGTGGCCGTCGACCCGGGCCACGGGGCCGGCGCGCTCACGAACCCCGAGTTCTTCCGGGAGCTGGGCTGTCGCGTCGTCACCGTCAACGCCCAGCCGGACGGCCACTTCCCGGGACGCGACCCCGAGCCGATCCCCGAGAACCTCGGGGACCTCGGCCGGCTGGTCGCCGCGACGGACGCCGACCTGGGCGTCGCCCACGACGGCGACGCCGACCGCGCCATCTTCTACGACGAACGCGGCGAGTACATCGAGGGCGACGCCACCTTCGCCGCGCTGGCCGCCGCCGAACTGGAGGCCGGCGACACGACCGTCTCCGCGGTCAACGTCTCCCAGCGCCTCGTCGACGTGGTCGAGGCCGCCGGCGCGTCGCTCGAACTCACCCCCATCGGCAGCACGAACATCATCTCCCGGATCCGCGAGCTTCGCGCCGAGGGCGCGTCGGTCCCGGTCGCCGGCGAGGGCAACGGCGGCGTCTTCTTCCCGAACTACCGGCTCGCCCGCGACGGCGCGTACATCGCCGCCCGGTTCCTCGAACTGATCGCCGACCGCCCCGCCAGCGAGGTCGTCGCGCCGTACGACGACTACTACAACGTCCGCCGGAACATCGAGTACGACGGCGACGCCGAGCGCCGGGCGATGCTGTCGGCCGCCGAGGCCCGCGCCGCCGACGCCGACGCCGAACTCAACGCCACCGACGGCTACCGGCTGGACTACGGCGACGCCTGGGTGCTCGCCCGACCCAGCGGCACCGAGCCGCTCGTCCGCATCTACGCGGAGGCCCGCGACCAGCGCCGCGCGGCGAAGCTCGCCGACGGGATGGCCGAGCGGCTGGAGGACGCGAAAACCGGGGTCTGAACGGGGGGAGGGATCGCCACAGGCCGCCGTTTCTCACCGGTCCGGGTACTCGGTCAGCGCCTCGTCCAGCGCGTCGCGCTCGGCCCGCAGTTCGTCGAGTTCGGCCGCCACGTCGCCCTCCGCGAGGCGCTCGCGCTCGTCGGGACCGAGTTGGTCCCTGGCGACCGCGGCGGTCCGCAGGCGCTCGTAGTCGTCCTCGCGGGTCAGCGCCCGCACCTCGCGGAGCTTCGCGACCACGGCCTCGGGCGCAAAGCGGGAGACGAGCGAGATCAGCTCCCGCGAGCGCCACCAGAGGTCGTCGGCCTCGGGCGGCGGCCACCCGACGGTAAAGGGCTCGGCGTCGAACCGTTCGAGGTACGTCTCCCGGGTCGCCACCCGCCGTTTCAGCTCGGCCGCGTCGTCGACGTAGTGGTCGAGCTTCGACCGCGAGTAGTCAGCGTAGTCGAGCAGCGTCGGCACCGGTTCCTCGCCGGCGGGCGACTCGCGGACGTAGGCGAGCAGGTCCTCGGGCGGCGCGTCCAGGTCGACCAGGGGGTAGCGCTCGGCGGCGACGGCCAGTTCGAGCACCTCGCGGGCGCTCTCCTCGCTCCGGAACTCGCGGAACGCCTCGCGGACGGCGTCGTCGTACGCCTCGACCGGCTCCCGCAGGCGCTCGACGGGGGCGTCGAGGTCGGCGTCGCCGAGTTCGACCAGCCGTTCGAGTTCCTCGATCCGCTCCTCGACGGTCCGCTTCCGGCGGGCGGCGGCCTTGCGCGCCTCGCGGTATTCGGCGACGGCGCGGTCGCGCTCGTCGAGCAGGCGCGCCGTCTCGGCCGCGGGGGCGAGCGCCTCGCGGGCGGCGGCGAAGTCGTCCTCGCTCAGGCGGCGCTGGTCGAGGATCTCCAGCGCCGACTCGAAGGCGTCGCGGTTCGGCAGGTCGTCGGGCAGCCCCTCGACGAGTTCGGCGACGGCGTCCTGGAACTCGACGTACGCCTTGAAATCGCCGGTGCCGGTGGCGCTGTCCTCGTAGCGCTCCAGCAGGTCGGTCAGCTCGCCGTGGGCGTCGGCGACCGTCTCGACGGCGTCGGTGCCGACCTCCACGACGGCCGCCTCGGCCTCGTGGACCGCCTCGTCGGCCTCCGCCAGTTCGGCCGCGCGGTCACTCATACGCTTCGTCCGGGTCGAACACCCGTTCGCCGACGACCTCGCCGTCGGCCGTCCGGTGGAAACACGACTCGTAGCCGGTGTGGCAGGCACCGCCCTCCTGGTCGACGACGTAGAGCAGGCTGTCGCCGTCGCAGTCGACGCGCACCTCCTCGACCGTCTGGACGTTGCCGCTGGTCGCACCCTTCTCCCAGAGTTCGTCCCGGCTCCGCGAGTAGTAGTGTGCCCGCCCCGTCTCGCGGGTGCGTTCGAACGCCTCCCGGGAGACGTAGGCGAGCATCAGCACCTCGCCGGAGTCGGCGTCCTGCGCGACGGCGGGGATCAGGCCGTCGTCGCCGAAGTCGAGATCCACCGCGGTGGCCTCGGTCATGCCCGAGGGAACGCTCGTGTCGCAGGTAGGTCTTTCCCTCGGGGCGCCCCCGGGAGCGTTTTGTGCGTCGGGGACACAGGCCGTCGCATGGACGAGGCGACCGAGGACGGCGGGGCGGCGGCCGACGCGACCGTGGACCCGGACGGAGCCGACGGTGACGGAGGGGACGCCGGCCTCCTCGCGGAGTTGCGCGCGAACCCGCGGCTCGCGGCGGTCGAACTGGGGAGCCTCGCGGTGGCGGTCGTCCTCCCCGTCGCCACGCTGTGGGCGCTCGTCGCCGGACCGCGGCCGGACACGGACGTTCTCGCGGCCGTCGTGATCGTCGGGGCGGCGTTCGCGTCGCTGTGGACGCTGGTCTACCCAGTGTACGACGCGCTGTCGGGGTAGTGCCGAACGCGCGGCGGCCCGCGGATCACTCCTCCTCCCGGTACACCGGCGACCGCAGACCGACGTTCCGCGACCGGAGGAACCACCAGCCCTCCAGCCCGCCCCAGGAGACGGCGGCGACCGTCCCGACCACCGCGGGACCGATCTCCGCCGGACCGAGCCACGTCGGGCTGACGTAGATGACGGCGTTGACGACCCGCGGCGGGGTCACGTCCCGGAGGAAGCGCACCACCGGACCGAACCCGCGGAAGTCGTACCCCTGTCCGCCGGCGCTCTCACGCGTCTGCGATTCGAGACCGAGCGCCGCGGCGCTCTCACCGCCCGCGCTCTCGGGTCCCGTCCCCAGGCGCTCGGCGTCGTAGGGATGTGAGAGTTCGACCCCCCAGACCACCTCGCCCTCGGGGTTCACCTCGACGAGGCGGCCGCCGTTCGTGTCGGTGATGAGGGTGTTCCCGTTCGGCAGGCGGTCGGCGTCCCGTGGCCACTGCAGCCGGGCGTCCGACCACTCCCAGGTCCGGGTCCAGCCGTCGCCCTCGCGCTGGTACTCCACGACGCGCCCGTTCTCCGAGTCGGCGACGACGACCGCCGGGCCGCCGCGCTCCTCGGGGATGTAGTCGGGGTTGTGCTGCTCGTACAGCCGGGAGTGGTTCCCCTCGCTCCCGAGCGTCCACGACTCGTTCAGGCCCGCATCGGGCTCGATGAACACGACCTGGTCCTGGTTGCGCAGGCTCACCATCACCCGGCCGTCGTCGAGCAGGCTCACGTCGTTCAGGTGGGTCCAGTCGCCGGGGTAGTGGCCGCCCTCGTCGACGGGGAACTCGCTCTGGGCGTTCCAGGCCCAGTCGACGACGCCGCTCGCGGTGTCGAGCATGAACACCCGGTCGTCGGCCATGTCGGCGACGAGAACGTGCGTCTCGTTGACCCGGACGTGGTCGTGCCACTCGCCCGCGATCTCCCGGTAGTCGAAGCGGCTGACGACCTCCGTCACCTCGCCGGTGGAGATGTTCACCCGCTCGATGACGTTGCGGGTACAGGGCGGGTCGCGACACCGCTCGCTCTCGGTGACCAGCGTGTCGACGGCGGTGTACTCGACGGTCATCGACCGCCCCTCGACGGGGTCGACGTCGAAGTACTTCGTGTGGCTGTTGTTGTAGTAGGCGACGCTCCCGTTGGGGGCGTACGCGATGATCGTGCCGTACCGGGCCGACTCGGTGACGACCGTGTGGTTCTCCGTCGGCGGGGCCTCGGGGACCGCTTCGGCGTTGGCCGTCGTCGACCCCGTGACGGCGGCGAAGCCGATGACGCCGCCACACAGCGCGACGACCGCGGCGAAGGCGACGCGAAGTCGGTGACGGGTGACCTGCCGGCGGACGGCACCGAGCGCGTCGAGGAGGGTACTCCGCGCTGTCATCCCTCTGTCCCAACGACGGGCGGCGACAAATATGGTTGTTTTCCTCGTCCGCACAAACACGACGGAGGATGACCGCGTCGGCCGGCTACGACCCGGATTCGACGGGGCCGCCAACGTCGGTCCACTCCGTGAGGCTCCCCTCGTAGAACGCCACGTCCTCGTAGCCCAGATGACGCAGGACGACGTACGTGTGGCTGATCCGCCGGGCGGTGTTGCAGTACAGCACGACGCGCCGGTCCGGCGTGATGCCGTACGAGTCGAGAACGGTCTCCAGTTCCTCGCGGGGTTTCAGCCCGCGCGTCTCGTCGTCGACGAGCTCCTTCCAGTCCAGATTGACCGCGCCGGGGATGTGGCCCTCCTCGTACTCCCAGTCGTCGCGGGTGTCGACGAGGACGGCGTCGGCGTCCATCGCTTCCCGGACCGCCTCGTGGTCGACGAGGATCGAGTCCGCCGGCGGGTCCGCGACGTAGTCGGTCGGCTCGACCGCGGGCGCGTCGGTCGTCGTCGCGTGTTCCAGGTTCCACGCGCTGTAGTCGCCGTCCAGCAGTCGCACGTCGTCGTGGCCGTACACCTGCGCGGTGACCAGAAAGCGCGCGGCGAACACGCCGTGGGTGTCGTCGTAGGCGACGACGGTGTCGGCCGGGGCGATGCCGGCCTCGCTCATGAGGTCGGCGAACGCGTCCGCGCCGGGGAGCATGCCCGCCGTCTCCTCGCTCTCGCTCCGGAACCGGTCGAACGGGACGTTGACCGCTCCCGGGATGTGGCCGATCCCGTCGTACTCCCAGGCGTCGCGGACGTCCACGATCCGGACCTCGTCGCGGTGGGCCGCGAGCCACTCGCGCGAGACGACGATGTCGTCGGTCATACGAGGCGGTCGGGCCGCCGCGGGTTTATGCGTACTGAAGGTGACAACGCGGGCACGGCGGTTCGAGTCGGCAACCGATCGCGGAACGCCGTGGACCCCGCGAGCCGGGGCGTCGCCCCCGTTGCGGGTCGTTCGCACCCTGATGTTTAAGTGCAAACATGTTACTATCGATATATTGGGACACAATGTTTGACCTGACCGGGTTCCAGCGCGACCTGCTGTACGCCGTCGCCGGGCAAGAGGCACCACACGGGCTCGCGATCAAGGAGGTGCTGGACGACTACTACGAGGCGGAGATCCACCACGGGCGGCTCTACCCGAACCTCGACACGCTCGTCGAGAAGGGGCTCGTCGAGAAAAGCGAGAAGGACCGCCGGACGAACGAGTACCGCCTCACGAGCCGCGGCCGTCGCGAGATCGCCGACCGCCGGGAGTGGGAGGCGCAGTTCGTCGACGAGGAGACGCTGGAGGCCGCCTGAGACGGACCGTTTGTCCGTCCGAGCGCCCGGCAGTCGCACCGCCGCGCTACGCGTCGATCCCGAGCGCACGATTGCCGACGAGTAGAACCACGACCAGCCCGAGCAGCGTCGCGACGAGGCCGTACGCCGCCAGCCAGCCCGCCTCCTCGGCCAGCGTCCCCGTCACGCCGCTGCCGAGCGAACTGACGAGCAACACGACCGTCCGGACGAGTCCGAACCCGGTCCCGCGCTCGTCGGGCGCGAGGTGGTCCATGAACCGGGAGTTGACGACGCCGGGCCAGCTGAGCCCGAGGGCGACGAGGACGCTTCCCGCGACGAGCGCGACCGGCCCACCGACGAACAGGAACAGCGCGTACCCGGCGACGCCGGAGGCAAGCGAGGCGGCGATGGCGGCGTCGCGGCCGGTCGCGTCCGAGGCCCAGCCGAGCCCGGGCGCGGTGACGACGGTGATCGCGAACACGACGCCGAAGATGAGGCTCGCCTCGCCCGTCGTGAGTCCGGCGTACTCCTCCAGAAACGTCGGGAAGAAGGAGGCGAAGGACTGCCAGGTGAAGAAGCCCACCATGGCGACGACGGTCGTGAAGAGGATGCTCGGCCGGGAGAGCAGGTCGAGCAGCCGCCGGGCATCGACCTGGTCGGACAGGGTCACGTCGGGCGCGGAGGCCGGCGTCTCGGGCACCAACCACGCGAACAGGACGAGGACGACGAGGGCGATCGCCGCGGGGACGAGCGGGCCGGCCCACCAGTCCAGCCGTGCGGCGACGTACGCGCTGGCGACGGGGGCGACCAGCCCCGCCCCCGACGCGCCGATCTCGTGGACGCCGAGCGCGCGGCCCGTGTTCTCGAACTGGGACGTGAGAAACGACGTACCGGCGGTGAAGTACAGCCCCGCCGACGCGCCGAGGACGACCGCGAAGGCGGCGAACAGCGGGAACGTCGGCGCTGCCGCGAGGACGACACACGCGCCGCCGGTCGCCGCCATCGCCAGCAGGACGACACGGCGCTCGCCGAGGCGGTCCGCGAGGACGCCGCCGGGGAACTGGAACAGCGCGTAGGCGGCCCACATCCCCGACAGCGCCACCCCGACGACGCTTTTCGACACGTCGAAGGCGAGCATGATGTCGGGGACGAGCGGCGAGAGCGACAGCCGGGCGACCATCGTCACGAAGAAGGCCGCCGTCGTCACGCCCAGCAGTTCCCAGCCGCGTCGGTCCATTACCTGACCGGTCTCGGCTCCGACGTTTCGGGGTTCGGCTTGCGGCAACCCGCGACGGCTTCCGGCGACCCGGCTGCCAGCCGCCGCGACGGCCGGGATCAGTCGCTGCCGGCCGCGCCGTCGAACGAGCGCGGCGGGAGCAGGAGGTCGTCCAGGTCGGGGAGGTGTTTCACGTTGTACACGACCTGTAGCTCGTCGGTGACGGGCTGGCCGACACAGGAGAGCCGGATCCCCTGGTCCATCAGCTCCTCGGGGAGGATGTGGTCGACCGGCATCTCCAGTTCGCCCTCGGTGACCGCGACGGCGCAGTTGGCGCAGGCCCCGCCGCGACAGGAGTACGGCCAGGTGAACCCGCAGTCCTCGGCACCCTGCAGGAGCGACCCGGGCGTGTCGTGGAGGAAGCGCCCGCAGTCGGCCGA
The DNA here is from genome assembly GCF_003675855.1 of Halostella salina. Taxonomy (NCBI): domain Archaea; kingdom Methanobacteriati; phylum Methanobacteriota; class Halobacteria; order Halobacteriales; family Natronoarchaeaceae; genus Halostella; species Halostella salina. The sequence continues at coordinate 114,758 of NZ_RCIH01000001.1, read as the reverse complement.
CGACGTGAGGCCCTCGTCGGACGCCTTCTCGAACAGGTCGTCGTCGTCCAGCGACCAACCGTAGTCGTCGAGCACCTCGTAGTTCAGATACTCGACGCGGGTCTTCTCGCGCCCGTCCGGACTGTCGGCGTCAGCGTCGGCGGCGTCGGGGTCAGGGTCGGGGTCGCTCCCGGCGTGGGTGCGTCCGGGGAGTCCGCGCTCGGACTTGATCGCCTCGTAGGCCGCCTGCACGCGGCGGAACTCGCGAGTGGACCCGTTCTGGTCCGGATGAGTCTCCAGCACCCGGCGACGGTACGCTCGCTCGATCTCCTCCTCGTCTGCGGTCGGGTCGACCCGGAGGACCGCGAACGGGGAATCCATGGACGCCGCTAGGGGAATCGAAAGCATATATGTTCTGCCGGGCGTCGGCCGCCCGGCACGGACCGGATACGCATCGGGTGACGGGGCCGACGACTGTGAGCCGTGCCAGCCGCCGGGGCCGCCCGCGTTTATGCGCGTGGCCGTGGAACAGCGGCCGTGCCGCCGACACGCTCGGGGCGTCGGAGCCGGACCGGGGAGGGAGAGGGATGAGCGAGCTACGGGTGCTCCCGCTGGCCGTCGTGATGGTCGCCGGCCCGCAACTGCTCAGCGCCGTCTTCCTCGCGACGAGCGACCGCTGGCGGGCGAACTCGGCCGCGTACGTCCTCGGAGCCGCGGTGTCGATCACCGCCGTCGTGGCGCTCGGCTATGCGTTCGGCGACGGTGCCGCCCGCGAGGGCCTCTCCGGCGGGACGCTCGACATCGTGATCCTCGTGGTCCTTCTGGTCGCGATGGCCAACGTGTACCGGAACCGGGCGAAGGCCGAACCGCCCGCGTGGATGGGGAAGCTGACGGGCGCGAGCCCGCGGTTCTCGTTCAGGCTGGGGTTTCTCCTGCTCGGGGTTTTCCCGACGGACATCCTCACCGCCGTCGCCGTCGGCTCCTTCCTCTCGGCCCGCGGCGCGCCGTTGACCGACGCCGTCCCGTTCGTCCTCGCCACACTCCTGCTGCTCGCGCTGCCGTCGCTCGTCCTGCTCGCGTTCGGGGAGCGCGGCGCGGCGTTCATGCCGCGGGCCAGGGGCTGGATGGAGGCGAACTCGTGGGTCGTCAACGAGGCCGTCCTCCTGTTTTTCGTCGCGCTCCTGCTGACCTGACCCGGCCGACCCTCCCCGTGAGCGTCGTCACCGTCAGCGGACGACCATCACGGGCACCGGCGCGCGGCGCACGACCGTCTCCGAGACGCTCCCCAGAAGGACCCTGGCCGGGATCGACCGGCCGTGGCTCCCGATCACGACCAGGTCCACGTCGTGGTCCTCGGCGTACTGGACGATCTGTCGGGCGTCGTCGCCGACTGCGGTGTCCGTCGCGACCGTGGTGTCGTACTCCGCCGCGATCGCTTCGGCCTCGTCGAACAGGTCCGCCGCGTGCTCCCGGGCCTCGGCGAGCCAGTCCTCGAACGTGTTCGGCGAGTCGCCCCAGCCGCCGGGACCGAGGTCGCTCGTGTGCCAGTCGATGACGTGGAGGACGGTGATCGCCGCGTCGGGATGCAGCGAGAGCGCCCGCCGGAGCGCCTTCTTCGACAGGTCGGAGTAGTCCATCGGAACGAGGACGTTCGTCGGCATGGACGGCGTACGACGCGCACCGACATACCCGTCGGGGTGGGTTACTCGCCGTAGTCGCCCCCGTACTTGCTGAAGAAGTACACGAAGAACGTGACGAACAGCAACGCCCCGAAGCTCAGGATGGCGACCGTCAGCGCAGGGTCCGGAAGGAGATCCCCAACCGGGCCCTCCCCGGCGGGCGCGCCGCCCTCGCGGACCTCGATGGTCCCCTCCATCCCGAGCGACTGGTGAGGCGAACAGTAGAACGCGTACTCGCCCGCCGTCTCGAACGTGTGCTCGAACTCGAACCCCGCGTTCTCTATCGGTTCGTGCCCCTCCCAGCCCGCACCCTCCGGCTGGGAATCGACGACGACGTTGTGGTTGTCGGTGATCCACACGAACCGGACGGTAGTCCCCGGCGCGACGACCAGCGGGTCGTCCGTGCCCGGTTCAAACGCGAAGTCCACCAGTTCGACCGTCACGGCTTCCTGTGCCGACCCCCTTCGGCTCCCCACGGCCGTCGCTCCCGCCGCGGCCCCCACGGACGCCGCGAGCACGCGGCGTCGGCTCACGACCGGCCCCCCGGCCGTGTCCGTTTCTGCTCGTCGACCGCGCCGCTTGCTGATCCCCATCTGCTTCCCCCGCTCGAACGTCGAGGAACAGCGTCAAGTAGATTCGCGTCGGGAGCTCTCGGGCGGTTCGAAAGGTACCCCCGAGAAAGATGTGTCTCGGCGTGGGCCGTGCGGTATGCCATCGCTACTTGACGGCCGGACGGCAGTCGTGACCGGGGCAGCGAGCGGTATCGGACGGGCGATCGCACGGCGGTTCGCCGGGGAGGGCGCGGCGGTCGTCGTCGCCGACCTGCGCGAGGAGCCACGGGAGGGCGGCGACCCGACACACGAGGTCGTCCGCGAGGAGTCGGACGCCGAGGCGACGTTCGTCTCCTGTGACGTGACCGACCACGACGACCTGACCGCCGCCATGGACGCCGCGGAGGAGTACGGCGGCGTGGACGTGCTGATCAACAACGCCGGGATCGTCGGCCCGCAGGCCCCGATCGGTGACGTGGAGCCCGACGAGTACCGACAGCTGATGCGTGTCAACCAGGACGGCGTCTTCTTCGCGTCGCAACTCGCCGCCGAACGGATGGCCGGCAACGGCGGCGGGAGCATCGTCAACGTCTCCAGCGTCGCCGGAATACGCGGGTACGGCGGGCTGACGCCGTACTGCACGGCCAAGGGCGGGATCCGGCTGTTCACGTACGCGCTCGCGGCCGAACTCGGCCCGCAAGGGGTCCGCGTCAACGCCGTCCACCCGGGCGTGATCGAGACGGCGATGACGACGGAGGACTCGCCGATCGTCGGCACCGAGGAGGGTGAGGCGACCCGGGAGGCGATCCCCCTTCAGCGGTTCGGCCAGCCCGGCGACGTGGCGGACGCCGTCCTGTTCCTGGCCAGCGACATGGCGAGTTTCGTCACCGCCGAGTCGCTGGTCGTCGACGGCGGCGCGACACACACCGCGTAGCCGACAGGTACGGTCGGGCACAGGTACCCCGGCCCGCTTATGCTGTATGGTATCGTACGCCGATCCATGAGCGACCTCCGCTGGGTCCAGATGACCGACGAGGAGCGCGACGAACTGCTCGGCGACGGGGGGACCGGCGTCGTCTCGTTCGGCGCGGGCGGGGACGAGCCGCCGTTCTCGCTGCCGGTGTCGTACGGCTACAACGCCGACGCGGGTGAGTTCTACTTCCGGCTCTCGTCGCCGTCGAACGGGGGAAAGGGCGCGGTCGTCGACAGGCCGGTCACCGTCGTCGTCCATCGGGACACGGACCACGGGTGGCGGAGCGTCGTGGCGACGGGACGGCTCGAACCGCTCGCCGACGAGCCCTACGACTCGACCGCGACGCAAGGCCTGTGGGGAGTCCACATCCCCGTCGTCGACATCTTCGACCGGCCGCGGGAGGAGGTGCCGTTCGAGGACTACAGGCTCGACCCCGACGAGGTGTCGGGCCGGAAGGAAGCCGTCGCCGACCGCTGACCCGTCGCCCGCGTCCGTCACGAACACCTTAGTCCGCGGGGCGAGACGGACGAGCCAACGGATGGTCGGACTCCTCGCGTACGCCGCGCTGGCGGTCGTCTCGACTGCCGTCATCTGGAAGGGGAGCGTGGCGCTCGAACGCTCGGCCGAGCGCCTCAGCAAGCACTACGGCCTCCCCGTCGCCGTGCACGGCGCGGTCGTGGTCGCCGTCGGGTCGAGCTTCCCGGAGCTGAGCTCCGTCGTCATCGGCACCCTCGTCCACGGCGAGTTCGCGCTCGGGGTCGGCACCATCGTCGGGAGCGCCATCTTCAACCTGCTCGTGATCCCGGCGGCGTCGGCGTTCTCCAGCGAGGAACTGGAGGCGACGCGGGACATCGTCCACAAGGACGCCCAGTTCTACATTATCAGCGTCCTCGTCCTCTTTATCACCTTTGCCCTCGGCGCGACGTACGTCCCCGGCGGCACGAACGAGGCGGCGGTCCTCACGCCGGCGCTGGCGGCCATGCCGCTCGTGACGTACGGCGTGTACGTCTTCCTCCAGTATCAGGACACTCGCGACTACGTGCCGTCCCGCACGATCGAGGTCGACACGCGCCGGGAGTGGGCCACGCTCGCGGTCTCGCTGGTCGTCATCGCCGTCGGCGTCGAGGGCCTCGTCCGGGCCGTCCTCGCCTTCGGCGCGGCGTTCGGAACGCCGAGTTTCCTGTGGGGGCTGACCGTGATCGCCGCGGCGACGAGCCTGCCCGACGCCGTCGTCAGCGTCCGCGCCGCCAGGGACGACGAGAGCGTCACCAGCCTCACGAACGTGCTCGGGAGCAACACGTTCAACCTCCTCGTCGCCATCCCCGTCGGCGTCCTGCTCGCCGGGTCGGCGACGATCAACTTCCTCGCGACCATCCCGACGATGGGGTTTCTCGCGTTCGCGACGATCGTGTTCATCGTCTTCACCCGCACCCACCTCGAACTCACCGACAGCGAGGCCGTCGGCTTCCTCGCGCTGTACGCCGTCTTTCTCGCGTGGATGACGGCGGAGACGCTCGGCCTGATCGAGACGGTGCAGGGCATCTGATCGACCGGCAGCCGCCGCGCCGCGGTCGGTTTCTGAGAATGCGTGACACATACACGCCAGATATATATCGATTCGAAATGATCCTCCGGGAACCCGCAGATGGCGCGCCTCTCCAAGTCCGCGGTCGTCACCCGTTACTACCTCTACCGCGCGACCGCCCGCCCCGGCTTCCACTACCCCGTGTACACGCTGTTCCTGCTGTGGAACGGCCTCAGCTTCGCCCAGATCGGCCTGATCGCCACGATCCAGGCGGTCGTCGTCGTGACGGGCGAGATCCCGACCGGCTACGTCGGCGACCGGATCGGCCGCCGGAACAGCCTCGCGGTCGGGGCGGCGCTGATGGTGGTGTCGAACGCCAGCTACCTCGTCGCCACCGACTTCGTCGGCTTCACGTTCACGTTCGTGATGCTGTCGTTCGGCGGCACGTTCATCTCCGGCAGCGGGAGCGCGTGGCTGTACGACACGCTCGCCGAGCACGGCGACGAGGACGAGTTCACCCGCGTCCAGGGCCGCGGCCGGGCGATCGGGCAGTGGGTGAGCGTCGTCACGCTGATCGCCGGCGGCTTTCTCTACGCGACGAACCGCTTCTACCCGTTCTACGCGGGCGTCGCGGTGGCGCTGATCAACCTCGTCCTCGTCCTCCGACTCCCGCAGAACCGGGCGTACGACGACGACGAGGACACCGACGACGAGGTGATGACCATCGTCGACGCGCTCCCGGTCATCCGCGACCAGCTGGCCGCGCCGAGCCTGCGCTCCTTCGTCGTCTACCTCGCGCTGTTCAGCGGCGCGATCCTCACGATGGACATGTGGATCCAGCCCATCGCGCAGAACACGCTGGAGGCCAGCGTCGGGCCGCGGCTGGAGCGCTGGGGGCTCGCCGAGGCGCCGACGATCGGCTTCCTCTACGCCTCCTTTACCGTCGTCTCGGCCGTGACGAGCGACTACGCCAGCGACCTGGAGTCGCTGCTGGGCGTCCGCAACGCGATGCTGCTCGTCCCCGTCGGGATCGCCGCGACGTACGTCGCCGCGGGGCTGGTTCCGCTGCTGGCGTTCCCGATGTTCTTCGCGATGAAGGGCGGCAGCTCGGTGATCCGACCGATCTACCAGGGGTACATCAACGACCAGGTGCAGTCGGTCGGCCGCGCGACCCTGCTGTCGTCGGTCGCCATGCTGCGCTCGGTCGCCGGCATCCCGTTCCGCGTCGGGAGCGGCGTCCTCGCCACGTGGTGGTCGACGCTGGACGCGGTGGCGCTGCTCGGTGCCGTGTTCATCGTCGGGGCCGCCCTCCTGTTCGCGCTGTCGCCGCCCGTCAAGTCCGGCTACGACTCGCCGGCCGCGTCGGCCGCCGACTGACCGGCAGCGGCCGCCGCGGAGCGACGACAGCCGGAACGCTCCGGCTTTATGCCGGCTCGACGGGTAGTCCCGCGCATGTCCGACAGTCGAACCTTCGCCGCGACGACCGCGGCGGTCGGTCTCGTCGCGCTCGTCCACGCCGCCGTCACGTGGCCGACGGCCGCGACGGTCGCATTCTTCGGCGGCGGGGCCGCCGTCGCGTTCGTCGCCGAGGCGGCCGTGATCAACGCCGGCTGGCTCGACCACCATATCGGCCCGAAAGTCGTCGGCGTCCCGCTCTACGTCCTGTTGGGGTGGACGGGTGCCGTGTACGCCGCGTTCCGGGTCGCGCTGCTGGCGGTCGACGGCTGGCCGGCGGTCGCGGCCGGCGCGGCGCTGGCGACGGGGTACGACCTGCTCGTCGACCACCGCGGCGTCGCGGACGGCCACTGGACGTACACCGACGACCTCCCCGGACCGCGCTTCCGTGGCGTCCCGTGGTGGAACTACGCCGGATGGGCCGTCATCAGCGCCGCGACGGCGGCGTTTGCCGTGCCGTTCCTCTGAGGGGATGCGGACGGGCCCGTCCGTCGTCCCGACGGCCCCCTCAATCGTCGGCGGCCGCCGCCGGGCGCTCCGAGCCGCCGCGAATCGCCTCGGACCTGCCGGCGCGCGCCCAGAGCGCGAGCATGCTCGGGAGGACGACGGTGCTCACGACGAAGGCGGCGAGCAGGGCCAGCACGACCAGCGTGCCGAAGTTCTGTAGCTGGGGGGAGGGGTGAAGCGTCAGCGAGAGGAACGCGACGGCGGTGGTCAGGGCGCTGCCGAGCAGCGCGCCCCCGGTGCCGACGACGGCGGCTTCGAGCGCCGCGGACGGGGCGCGGCCGTCGCGCAGTTCCCCGGCGAACCGGTCGCTCAGGTGGATGTTGTAGTCGATCCCCAGCCCGATGACGAGGCTCATCAGGAGCGCCGTCAGCATCGTCAGGGGCACGTCGAGCAGATACATGCCGGTGACGACGAGCCCGGTCACCAGCGCGACGGGGACGCCCGTGACCACGCCCAGCGAGGCGCTCCCGTGGACGCGCCACGAGACTGCGACCAGGGCGAGCAGCACCGCCGCCAGCGCCAGCGCCATCACGCGGAGGATGCCGTCGGTGAGCGCAGCGATCCCGGCCTGCCGGATCGTCGTGCCGCTGACGGCCGTGACGGTCAGGTCGTCGTCGCCGGACGCGACCGCCGTGGCGGCCACACGCTGGTCGCCGGCGCGCTCATCGAGGGTGCCGGTGCCGTCGGCGGGGCCGACGACGCGCACCGACCGGTACTCGCCGTCGGTCCGCTCTATCACGCGGCTCGCCGCGCCGGGCGCGACCTCGTAGAGGCGGTCGTACACCGCCCCGACGTTCCGGTCCGGCACGCCGTCGCCGTCCGTGTCGGCGGCCGCGAGGGTCTCCGCGAACGCGTCGTTGCGCTCGGCGACCGAGCCCATGACGGTCACGGGCGAGACGACGCGGGCGCTCCCCCGCCGGTCCGCGGCGAGAGCGTCAGCGCCGCGCTGGACGCGGTCTAACGTGTCCGCGTCGGTCACGTCGCCCTCGACGAGCAGCTGGACGCGCTCGCTCTCGTCGTCGGCGACCGCGCGGTACTGCTCGTTGACGTAGCTCCGGTGCAGGCTGTAGTCCCCGCCGTCCCAGGCCATCGGCCCGGGGAGTTCGGTCTTCCACTCCGCGGCCGGTTCCGTCTGGCGCTCGAACGGCTTCTCGTCCAGCGCCGTCCACGCGACCGCGCCGCTGCTGCCCGCGACCAGCGCGAGGACGATGACGGCCGGCGCGGCCCGCTTCGCCAGCCCGACGCTGGCCTGCAGCAGGGGCCGGACGAGGGCGCTCTCGCCGAGCGGTCGCTTCCGGCGGTCGAGCCCGAAGCGCTCCAGCAGGCTATCGACCCCGACCTTCAGCGCCGGGACGAGCGTCAGGAACACCACGAACGACGAGACGACGCCGAGCGTGATCCCGATCCCCAGCGCGCGGATGTCCGGCACGGGGTTGACGACGTTCGAGAGGAAGCCGATCGCCGTGGTCAGCGTCACGAGGCCGAGCGCGAACGCGACGGCCCGGACGGCGCGGCGCATCGGCGGTCGGACGCCCTCGTCGGGGCCGCGGTTCTCGCGGTAGCGCGTGAACACGTGGAACCCGTAGTCGATGCTCAACCCGGCGATCAGCACCGGCCCGACGATCATCGTGATCCCGGCGGCGACGTTCAGCCAGCCGAGGATCCCGAACATCCAGACGACGGAGACGACGACGCCGACCAGCCCGACCGCCACGTCGACGACGTCGCGGTACGTGAACGCGAGGACGCCGACGATCAGCGCCAGCGCGATGGGGAGGACGAACTGGGCCGTGTTCCGGTTCATCCGCTCGCTGTTTTGGGCGATGGCGTGCTCGCCGAGCGTGAAGAACTCGGGGTCCTCGCGGCCGTCCGCTTCCGCGAACAGCGCCTTCGTCGCGGCGCTCGGTGCCTCGCCGTCGTCGGCCGCCTCGAACGCGAACAGCAGGCGGTGGCTCTCGGCGGTCGCGGTGCCCGGCTCGTAGCTGGCGGGCAGCAGGCGCAGCGCCGCCGAATCCGCGGTGAGCGTCCCGCGGAGGGCGGCGTCGACCGCCTGCTCGCTCGCGCCGTCGAGCGCGGCGACCTGCGCGTCGAGGTCCGCGTCCGGGTCGTCCGCCAGTCGCCGCGCGACGAGGCTGGGGACGCTCCGGACCCCGCCGTCGTCGGGCGTCGCGGTGGCGACGGACGCGTTGTCGGTCACCGCCCGCTGGTAGCGTAGCGCGTCGAGCAGCGCGGCCTTCGACAGCGCGTTCCCGTCGGCGTCGCGGACGTACACCTCGACGCGCACCGGGTCGCCGCCCCCCGACCCGTCGCCGTAGCGCTCGGCGACGTAGTCGGCCTTCCGGTCGGGCGTCGTCTCGGGCAGCATCGCGTTGCCGCCCCCGCCGCTGTCGGTGTTCATCCCCGTCGCCCCGACGGCCATCCCGGCCGTCAGCACGAGCATCACGAGGACGACCGCCCAGCTATGGGTCGTGAGCATGCCGACCCATCCGTCGACGAGCCGTTTGAGGCTGGATCCCGACATCGTGGATCACTCCGGGACGGCCTCGACCGTCGTGATCATCCCGAGGAAGCCGGAGTCGGCGCGCCGGACCGTCAGCCCCGCCTCGTCGACGACGGCCAGCGGTTCCTGCGTCCAGCGACAGCCGGCCGTCTCGTAGTGAGCGTCGGCGCGCCACTCCTGGAAGCGCGCGACCGGACCGACGCTGCTCCGGCCGTGTTCGACGAGCAGGATCCGGCCGTCGGGGTCGCAGACGCGCTCCATCTCCCGCAGAGCGGCGACCGGGTCCGGGAACGTGCAGGTCGACAGCGCCGAGATCACGGTGTCGAAGCTGTCGTCCGGAAAGTCGAGGTTCTGGGCGTCCATCCGGCGGACCGTCCCGTCGAGTTCGAGGTCGGCGAGCCGGTCGCGGGCACCCGCCAGCATCTCCGGGCTGATGTCGACGCCGACGAGGTCGACCGTCCCGGGGAGGTACGGGAAGTTCGTCCCGGTGCCGCAGGCGACGTCGAGGACGCGGCCCTCGGCGTCGCCGAACTGCCGCTCCCGGTAGCCGCCGACGAACAAGCGGTCGAACCGTTCGAACCGCCGGAATGCGTCGGCGTAGTCGGCGTAGGCGGCCCGGATCTCGTCGGTGGACATTGGCCGGTTTCCGACGGGGTCGGTGCCGGCGTCGGCCCCGCGCTCGGCGGACTGTGCTCGTCCGTGCTCGGGTCGTTCGGTCGAGTTCATGGGTTCGTTCCTCGTTCGACCGGGCGGCTCGCTCGTTCATAAGTATTATCGACTTTTTGATATATTACCAGCCCCGTTTCAAAATCGGATTTGAGCCGGAGCGCCCGCGAAACGGGGATGATCGTCGGATCACCGGGAGACGGGAGCGTGCGTTGGCCGAGTCACTCAACCGGCGTTTTGTAATTCTTCTTTCACTATTCCGGCTGACCGACGCCGCTGCGTCGCACGCGCTCCGTGTGGATCACCGTCGCGGTGTCGTCGAGGCGGGCACGAAGCACGTCGTCGCCCTCGCGCAACTCGACCGCGTACTCGGCGGGGTCCGTCGCTGCCTGCTCGGAGGTCCAGCGCCCCGCCCGAATGCGGTCGTTGAACAGCCGGATCCCCTCCGACAGCACGTCGATCCCGTGGTCCCAGTGGAAGGCGACCGACGCGGGATGGTGCGCGACGCCGTAGGTCAACGGTCCGGAGTAGCGGCGCAGACACGCCTCGCAGCGGTCCACCGCCACGAACGAGTCCGCGTCGGGTAACGGCGAGTCGCTGGCGTCCATCACCACGGTCGAGAGCGGGCCGGCGCAGGTCGGACAGACCCCGCGTCTGACCTGCCGGTAGTCGAACGTCTGTTTCCGGATCGCCATCCGGACCAGTTCCTCGCCGTCCCAGGCCCGCGCCTGCGCGGGCTTGAGGAAGTAGCCCATCGCGGGTTCCTCGCAGTCGGTACAGACGACGAAGAACAGCTCGTGCTGGAACCGGGCCTCCAGTTCCGTCGCACCGCAGAACAGGCACGTCCCGCGAGTCTCCACCGGGCCGAACGCCGGCGGTCGCTCGTAGTTGCCCGAGAGAACGAAGCGAACGAGCTCCTGCCCGGCGTGGGTAAAGGAGTACCCGTCCTCGTCCTTGCGGAGGAAGGTGCCAGTCAGCTCCCCGAGGTGGTACGACAGCTTCGACGTGTTGTCGACGTCGACCGCGTCGTAGATGTCGGAGAACGACAGCCGCATCGGTCCCGACCGCTGTGGCAGCTCGGACTGTTTGACCGCGACTGCCCGCAGGATCTCGACGCGCGTGCTGTCGGCGAGGAGTCCGAAGACCGCGTCGGCCGACCGGCCGTCCATCGAGTCGCTCATGGCGTCGCAAAACGGGCCGCGACCAGATGAAGGTACGGGACCGCTACTCCGCCGTCAGGGGGTTGAAGTCGTCGACCGGCATCACCGAGTAGTCGACGTTCAGCGTGTCCTGGGTCGCGCGGATCTTCCCGACGAACGTCGAGATCTCCTCCAGCGACCCCTCGAGGATGAACAGCTCCATGCAGTGGTGCTCGCCGACGTGGCTGTGGAAGTTCGACGCGACCAGGTTCTCGTGCTCGTGGCGGAGATGCATCATCTTCTCCTCGACGCTGGTCGTCTCGTAGTCGAACATCACGGTGATGATGCCCATCAGCTCGCGGCCCTCCAGGCGCTTGTCCTCGAACTCCCCGAGCAGGTTGCGGGCGGCCTCCCGGACGACCTCGCTCCGGCCGGTGTAGCCGTGGTCCTCGGCGAACTCGTCGATCCGGTTCAGGAGTTCCTCGGGCATCGAGACGCTTGCGACCGTCATATATTAACTGAAGCGGGAAAAGTTGTTAAGGATTACGTTGTCCGGCGATCGGACCGCCGCCCCACACGAAGCCGTCGGCAGGCCCTGCAGCAAGTTATATTACCTCGCCGGACTTGCCGTGCAACAACGATGTGTCGGGAGATGAGGCGCGAGCCGGCGTGGGTGTCCGCGATCCGGCTCGCGATGTTGGAAGGACGCGTCGACGTTGACGCCGTGATGGCGGAGGCGAATCTGGTCGACGGCCGGGAGCGGACGGTCCGCGACGTGCTGTCGACGATGCACGAGCGCGGCCTCCTGACCGCCGTCGGGGACGACGACGCGTACGTGCCGGGACCGGTGTTGCTCGACTCCGACCGCTTCGACATGGACTTCGACCGGGCGTCGGACGGCGGCGCGCACCGCTGGAACTCGGCGGTGTAGCCGGCGTCAGCGCGATTTCTCGTGTACCCCGGTCGCTGGACTCGCGCTCCCCCCACCGGCAGGTTCGTCCGGCGGTTCCGGCCGCCCCGAACCGGTCAGTCCGAGGTGGGTTCGAACGGGGTCCACTCGCGGGGCTGGTCGGGCAGCCCGCGGACGCGCAGTTCCGGCGTGGCGTCCGTGTCCCGGACGTCGATCCGGGCGTCACAGAACTGGCTAAGCGTGCTGATCGTCCGGTCGTCGTGGATCACGGGGTCGATGAGGAGGACGCCGAACCCGTCGACGCTGTCGATGCGACCCCCGAGCGTGTGGGCAAAGCGGGAGACCGACTTGAGGTCGCCAAAGGAGAGCAGCGTCGACAGCGAGAACAGCCCCGTGCGGACGCGTTCGATCCCCGAACTGTTGTAATCCCGGTACACGTCGGAGAAGCACATCCCGATGCCGGTCAGGTCCGCCGGGCCGGAGACCGAGAGCACCCGCGCCGGCACGTTCGAGGCCTCCTCGCCGACGCAGTCGAGGATCGCGGCCCGGTCGGCCGCGAGTTCGATCCCGACCCGTGCGCAGTCGTCCGCGATCCGCTCCGCCCGACGGTTGGTGGTGATGATGACGACCCCCTCGTCGGCCGTCCCCGAGAGCAGTTGCAGGGCCAGGTCGCGAGCACCCGCATGCATCGGCCCGGAGACGAGTAGCACCGTTCCGGCCCGGATCGGCTCCACCGGAAGCCCGTCGAACGCGTAGGGGTCACCCATCGGTATCCCCCCCATCACCGTCGCGCAGGCGGCGGCGCAGGTCGAGTTGCTCCATCGCCTCGTCGGCGAGCATGGACAGAAGCTCCCGGTCGCGGTCGGAGAACGCCCGCGGAGCGTCGTCGAACACACAGAAGGCACCGATCGCCTCACCGTCCGGCGTCACGAGCGGCGCGCTCGCGTAGAACCGGATGTCCGCGGCCGCGAGATGGTCGTTCTCCGCGAACCGGGGGTCGTCGCGAACGTCCTCGAGGACCGTCACGTCCTCGTCGAGGATGGCGTACGTACAGACCGTCTCCTCGCGCGGGATCTGACCGAACGAGACGCCGTGGCAGGCGAAAAACCGCTCCTCGTGCGCGTCGATAAGCCCGACCGCGGCGGCGTCGATGTCGAACAGTTCGGTCGCGACCTCGGTCAACCGGTCGACGGAGTCCCCGAGCGCCTCCGGGTCGATCGCGTATCGCCCGAGGGCGGCCACGCGGGCGTCCTCGTTCTCGGGGAGGGGGTAGGCGGTCTGGTTGTGGAAGGCGACGCTGTGTTCGACGAGCGACACGAGTTCGTCCAGCGTCTCCGGGCCGGCCTTCGGGAGGTACTCGGCCACGAGTTCGCCGAAGGCGGCCGTGTCGATCTGCTCGATCGGACGGTCGGTGTAGAGAACACAGGCGGTGTCGGGGGCCGTCTCCCGGGTTGCCTGCACGAGTTCGAGGCCGGACCCGTCGGGGAGCACCTGCTCGGTGACGAGACACTCGACTGTCAGGTCGCCGTCGAGCACATCGCGGGCGTCCGCGACCGACCCTGCAGTCCGGGTGTCGAACCCCGCCGCCGCGAGCGCCTCGGCGGTCCGTTCCCGCTCCCGGTCGTCCGGGTCCACACAGAGGATCACGGTCGGATATCCCGTCAACCGGTAGTAAAATTTCTGCCCGTTTCCGGGGCCGGCGGGTGCAGCGAGCGCCGGCACTAGCGACGGGGCCGAGACAGACGGGTCGCTACGCGACGACGTAGCGCAAACTATGTGTGTGCTACGGCCGTACGCCGGACCGATGGGTAACCTCACCGACACCAAGGTCTCGGAGAAGAACCTGACGACGGTCCCGAAGCCGGTTCGGAACTTCCTCGACGTGGGGGCCGGCGACCGCGTCGAGTGGCACGTCGAGAACGGCGATATCGTCGTCCGGAAGGCGGCCGACGACGAGTAGCGCCGCGGGAGTTTAGCGGCCGTCGTCGAGGTCATCCGGTTCGTCCACGTCCCGGCGCACGCCCGGGTCCGCGACCGCGACGAGCGCGCCCGCATCGCTGCCGAGCAGTATCGCCCGGCCGCCCGTGTCGCCCGCCACGTCGGTCAGGTCGTCGAAGAAACGACGGTCGAACAGCACCGGATTCCCGCGCTCGCCGTCGTGGGCGGCGGCGAGCGCGTCCCCGACGCCCGCGGCGTACGCGGCCACGAGCGTCCGCACCGTCCCCGGATCGACGAAGGGCATGTCGCCGAGCGCGACGACGGCGGCGTCGACCGCCGCCCGCTCGCGGAGCGCCGCGACCCCGGTTCGGACCGAGGACGCCTGACCGTCCCGGTAGTCCGGGTTGTGGACCGTCGTGACTGGGGAGTCCGACAGCGCCGCCCGCACGCGTCCGGCCTCGTGGCCGGTGACCGCCACAACCGGGTCCAGTCCCGCGTCGACGAGCGTCCGCGCCGCGCGAGCGACGATCGGCTCGCCGTCGACCGGTTCCAGCAGCTTGTTCCGGTCGCCGTAGCGGCTGCTGGTCCCGCCCGCGAGGAGGACGCCGCCGACGCGGGGCGACTCGCCGTCGTCCGGGTCGGTCCCGTCGTCCGGTTCGTCCCCGCCGAACGGCGGTTCGACGAGTGGGAGGTCGCCCCCGGACGGCCGACCGTCGGTGGAGTCGGCGTCCCCGGCGGCATCCTCCGCGTCGTCGGCCGTCATCGCTCCACGACGGGGTAGGGAACCACGTCGACCGGTTCGTCCGCGGCCAGCGCGTCCTCGGTGAGGACGAACCCGTCGGCCCGGGACGCGCGCGTGCTGGAGGAGAGCACGCTCGGGTCGAACTCGTCGTCGTACACCGCGAGCGGCGACTCGGCGTGGCCGAGCGGCGTCGCCGTCCCGTCCGCGAGCGTCACCGGGACGGCGTAGGCGAAGCCGGGGACCGAGATGCCAACGTCGCAGGCCATCGTCGCGTCGACGGTGGGCAGGTCGACGCGCCCGGTGAAGTAGGGTCGGGCGACCAGCGACGTGACCGCGTGCGCGCCGACCGGCTTGCCGGGGATGGCGAAGACGACCGCATCGGGGAGTTCGGCGACGGCGATCGGTTTGCCGGGACGGAGGCGGACGCGGTGGAACAGCACGTCGCCCAGTTCGCGCAGCGCCCGGACGACGTAGTCGGCTTTCCCCACGCTCGTCCCGCCGGTCGTCAGCACCACGTCGTGGTCGGCCGCGAGGGCGGCGATCCGGTCCCGGACGCGCTCGTAGTCGTCGGGGACGGTCCCCTCGTACGTCGCCTCGTGGCCCCACGACCGGACGAGGCCGGCGAGCATCGGCGAGTCCAGGTCGCGGTGTTTCCCCTCGTGGATCTCCGTGCCGGTCGCCAGCAGGCCGGCCGAGAGGCGCTCGCGGACGGCCACCTCGTCGATTCCGAGGTCCCCGAGCAACAGGGCGTCCTTCGGCCCGAGGCGCTCCCCCGCGTCGAACAGGCGCTCGCCCTCGGCGACGTTGCTCCCGCGCTCGTACACGTACGTCCCGGGATCGGTGGGCGTCCCCGTCAGCCGCCCGTCTTCGACGGTCGCCTCCTCCTGTTTCAGCACGGCGTTGGCGTCGGGCGGGACTGGCGCGCCGGTGAAGATCCTGACGGCCTCGCCGGCCGCGAGCGACGGCGGCTCGTCGTCCGGGTACACCTCGGCGTCGACGAGGTCGTAGGGGTACTCGCCGGCGGCGTCGAACGCGTACCCGTCCATCGTCGCGTGGCTCCGGGCGGGCACGGCCGTCGGCGCGTCGACCGGCTCGGCGAGTTCGCGCCCGGCGATCCGGTCCAGCGGAACCGTCTCGACGTTGCGGCGTTCGAGCCGGCGAGCGCGCAGATCGCGGACCGTCTCGGCCCCATCCCGCCAGGAGCGCATCTCCCCGTGGTCGTGGTCAGCGGTCACTCGCCCTGCACCTCCCGGTTCGCTCCGTCGGTCTCGACGGCTCGGATCGGTGTGATCTCGTCCACGACGTATCTTTCACGTTCAATAACCTTATTAGGGTGGTATCCCATAGCATGGAGCGTGGTAATAGTATGCTCATAGTGGAGGGTTATAAAAGATGACGGCGGCGAGCGAGCGACGAACCGGGGCGGACGGAGGCGGTCGCTGATGGAGTTCGACGGCGAGTTCGAACTGGCGGACGTACCGCCCGACAAGGCCTGGGTCGTGCTCTCGGACCCCATCGCGGTCCGGGACGCGCTGAAGGGCTGCAAGTACATCACGCCGATGGACGACGACTTCGAGTGGGACAGCTACGAGCCCGAGGAGGACGTCGAGACGCTCCCGGAGGCAGACGCCGACGCGGTCGCCGCACGAGCGTTCAAGGAGGGCCAGCAGTACGCGGCGCTGATGCAGGTCGGCGTCGGTAGCGTGAAGCCGAAGTTCGAGACGACGGTCACCATCGACGAGCGCGACGAGGAGAACTTCGAGATGACGGCGACCGGCTCCGGCTCCGCCAGCAGCAGCGGCTTCAGCATGGAGTCGGGGATGCGGATCCACGAGCTGGAGGACGGCGACGGCTCCCGCATCGAGTGGTGGACCGAGGCGGACATCTCCGGGCGGATCGCACAGCTCGGCGGCCGCGTCATCAACCCGGTCGCCAACAAGATCGTGAACAACTTCTTCAGCAACATCGAGTCCGAGATGACCGAGGTCGAGGAGACTGACTCGGGCGTCACGGACAAGATCCGGGGGATGTTCTGATGAAATCCGCACCGTTCGAACATTACGAACCGTCGACGGTCGGGGAGGCGACGAGCCTGCTGGAGAGCCTGGACGACCCGACGATCCTCGCCGGCGGCCAGAGCCTCGTGCCGATGCTCCGGTTCCGGCTGGCGAACCCCGACGTCGTCGTCGACATCAACGGCATCGACTCGCTCGACTACCTCCACGAGGACGACGGCTACCTCAAGCTCGGGGCGCTCGCGCGCCACGCCGACGTGGAGGAGTCCGACCTGATAGCCGAGCGCTACGGCAGCTTCGCCGACACCGCGCCGCTCGTCGCGGACCCGCAGATCCGCAACCGCGGGACGGTCGTCGGCTCCGTCGCGCAGGCCGACCCGAAGGGCGACTGGGGGAGCGTCCTGCTGGCCCACGAGGGCGAGGTCGTCGCCCACGGGCCGGACGGCGACCGGACGATCCCGGCCGACGAGTTCTTCCTCCTGCCGTACGACACGACGCTGTCGGAGGACGAACTGATCACGGAGGTGCGCGTCCCGACGCCGGAGCCGAACGAGGGCAGCGCGTACCACAAGCTGAAGCGCAAGACCGGCGACTACGCGATGGCCGGCGTCGGCGCACGGCTCGTCATGGACGACGACGGCGTCATCGAGACGGCCGGGATCGGGATGACGGCGGTCGACATCACGAACGCCCGCGCGACCGACGCCGAGGACCTGCTCGAAGGCGAGCGCCCCAGCGCCGACCTGTTCGAGGAGGCCGGGGAGCTGGCGAGCGAGCAGTCCAACCCCGAGTCCGACGAGCACGGCGGCGCGGCGTACAAGGAACGGATGGTGAACGTCCTCACACAGCGCGCGCTGGGCGACGCCGCCGAGCGCGCCGGGACGGTCAAACGGAGGGTTACACAGTGACCGACGAAACGGAGATCACGCTGACGGTAAACGGCACCGAGCACACGGTGGCAGTGGAGCCGCGGCGGCTCCTCGTCCACGCGATCCGCGAGGACCTGGACCTGACGGGCACGCACATCGGCTGTGACACCGGCAACTGCGGGGCCTGCACCGTGCTGAAGGACGGCGAACCGATCAAGTCCTGCCTGATGTTCGCGACGCAGGCCGACGGCGCGGAGATCCTCACCGTCGAGGGGATGGAGGACCTGCCCGCGTCCGACGGCCTCCACCCGCTACAGGAGGGGTTCCGCGAGGAGCACGGCCTGCAGTGTGGCTACTGCACCCCGGGGATGCTCATGGCCGGCAAGGCGCTGCTGGACGAGAACCCCGACCCCGTCGAGGACGAGATCCGCGAGGCGATAAGCGGCAACCTCTGTCGGTGTACGGGCTACCAGAACATCGTCCGATCGATCGAGTACGCGGCCGACGAGCTCGACGCCCGTGCCGCGACGGACGGCGGGACGGCGGCCGCCGACGGCGGTGCGACGGCTGGCGACGACACGGACGCCGAGTTCGCCACGGCAGGCGACGCCGACACGTTCTGCGGGCTGGAGGACTGCTGTGGCGGTCCCGACGGCGACCGGGAGTCGTTCGACGACCAGTTCGACCGCGACCACCTCGGAGGTGACGACCAGTGAGTTCCGACCGCGAAAACGCACCCGACGCCGACACGGAGTACCAGCACCCGGACGACGACGGCCCCGAACCGGAGAAACACTGCGGCCACGGCCGCGGCGGCATGGGCGAGGAGGTGAGCCGCAAGGAGGACAAGCGCTTCATCACCGGCCGGGGCAACTACGTCGACGACATCAAGAAACCGGGGATGCTCCACTGCGAGATCGTCCGGAGTCCGCACGCTCACGCCCGGATCGAGGAGATAGACGGCTCCCGGGCCGAGGCGATGGACGAGGTCGTCGCCGTGCTCACGGCGGAGGACCTGCTGGCTCACGACCTGGCGACGATGCCGACGCTGATGGACGACACGCAGGACGTGCTCGTCCGGGACAAGGTGAAGTTCCAGTCACAGGAGGTCGCGGCCGTCATCGCCGAGGACCGCTACGCCGCGAAGGACGGCGCGCAGAAGGTCGAGGTCGAGTACGACGTGCTCGACCCGGTCGTCGACGCCGAGGAGGCGCTCGAAGACGACGCGCCGCTGGTCCGCGACGAACTGGAAGACCAGGAGGACAACCACATCTTCGACTGGGAAACCGGCGAGAAGGAGCAGACCGAGCAGGTGTTCGACGAGGCCGACGTGACCGTCGAGGAGGACATGCTGTACCAGCGGCTCCACCCCGCGCCGATCGAGACCTGCGGCGCGGTCGCCGACTGGGACCCCGGCAAGGACAAGATGACGGTCCACATGACCTCGCAGGCACCCCACGCCCACCGCACCCTGTTCTCGCAGGTGTCGGGCATCCCCGAGCACAAGGTCCGGATCGTCAGCCCGGACGTGGGGGGCGGCTTCGGCAACAAGGTGCCGATCTACCCCGGCTACGTCGTCGCCGCGGCGGCGTCGTACGTGCTGGAGGAGCCGGTCAAGTGGATCGAGGAGCGCTCGGAGAACATCCAGACGACCGGGTTCGCCCGCGACTACGACATGACGGGCGAACTCGCCGCCACCGAGGACGGCGTGATCGAGGGCGTCAAAGTCGACGTGCTCGCCAACCACGGCGCGTACAACGCGGCGGCCCAGCCCTCGAAGTTCCCGGCGGGCTTCTTCAACATCTTCACCGGGTCGTACGACATCGAGGCGGCGTACGGCTCGCTGACGGGGGTGTACACCAACACCGCCCCCGGCGGCGTCGCGTATCGGTGTTCGTTCCGCGTGACGGAGGCGGTGTACCTCATCGAGCGCATGGTGAAGGTGCTCGCCGACGAACTCGACATGGACCCGGCGGAGATCCGGCGGAAGAACTTCATCCCGTCGGACGCGTTCCCCTACGAGTCCGCGACGGGGTGGAACTACGACTCCGGGGACTACGAGAAGGCGCTCGACAAGGCCCTGGAGATGGCCGACTACGAGCACTACCGCGAGGAGCAACAGCGCCGGCTGGAGGAGGACGCCGACAAGCTGCTGGGCATCGGCATCTCCTCCTTCACCGAGGTCGTCGGGGCCGGCCCCGGCAAGCAGTGCGACATCGCCGGCATCGAGATGTTCGACTCCGCGGACCTGCGCGTGAACCCGACCGGCAACGCAGTCCTGCGCATCGGCGTCCAGACGCAGGGGCAGGGTCACGAGACGACGTTCGCCCAGATCGTCGCCGAGGAGCTCGGCATGGACGTCGACGACATCGTCGTCGAGCACGGCGACACCGACACGGAGCCATACGGACTGGGCACCTACGGCTCCCGGTCGACGCCGGTCGCCGGCGCGGCCGCCGCCGTCGCGGCGCGGAAGGTCCGCGACAAGGCCAAGTCCATCGCGGCCAACGAGCTGGAGGCCGCCGAGGAGGACATCGAGTGGGACCGCGAGTCCGGCGAGTTCCACGTCGCCGGCGCGCCCGACCGCTCGATCACCATCACCGAGATCGCGGCCGGCGCGTACATGAACCACCCCGGCGGCGAGGAGCCGGGGCTCGAGGCGGTGAACTACTACGACCCGCCGGAGATGACGTACCCGTTCGGGTCGTACATCGTGATCGTCGAGATCGACCGCGAGACCGGCGAGATCGAGTTCGAGAAGTTCGTCGCCGTCGACGACTGCGGCAACCGGATCAACCCCATGATCATCGAGGGGCAGATCCACGGCGGCCTCGCACAGGGGATCGGGACGGCGCTCATGGAGCACGTCACCTACGACGACAACGGCAACGTCACGGGCGGCGACTTCATGAACTACCTGCTGCCGACCGCAAACGAGATCCCCAACTTCGAGACGGGCCACACCGTCACGCCGTCGCCCCACCATCCGATCGGGGCGAAGGGCGTCGGCGAGTCGCCGACCGTCGGCTCGCCGCCGGCGATCGTCAACGCCGTCGTCGACGCGATGTCCCACGAGGGCGTCAGCCACGTCGAGATGCCGATGACGCCCGACGTGGTCTGGGAGAAACTGGACGAGGTCGGGCTGAGCCACCAGCCCGTCCGGAACGTCGAGTTCAGCGTCGAGGACGACGGGGAACCGGCCGACGACTGACCGCACCGCGCCGACTGCCGGGACGGACCGCCCGCCCCGGCGACGCTCACACCACACGATGCCACACGACGAGACAGCACACGACGCGCCCCGCGGGAGCGGGCTGGACGACGGGGACGTATCGGCACTGGAGGACGAACTGCAGACACGCGGGGAGCCGTACGCCCGCGCGACCGTCGTCCGGCGCGAGCCGCCGGTGTCGGCCAACGTCGGCGACCGAGCGGTCGTGACGCAGGACGGCGAACTGCACGGCTGGGTCGGCGGGGTGTCCTGCGCCCAGTCGGTCGTGGCCGAGGAGGCCCGCGAGGCGATCGCGGCGGGCGAGCCGCGCCTGATCGGGATCGCGCCGGACCCGGCGACCGTCGACCGGCCGGGCCTCGACGCGTTCCCCATGCGGTGTCACAGCGACGGCGTGCTGGAGATATTCCTCGAACCGGTCGCCCGGACCGAACTGGTCGTCGTCGGCGACTCGCCGGTCGCGCGGTCGCTCGCCCGCATGGCCGACGAACTGGCGGTCGACGTGACGCTCGTGGTTGCGGACGGGGACGCCGAGCCGGACGTACCCGCGGGCACGAACGTCCTCGCCACGGTCGAGCCGTCCGAGATCGCCGATGCAGTCGGCCGGTCGCCGGTCGTCGTCGTCGCCTCGATGGGCGGGTACGACGCCCGGGGGGTCGCCGCCGGAGTCCTCGCGGACGCGCCGTACGTCGGGCTGGTCGCCAGCGACGAACGGGCCACCGAGGAGGTCGAGCGCGCCGCCGGGCTGCTCGACCGCGACCCCGAGGGGATTCGATCGGCCGTCACGAACCCGGCCGGCGTCGACATCGACGCGCACACGCCGGCCGAACTCGCCGCCAGCCTGCTCGCGGAGGTCGTCGACGTGCGCTCGCGTGGGAGCGTGGACGACGACGCCGCGGCGAGCGAGGACGCGGACGCCGCCGCCGACCACGGCGGCCATGATCACGACGACCACAGTGGCCACGACCACAGCGACGGCGGCGGCCACGACCACGGCGACGACGGCCACGAGGGCGACGAGACCGACGCGGACGGCTCCGACGCGGCCGTCGATCCCGTCTGCGGGATGACGGTCGACCCCGACGACGCCGCGGCGAGCGTCGAGTACGGGGGGGAGACGTACCACTTCTGCTGTCACGGCTGTGCCGACTCGTTCGAGTCCGAGCCGGCGGAGTACGTCGCGGAGGTGGAGCCGTGAGCGAGCAGGGGGCGGCCGGGGCGTTCGACGCGGTGACGGAGGCCGACCTCCGGGAGCGGTTCGACCGGACCGACTACGTCGCCGACGACCGCACCGTGACGACCGTCGCGCTCGCCCTGCAACTGGGTCAGCCGTTGCTCGTCGAGGGACCGCCCGGCAGCGGGAAGACCGAACTGGGCAAGACGCTCGCGGCGGCGTTCGACACGGAGCTGATCCGGCTGCAGTGTTACGAGGGGCTGACAGCCGAGAACGCGCTGTACGAGTGGAACTACACGAAGCAGCTGCTGGCCGTGCAGGGCGACGAGGGCGCGGTGGCGGGTGGCGGCGGTCGGGGCGGGAGTCCCGGGGAGGCGTCGGTGTTCGACGAGGAGTACCTGCTCGAACGGCCGCTGCTGCGCGCGCTCCGAACCGACGGCGACCGGCCGCCGGTCCTGCTCATCGACGAGATCGACCGCGCCGACGAGGCGTTCGAGGCGTTCCTGCTGGAGGTGCTGTCGGACTTCCAGGTGTCGATCCCGGAGTACGGCACCGTGAGCGCCGACCAGCCGCCGGTCGTCGTGCTCACGTCGAACCGGACGCGGGGGCTGAGCGACGCGCTGAAGCGGCGCTGTCTCTACCTCCACGTCGAGCCGCCGAGCTTCGAAACCGAGTACGAGATCGTCCGCCGGAAGGTGCCCGAACTGGACGCCGCCGTCGCGGCCGAGGTGTGCGCCGTCGTCGCGGAACTGCGCGAGGAGTCCTTTCTCAAGCAGCCGGGCGTCGCGGAGACGCTGGACTGGGCGCAGGCCGTCGCGCGGCTCCGCCGCGAGGAGCGCGACGAGCCGCTGTCGCCGGGCGAGATCGAACGCACCCTCGGCTGCCTGCTGAAGGAGGCCGAGGACGTGACCGGCGTCGACGACGAGCTACTGAACCGACTGCACGAGGCCGCGGTCGCGGCGACCGACCGGGTCGAGTGACCATGGGGGGGAACGGGGGTCCGGACGGCGACGGCCGCGGCGCTGGCATCGACGAGTACGGCACGACAGGGAGCGCCCCGGACTTCCGTGCCGCCCGGAAGCACGTCCTCGTGGAGCTGTTTCGGCTGGTCCGGGACCTGCGGGCGGACGGGGCGAGCGTCCACGCCGCGGCGGCGCAGGACGCCGCCCGGGCGCTCGCGGCGGTCGGGCTGGACGACCGGGACCGCGTCGAGGCGGCGCTCCGCGCGAGCCTCGTCGCCGAGGCGGGCGACGCCGCGGCGTTCGACGAGGCGTTCCCCGAGTTCTGGCAGCGGCTCCGGGGCGGGATCGACCGGATTGCCACCGCGTCTGACGGCCCGGAAGCGTCGGGCGACGACGGCGACGGGCCGGACGCCACCGGGGCGACCGACGACGGCGACGGCGAGGCCGACACCCTCGACGACGCCGACCCGCCGGATCTTGACGGCGAGGGGGACGGCACCGTCGAGGTCCGGATCCCGACCGAGCGCCGCCGGGCGTCCGGCGACCGGGCGACCGACCCCGACGGCGCGGACGCGCGCCGGTACAGCGCCGTCGGCGGGAGCGAGCCGGTGGACGCGGCGACGCCGTCGGTCGCGGACGGCGACCGCGCGGCCGTCGACCGCTTCGTCGACGCGCTGGCGACGCTGCCCGGCCGCCGTCGCCGCCGGTCCCCCGCGGGGTCGGCCGTCGACGCCCGGGGCGCGCTCCGGGCGAGCCTCGCAACTGGCGGCGTGCCGATGGACCTCCCGCGGACCGACGCGCGGGCGAGCGAACTGCGCTGCTGCCTGCTCGTCGACGTGAGCGGCTCCGTCCTCGATACGGTAGACAGGAGCGCGCTCCTGACGCTCGCCGAGCGCCTCACGACGCGGGCGCTGGACGCACGGGTGTTCCTCTTCGACACGGATCTGGTCGAGGCGACCGACGCCTTCGCGCGGGCCGACGGCGACCCGGCAGCGGCGCTCCGCGAGGCGGGCGTCGAGTGGGGCGGCGGCACCCGGATCGGCCACGCGTTCGGGACGCTCCGCCGGACGGCACCCTACGCCGTCGACCGCCGGACCGCGGTCGTCGTCGTCAGCGACGGGCTGGACGTGGGCGACTCGGCGGATCTCTCCGCCGGGATCACCTGGCTCGCCGACCGGGCGAGCGCGGTCGTCTGGCTCAACCCGCTTGCCGTCTCGCCGGCGTTCGAGCCGGCCTCGCGCGGGATGGCGACGGTGCTCCCCTACGTCGACGCGCTGTTTGGCTTCGCCGAGGCGGCCGACCTCGGCGAGGCAGCACGCCAGATCGAGACGCGCGGGCTCGCCGGGCCGGTCGGCTACGAACACGACGGCCGGCGCGCGGCCGACGGGGGTGGCTCGCCGTGACCGACCGGCTGCTACGGGCGGTCGACGACGCGCTCCGGGCGCGCGACGCGTTCGCCGGACACCGCCTCGACCGCGTGACCGTCGGCGGGGCGGCGGTGCTGGTCGAACTCGTCGGCCCGGACGGGGACCGGCTGGCCGGCCTCGCACACCGCCCGCGCGGAGCGGACTCCACCGCACTCGGGGAGACAGTCGACGCGTTGCTGGCCCCAATTCGAGGGCCGGAAGCGGGCGACGGTGCCGCCGCGACGCACGGCCGCCTCGAACGCGCGGCCGCCGTCGCGACGCTGAACGCGGCCTCGGCCCCGCACGTCCGGTGGCGGACCGGCGACCCGATGGCGCTGCTGGCCGACGACGTCGAGACGGTCGTCACCGTCGGGCTGTTCCGCCCCGCGTTCCGGAAGTTCGACGGCGTGACGGTGCGGGTCGTAGAACGGGAGCCGGTCGGCGAGGTGACCGCGCCCGACGGCGTCACCGTCCGGACGTTCGAGCCGGGGGAAGCCCGGGCGGCGATGGCCGACGCCGACGTGGTGTTCGTCACCGGATCGACGTTCGTGTACGGCGGCATCGAGCGATACCTCGACGCGGCACCCGACGACGCGACGGTCGTCCTCGTCGGCGCGACGGCGTCGCTCCTGCCGGAGCCGCTGTTCGACGCCGGGGTCGACGTCGTCGCCGGGGCGCGGGTCGACGACCCCGACCGGGTCCGCACGGCGGTCGCCGACGGGGACTGCGGGACCGACCTCCACGACCGCGGCGTCCGAAAGGTGTACGTGGCTCGGGAGCGTCCATCGACCATCCGACTACGGGAGACAACCTGACATGTCCGAGAGCAACTGGAGCGTGCCGGAGACGGAAGTGGTACAGCGGATCGCCGACCGCCTCGACGCCGAGGGCACCGACGTGCTCGCGACCATCGTCGACGTCGAGGGCAACGCCTACCGCCGGCCGGGGGCGAAGATGCTCCTCGACGCCGGCGGGACCGGCGTCGGGTCGATCACGGCCGGCTGTCTCGAACACGAACTCCGCTCGGCCGCCGACCGCATCCGCGAGTCGGGCCGGCCGGAGCTCGTCACCTACGACCTGATGGACGACGACGAGGAGGACGTCTGGGGCCTCGGCGTCGGCTGCAACGGCGTCATCGACGTGTTGCTCGAACCGCTGGACGCGACGTACCGGCCGGCAGTCGACGCGTTCGCGGACGGGCGGGACGTGGCGGTCGTGACCGTCCTCGATGCGGACCGGGACGGCTTCCAGCGGGGCGACCGGGCGTACTACTACCCCGACACGGACCGGCTCGAACGCCCGGACGGCTCGCCGGCCGAGGGGTGGCCGTCCGTCGCGGACCCGGCCGCCGACCTCGCCGAGCGGGGTCGGTCCGGCACCGTGACCGTCGCGGACGTAGAGCTGTTCGTCGACGGGCTCGCCGCGCCGTCGGAGCTGGTGGTGTTCGGCACCGGGCACGACGTCGGGCCGGTCACCGAACTGGCGGCGAAAAACGACTTCCGCGTCACCGTCGTCGGCTTCCGCGGCGGCGTCGACATCGCCGAGCGGTTCCCCGCGGCCGACCGGACGGTGACCACCTCGCCCGGCCAGGTCGGCGAGGAACTGGCGCTCGACGACCGCACCCACGCGGTCGTGATGACCCACAACTTCGTCGACGACCGGCTCACCGTCGAGACGCTGCTGGCGTCGGACGCGCCGTACGTCGGGCTCATGGGACCGAACGAGCGGTTCGAGGAGATGCTCGACGAGTTCGGCGAGTTCGACGAGAGCGACCTGGCGTCGCTGTACACGCCGATCGGGCTGGATCTGGGCGGCGGGTCGCCGTACCAGATCGCCCACAGCATCGTCGCGGAGGTCCTCGCCGTCGCGAACGACCGGTCGCCGCGACACCTGCGCGAGCGCGAGGGCCACATCCACGAGCGGGTCGACGTCGGCGAGGAGTGAGTGCGGTTCGCGGCCGACCGCGGGCAGGTCCCGTGGCAGGTCGGCCCCGATCAGGCCCCGCAACGGACCGCGCTCAGTTCTCGCGGGGGTCGGCGTTTTCGCGGACGTACGAGAGCAGGTCGTCGCCGGTCACGTCGAGGCCCTGCCGGGCAAAGAAGGCGGCCACGTTCTCGCAGTCGCGTTCGAGAAAGTCCTCCGCGTTGGGGTGGTGGATCGTCACCGCCTGCCCCACGTCGATGACGACGAGGTGGCCGTCGTACACGACGACGTTGTACTCCGAGAGGTCGCCGTGGACGAGGCCGGCGTCGTACAGCCGGCGGACGTACTCCCGGAGCACCTCGTAGGCCGTCTCCGGGTTCTCGACGTGGACTTCCCCGAGCCGCTTCGCCCGCTCGCCGTCGTGGCCGAGGAACTCCATGACCAGTGCGTTGCGCTCGACGGCGATCGGCTCGGGGACGCGGACGCCCGCGGCCTGCGCCCGCTTGAGGTTGGCGAACTCCTTTTTCGTCCACGCGAGGACGACCCGCTTCTTGTCGCCGCCCAGCTCCTCGATCCGGGGGTCGCCGGTGAGGTAGTCCCGCATGTCCCGGAAGTTGCTCGCGCTGATCCGGTACACCTTGATCGCCACCTCGCCGTCGCCGCCCAGCGCCGCGTACACGTTGGCCTCCTTGCCCGTGGAGACGGGCCCGCCGAGCGCGTCGACGTAGCCGTCCTGCACCAGCTTGTACAGCGCGGCGAAGGTGGCGTCGTCGAACACCGACGCCTCCACCTTGAACCGCTCGCTGTTCTTGATCTTCTTCCGGAACTCGTCGAACTCGCGGTCCCGCCGGCGGGCGATGCGGTCGGCCTCCGTGTCCGACACGTCGAGTTCCGCCCACTCGTCGCCCGGGGCGTCGGCGTTCTCCCGGTCGACCAGCTCGAACTCCCCGGTCATGGGCGGGACGGATCGGCGGCTAATCGGGGTAGAGGTTGCGATGTCGCCATAGAAGAGCTACTGAATGTGACCTTCCTCGCGGAGCTGGTCGGCGTCCTGCTTCTCGTAGCGCCAGGTGATGTCGGCCTTCTCGTCCTGCCAGTCCCACGGCTCGACGAGGACCACGTCGTCCTCGCGGATCCAGATGCGTTTCTGCATCTTGCCCGGGATCCGGGCGGTTCGCTCTGTGCCGTCCGCGCAGCGCACCTTGACGCGGTTCGCGCCCAGCATCTCGGTCACTGTTGCGAACACCTCGTCGTCGTCCGGCATACGGAGGTCTTTGCGCCCCTGATTGTCGCTCATACGGGTACCAAGGCACGGCAGACTTTTAAAATCGCGGGAGTCGTCGGCGGAATCGCCGCGCTTTAAGTTCCGGCGACCGTCGGCGCACCCATGCTCAGGAAACTCGGCGCGGCCGGACTGGTCGGCCTCGTCGTCGTGCTTGTCGGACTGGCGCTGGTCGCGTGGGAGAGTCGGATCATCGCGGCCGGCCTCGCGCTGATGCTGCTCGGCTTCGGACTGACCGTGAAGGCCCTCGTCAGCAACCTGCTCGGCTCGCTCGGGATGGGCGGGATGATGTAAGTCCGGAGACGATCAGTCACGTCCGGATTCTTTCTCGCTGAGGCGCTCCAGCGTCTCCGTTTCCGGTGTTAGCGACAGCTCGTCGATCGCCTCTCGCAGCGCGGTTGCTTCCTCGTCATCGAGGACCCCCGCGAGATCGAGAAGGGATCGTTCACCAGCAGCGTGGTTTCGCTCCGGCATATGTACCGGTCATATGTAACGTCGGAAAACCGTTTCGTCGCCTCAGAGCTTCTGCCGCCCGGGTTCGATGAGCCGGTCGAGGTACTCCGCCAGCGCCGACTTCGCGTCGGCGGGGTGGAGTTCGCCGCCCTCCAGGTCGTCGGCCAACGCCTCGTAGTCGTCGTACTCCAGGTCGCCGCCGTACTGGTCGGGGCGCTCGACGACGACCGTCTCGAACCGCGGGAACACGTGGTACCGGAAGATCTCCAGCACCGGATTCTCGCGCTCGTTGCCGTCGTCGTCCGGGTCGGGGTCCCGCGTCGGCGGGCAGTACGCCGAGTTGACCTTCTCCTCGATGTCCTCGGTCGTGTCCTCCATCGAGATGGTGACGCCCGTGCTGGAGGACATCTTGCCGACGCCCGTGGTGAGGTCCGCGAGGATCGGCGTGTGGAGGCTGGTCGGCGAGTCGTAGCCCAGCGCGGGCAGGTTCTCCCGGGCGAGCATGTGGACCTTGCGCTGGTCCAGCCCGCCGACCGCCAGATCCACGTCGAGGTACTCGATGTCGAGCGCCTGCATCAGCGGGTAGACGACGTGGCTCACCTTCGCCGTCTCGCCGCTCTGGATCTCGGCCATCGCGCGCTGGGCGCGGTTGAGCGACGTCTCGACCTGCAGGCTGTGCAGGTCCAGTTCGTACTCCTCGTCCATCTGGTAGGCGGAGCCGTAGACGAACTCCGTCTGTGCCTCGTCCAGCCCGTACGCGATGAACTGCGCCTGCATCCGCTCGGCCGTCTCGCGGATCTCCTCGAACGTGCCCTTGTCGTTCAGGTAGGCGTGCACGTCCGCCAGCAGCACGGTCACCTCGAAGCCGGCCTCCTGCAGGTCGATCAGCTTGTTCGCGGTCAGCATGTGACCGATGTGGAGCACGCCGGAGGGCTCGTAGCCGACGTACGCCCGCTTCCCGTCGGGGTCCTCGGCCAGCGCCTCCGCCTCGTCCTCCGTGACCACCTCGGCCGCGTTCCGGGTGATCAGGTCGTACGTGTCCATACCTACGGCGTGGCGGAGCGCCCGTTTAGAGGCTACGGTGTCGGTCCGTCGCGGCGCCGCGGTCAGAGGCGTCGCGGAGCCGGATCAGGCCGACCGGCTCCCGTCCACGTCGATGGCGTCGACGGGGCAGACGTCGACGCAGAGCATGCAGTCGATGCACTGGGCCTCGTTGGCGGGGTCGGCCTTGATCTCGCTTTCGGGGTGGCCGGGCGTGTCGACCCACTCGAACACGTCGACGGGGCAGTCTTCCAGACACGCCCCGTCGGCCAGACAGATGTCGAAGTCGACGGCGACGTGGGTCCCGTGGATGCCCAGCGTCTCCGGCTCCTCCACCGGCCCCCACACGTCATGCCCCTCGTGCTCCTCGACGACCTCGCGGTGCTCGTCGAACTGCGGGTCGATAGCCATGCGTGTACGGCGGGGCGTCGCGGCCTTAAGTCCGCCGACGGCAGCCCGACGGCCGAGGGGGCGCGGTCGCGTGGCTTTTTCCCGCTCGGCGGCCATGCTCCGGGTATGAAACGGCAGTCGCTCGACGACATGGAGAGCCGGATGGGCCCGGCGGACGTGGTGCGCCCGCTGACCGACGCGCTCGGCGCGGCGGAGCTGGCGCTGAACTACTACGAACTCGCCCCCGGCGAGAGCTTCGCGTACGGGTTCCACGCCCACGAGAAGCAGGAGGAGGTGTTCTACGTGCAGTCGGGGACAGCGACGTTCACCACCGCCGACGGCGACGTCGAGGTCGGGCCGAACGAACTGGTCCGGTTCGGACCGGGCGAGTTCCAGCGCGGGGTCAACCGCGGCGACGAGCGCGTCGTCGCGCTGGCGATGGGCGCGCCGCAGGACGCCGGAGAGACGGAGATCCGACGCCAGTGCCCGGACTGCGGCGAGCCGACGCGCCAGCGGATCGAGATGACCGACGAGCGCGACGCCATCGTCACGCTGTGCGAGGAGTGCGACGCCGAGACGGGACGGTTCGACTGATGGCCGACGCTCCGCCGCGGCTCGTGTACGACGACGACTGCGGCTTCTGCACCTGGTCGGCGAAGTTCGCCGCCGCCCGCGGCGAGTTCGATCTCGTCGGCTTCTCGGAGCTGTCGCCCGACCAGCTGGCCCGCCTGCCCGACGACTACGAGACGTGCGCGCACCTGCTGACCGCCGACGCGGTGTACTCCTGCGGGAAAGCGACGGAGGTGGCCGCCGAGCGCCTCGGGCCGCCGTACAGCCTCGCCGTCGCGGCGTTCCGCGCCGTCCCCGGGAGCGAGCGCGTCCGCGAGCCGCTGTACCGGCTGGTGGCGGACCACCGCGGGCTGCTGGGGAAGCTGATGCGCCGCTAGTAGGTCCGCTCCAGCTCGTCGAGGCCGTCGAAGACGACCTCGCGGAGTCGCTCGGCCCGTTCCCGGGTCGACCCGGCGTCGTGGCGGTCCTGCAGGTACAGCGACTTCAGGTACGAGACCGTGAGGACGATTCGATACACCGGCTCCCGGCGCTCGAACCCCGCGGACAGGGACCGGACGGACTCGTAGCCCGCCCGGAACCGGTCGACGACGGCGGCGTCCGCCTCGATCCCGAGCGGTAACAGCGTCCGCCAGCAGTCGTACTCCGCGGGACCGCAGAGCGCGTGCTCGAAGTCGATCACGCAAGCGAGTTCCCCGCCGTTCACGCTCGCGTGAGCGGGCACGAAGTCGCCGTGACAGAGCACAGGCTCGCCGGCACCGGCGAGCGCGTCCGGGTTCGCACGCAGGAAGTCGACGACTGCGTCGGCGACGTCGGCGTGCCCGACGGTCGACAGGTAGTCGCGCCGGTCGGCGAGGCGCGCGGTCAGGGCGGCGTGCCAGTCCTCGTGGCCGTCGACGGTCAGCGTCCCGTCGTCAGCCCCGAACGGTCCCGGCGCGTCGAACGCCCCCGCGGTCGCGTCGTGGAGCGCCGCCACGCCCGCACCCATCGTGTGCGCCGTCGCCTCGTCGACCGTCGCGGTCCGCGGAGCGTCGGGGTGCCACGCCGCGACGAAGTGGTCGGTCCCGACGGCGATCACCGTGGGGACCGGCACCGAGGTCTCCCGGCCGACGTGCGAGATCACGTGCGCCTCGGTCGTGGGGTCGCCGCGCGGGTCGGTCGCCACCTTGCAGACGGCGCGCCGGCCGTCGACCGTCACCTCGTACGTCTCGTGGGGCGGTACGTCGTGGAGGAGGCGGCGGACCTCGTACTGCTCGAAGTGCTGTGCGAGCGCGTCGTGGACGGCTCGGCCGTCCTGAGTCGGTTCCGACATGGTGTTCCGTCGCGTCTCGTGCGACGGCCGGCCGGAGCGCAACACGGTGCCGCGGCTCCGGCCGGGAGAAGACGCGGAAAACTGCGGCGGCGGCGCAGTTAGTCGTTTCGGCTTCCGACGAGTCAGTACCCAAGTTCGAGCACCCAGTTGACGGCGAGCGCGGCGAACACGAGCACCAGCAGCCCCGTGAGCACGCCGAAGGAGACGGCCCAGCCGAACAGGTCGGCCAGCAGGCCGGTGACGACCGAGCCGAACGAGCCGACGACGCCATACACCGTTCGGACGAGGCCGAAGCCCGCGCCCTGCTCCTCGTCGCCGAGTTCGTCCATGAACCGCGGGATGAGCGCGCCGCCCCAGCCGAGACCGGTGCCGACGAGCAGGACCGCCGCCGCGAGTGCGAGGGTGCCCGGTGCCGCGATCAGGAGCGCGAACCCGGCGGCCGCGAGCACCATGCAGCCGGCGGTTGCGGGCTCCCGGCCGTAGCGGTCCGAGACCGCGCCGACGCCGACCTGGGTGACCGCCTGCACGACGAAGTACGCCGAGAACACCGCACCCGCGACCGTCTGGGACTGGCCGCGGAAGGCGGTGAGGAAGGTGGGCAGGAACGACGACGTTGCCTGCCAGACGAACGCCCCCGCGGCGGCGAGACAGACGGTGAAGGCGATCCGCGGCCGGGAGAGCAGTTCGACGATCGGGTCGCGGTCGAACCGCTCCGCCATCGGGTCGTCGGGGCGGCGCGGCTCCGTCGGCCGGACGCGCCAGGCGAAGAGGAGGAAGATGGGGACGGCGACGACCGCGCCGAGCGCCACGGCCGGCCGCCAGCCGTACTGCGCGCCGACCCACGCGGCGGCGACGGGCGCGACCAGCCCCGCCGCCGGCCCGCCGGAGTTGTGGAAGCCGATCGCCGCGCCGAGGCTGCCGGTGTACGTCCGGGCCAGAAGCGTCGACGCGACGCTGTAGTGGAGGCCCGCGACCCCGCCGAGCAGCACCGTCGCGAGCACGAAGACGGAAAACGCCGGTGCGGCCGCGAGCAACAGGCTCGTGACGGCCGTCCCGCCAACCGCGACGAGGATGACCCGCCGCTCGCCGAAGCGGTCGGCGAGGATCCCGCTCGGGAACTGCGCCGCGAAGTACGCCATCCACAGCCCCGTCAGCGCCAGCCCGACGACGCCGTTCGACACCGAGAACGCGTCGGTGATCGCCGGCACGACCGGGCTGATCGCCAGCCGACCGGCCATCGTCGCGAAGAACGCCAGCGTGCTCAGGACGAGCACCGTCTCCCTGTATCGCCACTCCATCGAGATAGTCAGCTCTCGGGGCGAACTCGGGCCGTGCGGTCAAAGAGGCCGTCGATCCGGGACCGGTGCGGGTGGGAATGGCTCGCTTCCGGCGGGCCGCCCCGCCACTCACGGCTCCGCCGTTCGTTCGAGGCGACGCCGTCGCCTCGCTACTCGTAGGCGGCGATGCCGGTTACTCACCGGAATTCCACCGTCACTCGTAGCGCTTGCGCGCTACTCGTAGGCTGGAATCCCGGTGAGGTCCTCCCCGAGGATCAGCGTGTGGATGTCGTGGGTCCCCTCGTAGGTGTACACCGTCTCCATGTTCGCCATGTGGCGCATCGGCGAGTAGTCCGTCGTGATCCCGTTGCCGCCGAGCATCTCGCGGGCGACTTTGGACTGCTCACGGGCCATCCGGACGTTGTTGCGCTTGGCCATCGAGACGTGCTGCGGACGGAGGTCGCCGCGTTCCTTCAGGTCCGCGAGGCGGTGGGCGAGCAGTTGCGCGGTCGTTATCTGCGTCGCCATCTCGGCGAGCTTGCGCTGCTGGAGCTGGAACCGGCCGATGGGGCCGCCGAACTGGTCGCGGTCCTGCGCGTACCCCCGCGCGGTCTCGAAGCAGTCCCGCGCCGCGCCGACCGCGCCCCACGCGATGCCGTAGCGGGCCTGCGTGAGACAGGAGAGCGGGCCCTTCATGCCCGAGACGCCCGGGAGGACGTTCTCCTCGGGCACGGTCACGTCGTTCAGCCCGATCTCGCCGGTGACCGACGCGCGCATCGACAGCTTGTCGTCGATCTTGTTCGTCGTCACGCCGTCGCGGTCCGTCTCGACGAGGAACCCGCGGACGGGGTCGTCCTCGGCCGAGCGGTCCCGCGCCCAGACGACCGCCACGTCCGCGATGGGCGAGTTCGTGATCCACGTCTTCGAGCCGTTGAGGACGTACTCGCCGGCGTCGCGCTCGGCCCGGGTCTCCATCCCGGCGGGGTTCGAGCCGTGGTC
Source organism: Halostella salina (assembly GCF_003675855.1). Lineage (NCBI taxonomy): Archaea > Methanobacteriati > Methanobacteriota > Halobacteria > Halobacteriales > Natronoarchaeaceae > Halostella > Halostella salina. The sequence continues at coordinate 81,295 of NZ_RCIH01000001.1, read as the reverse complement.
CGGCTCCGTGAGCCCGAAACAGCCCACGGCGTCGCCAGTACCGAGGTCCGGGAGCCAGCGCTCCTTCTGGGCCTCGCTGCCGAAGGCGTGGATGGGGTACATCACCAGCGCGCCCTGCACGCTGGCCATCGACCGGATCCCGGAGTCGCCGGCCTCGAGTTCCTGCATCAGCAGGCCGTAGGCCCGCTCGCTCACGTTCGGCGAGCCGTACCCCTCCAGGTTCGGCGCGTAGAAGCCGAGTTCGCCCATCTCCTCGATGAGGTCGGTCGGGAACGTCCCCGCCTCGAAATGTTCCCCGATGTCGGGCATGACGCGGTCCTCGACGAACTCCCGAGCCGTGTCCCGGATCAGGCGCTCTTCCTCGTCCAGATCCGCCTCCAGTCCCACGTAGTCGAGCATGCGATACTCTCTCGTCCGGCGGATGAAAAGCGCTCCGCAATTCTTGCCCCTACGCGGCCGCTGCGGCGTCGCCGTCCCAGCGTTCCTCCAGCAGGCGGGCGTCGCAGTCGCCGCAGGTCACCGCCACCACGTCGTAGGACCGACAGCAGGATTCGACGGTGTCCTCGCCGAGTTCGACCCGGCCGCCACAGAGCGGGCACGTGTCGGCAAAGAGGCGAAGCGCCGACAGCAACTGGCCGCGGTCCTCCGAGTCGAGCGACGCCCAGCCGTCGTACTGCCGCTCGAACGCCGTCGCGCCGGCCACGTCGGCGACCAGCGCCGCCTTCGACGGCCACTGCGCGACGCGCCGGCCGTCACGCTCCAGGCGGTACGCGCCCTCGAACTCGGCTAGCTGGCAGTCCGCGACGGACAGCCCCAGCGCCGCGACGGCGTCGTCCGCGGTCACATCCGCGTCCATCGCGCCGACCCACGTCTCGCGGAACCCGTCGGCGAGACAGAGGTCGTCGACCGACTCGCAGGGTTCGACCGCCCCCGCGTCGAGCAGGACCTGCTCGGGGTCGACCGGGTCGAACTCCGCGTCGGCGTCGCGCGCCGAATCGGCCGCCGTCGACTGGTCGACCGCGGCGGGAGCCTTGTCGAACCACGCGAGCACGCGGTCCGGGAGATACCGCTTCGTGAGCGTCGGCGTCCCGGGGACGAGGTAGCCCCGCAGGTAGATCGCGGCCAGACAGAGCGCGAACGCGGTGGCCCCCGCCCCCGCGCCGACTGACGGGCCGGCCACCGTCGCGGCGAGCCAGCCCACCGCGGCGCTGCCGAGTACAGCGAGGATCACGTTCACGACGGTACACGGCGTACAGCGGTTCTCGCCGGTGTACTCCGGCTGTCGGAGCGAGTCGACGACGGACGAGGCACTCATCGTTTTTTGCTTGTCCCGATTGAATAAAAAGGTTGCAGTCAGTCCGCGGCGGCCCGCGGCGCGTCGGACACCTCCTCGACGAAGTCGAGGAAGTTGTCGAACAGCGCCTTCGCCTCGCAGGCGGCCGCGTAGTTCTCGGCGTTGATGCCGTCCAGCACCGACTGGATCCGCGGCTCCGGCAGGTCCTTCCCCTCGGTCACGTATTCGGCCGTCTCGATGTCGTACTCGGGGTGGAACTGCACGCCGAAGGTACGGCCCTTGCGGAACCCGTGGTTCGAATAATCGTTCGCGGCGATCGGCTCGGCTCCCGGCGGCAGTTCGACGACGGCGTCGGAGTGGGTCGTGAACACGGTGAACGCCTCGTCGATGCCGTCGAACAGCCGCGAGTCGCCGGAGTGGCGCACCTCGCGGTAGCCGATCTCGTACTCGCCCATCGGCTCGACGCGCCCGCCGAGCACGTCCGCCAGGAGCTGGTGCCCCCAGCAGACGCCGAGGAACGGGAGGCCGCGGTCGATCGCGGTCCGAACCCACGCCTTCGTGGGTTCGATCCACTCCTCGTCCCAGTAGACCGACGCACGCGACCCGGTGACCAGACAGCCGTCGAACTCGAACGTCTCGGGGAACTCCTCGCCGACGACGTCGAACTCGGTCACGTCGGCGTCGAGCTCCCGCCGGAAGTTGCGACGGTTGTGCTCGGGGTCGTGTGCGGCGTTCAGCACGGCGATACGCGGTCGACTCATCAGTTACGTCCAGTGGAGAGAGGGACAAGTGCGTTACGCCCGCGCCGGAAACCTGCCGGCGTTCGGGACGGCGGTCGAAGCGGGCTACTCCAGGTCCAGATCGGCGTGGCTCTCCAGAAAGCCCGTCAGCCGGTCCGCCACCGGCCGGGACTGCTCGGCGAAGAAGAGATGGCGGCCGTGGACCGCCTCGAACTCGCCCTTCGGCAGGTCGGCGGCGAGGCGCTCGGCCGACGAGACGGGGACCACGGGGTCGTCCGTCCCGGCGAGCACCAGCGCCGGCAGCGTGACCTCGTACAGCGGCTCGGGGTCGTACGCCTCGGCGGCGGCGACCTGTGCCCGGGCGGCTTCCGGGCCGGCGTCGTCCGCGGCACGCCACCCGACGATGTCGTCGATGAGATCCGGCTGGGCGTCCCGGAACTCGGGCGAGAACGCCGCGTCGAGCGTCCCGCGGAGCGCGTCCGGGTCGTCGGGGTCGGCGAGCAGGCGGTCCGCCGGGTCCCGGAGGTCGTCGCCGCTCGCGGGCGTGGCGAGCAGCGTCAGCGTCTCGGCACGGGAGTGCCGGTGCGCGTACCCCAGCGCGACCAGCCCGCCGACCCCCGCGCCGACGAGGTGGGCGTTACGCGCCCCCGCATCGGCGAGCACCGCGTCGAGGTCATCCGCGAGCGTCGGCACGTCGTACGGACCGTCTGGCGCGTCCGAGCGCCCCGTCCCGCGGTGGTCGTACACGAGCGTCTCGAACGGCCCGGCGACGGCCGGCGCGGTCCACCCCCACTGCCACGCGCCGTAGCCGGCGTCGCCGACGAACGCGACGGTCTCGCCCTCGCCGTCCGTCTCGTAGTACAGCGTCGCGCCGTCGGTTGTCGCAGTCGGCATCGCTCGAACCTGCGCCCTCCCCGCCCTTAATCGGCTCGCCTGACCGCGGCCGAGTGCCCGGCCCGGCGGATCCGCGACGACGGCCTCAGACGACGGCCAGCCCGACCGTGAGCAGCGTCAAGATCCCACAGAGCGCGACGAGCGCGTAGATCAGCGGCCCGTACTCGTTCGGCCCGACCTCGTCCGGCGGCTGGTTCCACCGGCTGGCGGCGACCAGCGCGAAGATGAACCCGGCGGCGAGTTGCCACGCCGACCCGAGTTCGAGCCGCAGTCCGTGGGCGACAGCGTACTGGACGACGTTCAGGAGGCCGGCGTAGAGAAACAGGAGGTCGGCCAGTCGTTTCGGATTCACGGACGTATCGACCCGTCGTAGTGGGATAAATCGGTCGTCCCCTTTCCGAGCGTCCGGACCCGCCCGGTTTTTGCCCCCGCGGCGACACCGGTGGGGCATGAACGCGATCAAGGACTCCGTCCACGGCCACGTCGACGTGGAAGGCGTCGCGCGGGACCTGCTGGACACCGAGGCGGTCCAGCGCCTGCGGAACATCAAGCAGCTGTCGACGGTGCGGCTCGTCTACCCGTCGGCGAACCACACGCGCTTCGAGCACAGCCTCGGCGTCTACCACCTCGCGGGGCGGGCGCTGGAGCGCCTCGGCGTCGACGGCGCACGGGCGGAGGCAGTGCGGGCCGCGGCGCTGCTGCACGACGTGGGCCACGGGCCCTACGGCCACCAGACGGAGGCCGTCATCGAGCGCCGCCTCGGCCGGCACCACGACGACGTACACGACCTGCTCGGGGACGGCGAACTCGCCGCTGTCCTCGAATCGCACGGGCTCGACACGGACGCCGTCGCGGATCTCGTCGCCGGCGAGGGCGAACTCGGCCAGCTGGTTTCGGGCGAACTCGACGTGGACCGGATGGACTACCTCGTCCGGGACGCCCACCACACCGGCGTCCCGTACGGCACGATCGACCACGGCCGCCTGCTCCGGTCGCTGGCGCTGGTCGACTGTGACCTCGCGCTCGCGGAGGGGAACGTCCCCACCGCCGAGAGCGTGCTGGTCGCCCGGGCGCTGATGAACGCGACGGTGTACCGCCACCACGTCTCGCGGATCGCCGGCGCGATGCTCGAACGCGTCTGCGAGCGCCTGCTGGACGGGACGGACCTCGCTCCCGAGCGCTTCGCCCGGATGACCGACGACGAACTGCTCGCGGCGCTCCGGCGACACGACGGCACCGCCGACACGGCGGCCCGTCTCGCAACGCGCGACCTGTACAAGCGCGCCGCGTGGGCGGAGATCGACGCGGTGCCGGACGCCGTCGTCGGTGCGGGCCACGAGCGCGTCCGGGAACTGGAACGGGAGATCGCGGCGGCGGCCGACGCCCCCGAGCGGGAGGTACTGCTCGACAGCCCGGGCGAGCCGAGCATGCCCGAGTCCTCCACCCGGGTCGTCGTCAACGGCGACGTGCGCCGCCTCCACGAGCAGTCAGCGCTGGTGCAGGGCCTGCGGAGCGCCCAGCGCACCCAGTGGCGACTCGGCGTGTACGCGCCGGAAGAACGGGCGACAGCGGTCGGCGAGGCCGCGGTCCGGGTGCTGGGGCTGGACGAGGGCGGCGCGGCGATCGACCTGTCGAACGGCGCGCCGCGGTGAGAAGCCCGGTCCGCGGCGCTACTCGTAGCCGCCCCGTGCGGCGACACGGGCGTTCACGTCCTGCAACAGCACGGTGAAGGCCTCGGCCCGCACCCGCTCGTCGTCGTCGGAGTCGCGCATCGCGGCGACCTCCGCGACGAGGTCGTCCATCGGGTCGGCGTCGGCGTGGGCGAGCACGTCCTCGCAGACCGCCCGCTCCATCTCCGGGACGAACGCGCCGACGGCCGCCCAGAGCGCGTCCTCCCGGTCGTCGTGGCCGTCGGCGTCGGCCAGCGTCCCCTCGACGTCGTCCGCGAGCGCGTCGACCAGCGCCGCGTACTCGTCACCGTCCATCAGTATCAGACGTTTCGCACCTGCCGGAGCACGTCCGGGGCGTCGGCGAGCGCGTCGTCCAGCGCGTCCGTGTCGGGACCGCCGCCCTGCGCGAAGTCCGGCGGGCCGCCGCCGCCGCCGCCGACCTTGCCGGCGAGTTCGCCGACGACGTCGCCGGCGTTGACGCCGACGCCGTCGGGCACCGCGACGACGAACGTCGCGCCGTCCGTCGCGCTGCCGAGCACGGCGATCTTCCCCTCGTCGACGAGCGCGTTCGCCGTCGCACGCAGTTCGTCCATGTCGGCGTCGAGGCGCTGGACGACGGCGGTGGCGTCGCCGACCGCGACCTCCTCCCCGCCGCCGGAGCCGCCGGCCCGGGCCGCGGCGAGTTCCTCCTTCAGTTCCTCGATGCGCTTGCCCCGCTCCTTCCACTCGGAGAAGAACCGCTCGGCGGTGTCGGGCACCGCCTGTGGCGACACGTCGAGCACGTCGGCCGCCTCGTAGAGGGCGTCCTCCGTCTCCTGCGTGCCCTCGACCGCGGCCTCGCCGGCCGCGAAGGTGATCCGCTCGACCCCGTCCTGGACGCGCTCGGTGCCGAGCACCTTGATCGCGCCGATGTCGCCGGTCCGGTCGACGTGCGTGCCGCCGCAGGCCTGCACGTCGTCGGCGACGTGGATCAGGCGGATGTTCGTCCCCGGCGGGATGCCGCCCTGGTAGAGGTCGAAGCCGTGTTCGGCCTCGGCCTCGTTGCGGTGGGGCCACTCCTGGGTGACCGACGTGTTCTCCATCACGATCCCGTTTGCGACGCGCTCTATCTCCTTTATCTCCTCGCGGGAGATGCGGTCGTAGTGGCTGAGGTCGATCCGGGAGGAGTCGACGCCCTTCTGCGCCCCGGCCTGCCGGACGTGGTCGCCGAGCACCTGCCGGGCGGCGTGGATGACGACGTGGGTCGCGGTGTGGTGCCGCATCAGCTGGCGGCGGCGGCCAGCGTCGATCTGGCCGCGGACGAAGTCGCCCTTGCCGGGGTCGCCGTCGGTCCGGTGGAGGACGACGCCGTCCTCGATCTGGACGTCGGTCACCTCCACGGTCGCCTCGTCGGAGGCGAGCGTCCCGGTGTCGGCGGGCTGGCCGCCGCCCTCCGGGTAGAACATCGTCTGGTCCAGCACCACGTCGTAGCCGTCCTCGCGCTCGAACACGTCGAGGACGACCGCCTCGAACTCGGTGCCGTCCTGGTCGTCGTAGTACAGCTTGTCCGTCTCGGGGAGGTCCGCGAACCGCTCGTCGTCCTCCGTCTCCTCGACGCCGCCGTCGTCGGAGTCGTGGCGCTCGGCGACCAGCCCGTAGAAGTCGTCGGGCGTCGCCACGCTCGCGCCCTTCTCCGCGGCGATCTCCTCGACCATGTCGGGCTGGATGCCGTGGGAGTCGTACAGCTCGATCAGCTCCTCGGTCGGGATCGGCTCGTCGCGCTCGCTGTACTCCTCGGCGAGGGTCTCGACGCGGCGGGAGCCACGCTCCAGCGTCTCGCGGTACTTCTCGACCTCGGTGCGGACGATGTCGCGGACGGTGTCGCGGTTCTCGTACCCGAGCCGCTCGGCCTGCCGGTCGACGAGTTCGTCCAGCGGCGCGTCGACGCCGACCGTGTCACAGAGGCGCTTGGTGCGGCGCAGCACCATCCGGGCGAGGTAGCCGGTCCCGACGTTCGAGGGGACGATCTCGTCGCCGAGCATGTAGGCCAGCGTCCGGCAGTGGTCCGCGATGGCGTAGATGTCCTCCAGCGGCTCCATCAGCGCCTCCAGTTCGGCCGTCTCGACGCCGAGCTTGTCGGCGATGTTGTCGCGGGCCGCCTCCATGTCCTCGGCCTCGTCGATGTCCATGTGGCCGGCGAGCTTCGCGGCCCGGTGGACCAGGTCGGCCTCGTCCTCGGTGAGGTCGATCCCCGCGTTGTCCTTGAGGAACTCGATCATGTCCGGGTAGACGGCCTCGTAGACGGTCGGCGTCCCCTGGCTCACCCACGTCCACCGCTCCAGCCCGTAGCCGGTGTCGACGATGTAGGTGTCCATCTTCGAGTACGTGTTCCCGTCTTTCATCTCGTACTCGCCGTCGGGGTCCTGCTCCATCGACATGAAGACGAGCGTGGCCAGCTCCGCGCCGCGGTAGATGACCTCGATGGCCGGCCCGGCGTTGCCGCCGCCGACCCACGGGTCCTCGATGTACGTGATCTCCTCGGGGTCGGCCCCCATCGACGTGAAGAAGTCGTCGCAGTACTCCACGCACTCGTCCTTCCAGTACACCTCGCCGTGGTAGGCGTACTCGTCCTCGTCGACGTCCTCGCGCGTGTTGAACGCGTGGTGGGCCATCATCTCGAACGCCATCGTGTGGCGGCCCGTCTTCCCCACGTTGTCGATGTCCTGCATCCGGATGCAGGGCTGGGAGACCGTCAGCGGGTTCGCGGGCGGCGGCGTCTGCCCGCTGGTGACCAGCGGCTGGAAGTCGTAGATGGAGGCCTGTGTGAGCAACACGTCGTCCCGCCAGCGGTTCGCGGCCACGGGGTAGGGGTCGATCCGCTCGTGCCCGTGCTCCTCGAAGAAGGAGAGGAACGCCTCCCGCATCTCCTCCAGGGTGTACTCCTCGTCGAACCCCGCGTTGTCGATGAACCCGTAGTCCTCGCAGGGCGGCTCCCCGCAGGTCCGGCGGTCCTCGTCGCGCGTCCAGAAGTGGTCGCCACACTCCGGACACTCCCGTCGCACGAAGTCGTTCGTCTCGAAATACTCGAGACGGTACTCCGCTTCGAGTTCGCTCATGATAGGGAAAGGTGGCCACGCGGTCCGTATAACAGTTCCGCAACCGCCGACAGAGCGGCCGCGCGGCCGGTACGGCCCGGGTTCCGGCGGCGAAACCACTTTCCCGGCCGCCGTCGTGGTCGGAGGCGTGAACACGCGCGCCGACAGCAGGGAGTCGCTGGCCAGGGACGACCTGCCGGGCCTCCTCGTGAGCGTCCTGCTGGTCAACGCCGTCGGGGCCGCCCCCGCGCTGCTCGGCGGTCCCGGGAGCGACTGGTTCCGGGCGCTGGAGAAGCCGTGGTTCTACCCGCCGGGGGCGGCGTTCGGGGTCGTCTGGACCGTCCTCTTCACCCTGCTCGGGATCGCATTGTATCTCGTCTGGCGGACGGGCACCGACGACCCCGCGGTGCGGGTCGCGCTGGGGCTGTTCGCGCTCCAGTTCGCGTTCAACGTCGTCTGGACGCCCGCGTTCTTCCTCCTGCAGAACCTCGGGCTCGCCCTCGGGGTGATCGTCGTCCTCTTCGCTCTCGCGGCGGCGACGGCCCGGGCGTTTTCCCGGGTCGACCGCCGAGCGGGAGCCCTGTTCGTTCCCTATCTGGCCTGGGTCGCCTTCGCCGCGGCGCTCAACTACGCGATCCTGGCGCTCAACGCCTGATCAACCAGAACTGTTATACGGGCGAGCCGCGAGTAATATTAACAAGGAAACCGATACGCAATGTCCGGGCTGCCGACCGTGTTGTTCGCGCTTTCGAACCCCGACCGCCGTGACGCGGTAGCGGCGGCGATCTCCGACCGGGACGACCTGGTCGGGACGGTCGTTCGCCCGGAGGACCTGGCCGACGCGGACGAGGCGGACTGTCTCGTCGTCGACGAGCCGTGTACCGACGCCGCCACCCGGTACGAGTGGACGGTGCCGGCCGTCCTCTGGACCGAGCGGCCACCGTCCGACGTGCCGACGACCGCGTTCGCCGGCTACGTGCGGGCCGACCCCGACGGGGTCACCCTCAACGCCGTCGTCGACGAGGTGACGTGGGTGCTCCGCTCCGAGTCCGCGGGGCCGAAGATCGAGCAACTCCACACCAGCGCGGTCGATATCGTCGCCTGCCGGACCGAGGCGGAGCTGTTCGACCGCACCGTCGAGGCCGCCGAGCGCGTGCTGGAGTTCGACATCTGCGGCATCGACGTGGTGGAGGACGGCTGGTTCGTCCCGCAGTCGGTGTCGGAGGGGATGACCGAGTCCGGCTACGAGCGCATTCCGGCCGACGAGGGGATCGCCGGGCGAACCTACCAGCGCGGCGAGACGATACTGCTCGACGACCTGCGGGAGGACCCCGACGCGTCGGCCGCCGCGGAGACGTACCGGTCGGTGCTCTCGGTGCCGGTCGGCGACGACGCGCTGTTCCAGGCGGCCGCCCGGGAGGTCGGCGCGTTCGACGAGCGCGACCGCGAACTCGCAGAACTCCTGCTCACGCACGTCGAGGAGACGCTCTCGCGCATCCGGGCCGAGGCGGCCCGCCGGGAGCACGAGGCCGAACTGAAGACCGAGCGCGACCGCCTCGCCGCCCTGTTCGAGAACGTCCCCGACGCCGTCGTCAGCTACGAGTTCCACGAGGACACGCCGGTCGTCCGGGACGTGAACCCCCAGTTCGAGGAGACGTTCGGCTACGACGCCGACGAGGTGGTCGGCGAGAACATCGACGAGTACGTCGTCCCCCCGGACCGGGAGTCGGAGGCCGAGAACCTGAACCGGGCGCTCCGCGAGGGGGAGCGCCTGCGGACCACGACGCGCCGGCAGACGGCGGAGGGCGTCAGGGACTTCCTGCTCCACGTCGTGCCGCTGACCGTCGGCGAGCGGAGCACGCAGGGGTACTCGATCTACACCGACATCACGGACCAGAAGCGCCGCGAGCGGGAACTGGAGCGACAGAACGAACGGCTGGACGAGTTCACGAGCATCGTCAGCCACGACCTCCGGAACCCGCTCAACGTCGCCAGCGGCTACCTGGAGATGGCCCGCGACTCCGGCGACCCCGAGTACTTCGACCGGATCGAGGGGGCACACGACCGGATGAGCCGGATGATCGACGAACTGCTCTCGCTGGCCCAGCAGGGCGAGATCGTCGGCGACACCCGACCGGTCGAACTGCGGATCGTCGCCCACGAAGCCTGGCAGAACGTCGACACGAGGGGCTGTAGCCTGACCGTCGACACCGACCGCGTCGTCGACGGCGACCCCGACCGCCTGCGGGACCTCCTGGGCAACCTCTTCCGGAACGCCGTTGAGCACAGCTCAACGAGTCCTGCCTCGCAAACTCGGCAGGACAGCGTGGAACACGGTTCGACGAGCCCCGACTCGCAGGGTCGCCGGAACGTCGCGGAACACGCCGTGGACGGGGAGACCGCCGAGGAGGAAGTGTCTGCGGAGGCGACCACGGGCATGGACGCCGAGCACGCCGGCGTCGGTGGGGCCGACACCCCGACGACCGACGGGCCGTCCGCCGACGACCCCGGCGTCTTCGACCCCGATACGACCGCCGACCCGGCGACGGCCGGCGCGTTCACCCGCGGCGGGGACGAGGGTCGGACGACGGTCCGCATCGGGGAAACCGACGACGGGTTCTTCGTGGCCGACGACGGCCCGGGCATCCCCGAGGACGAACGCGACACCGTCTTCGAGTCGGGCTACACGACGCGGAAGAACGGGACGGGGTACGGGCTCGCCATCGTCCAGCAGGTCGCCGAGGCGCACGGCTGGACGGTCGAGCTGACGGACTCGGCGGCTGGCGGCGCGCGGTTCGAGTTCGAGGTGTAGGCCGGGGGCCGGGTGGTTACTTTTCCAGCGCCAGCGACGCCAACAGCGCCTCCAGCTGGACGCGCTCGTTCGCGCCCTCGGTGATGCGGTAGTCGGCCTCGCCGACGCGGTCCATCACGCGGACGGCGGCCTCGTCGTCGAGGTCGAACTCCCAGACGGACCGGTGGAGCTGGTCGATCACGTCGCCGCCGGCGATCCCCTTCTCGGTCAGCAGTTCGTCGAGTGTCGCGCGTGCGGCGACGAAGTCGCCGTCCAGCGCCGTCGTAACCATCTCGCGGACCTCCTCCGGGCGGGCGGTGCTGGTGATGGTGAACACGGCGTCCTCGTCGACCGTCTCGCCCATCACGGCGGCGGCCTGAAGCGCGTTGATCGCCTTGCGCATGTCGCCGTCGGCGGCGTACGCGATGGCGTCGACCCCGTCCTGTGTCACCTCGATCCCCTCCTCGTCGGCGATGCGGCGCACCTCCTGCTCGACGGCCTCGTCAGACAGCGGCGAGAACCGGAAGACGGCACACCGGGACTGGATCGGGTCGATGATCTGGCTGGAGTAGTTACACGAGAGGATGAAACGCGTGTTGCCCGAGAACTGCTCCATCGTCCGGCGGAGCGCGGACTGGGCGTCGCTGGTCAGCGAGTCGGCCTCGTCGAGGAAGATGATCCGGTAGTCGTAGTCGCCGAAGCTCGCCCGCGCGAAGTCCTTGATCCGACCCCGGACCACGTCGATGCCGCGCTCGTCGGAGGCGTTGAGTTCGAGGAAGTTCTCCTGCCAGTCGTCGCCGTACACCGCGCGGGCGATGGCGATCGCGGAGGTCGTCTTGCCGATGCCCGCCTCGCCCGAGAACATGAGGTTGGGCAGGTCGTCGCGCTCGATGTAGCTCCGCAGTCGGTCGGTGATCTCCGCCTGGCCGACCACGTCGTCGAGCGTCTCGGGCCGGTACTTCTCGATCCAGATCTCCGATCGCCCCGACGCGTCGTCGGCCTCGGCGTCCGCCGTGCTCATACTCCCGGCAAAGCCCCTGACGGGCATAAAGCCCCCGAGACCGACGCCGTACCTCTCAGGTTGCATGGATTACACTTTTGGTCGCGTCCGTGGTCGGATGAGTATGACAGGGGACAGCGGCTCGCTGTGGGGGAGGGGTTCGCGCCCGATCGCGCTCGTGCTGGCGGTGCTCGTCGTCGTCGCGCTCCTGCCGGGGGTTGTTGCCGCCGACGAGAACCGCACGGGCGACACCGTCGTCGTCGAGGAAGGGGAGACGATAGACGACGACCTCTCGGCCAGCGCCGGCAACGTGATCGTCAGGGGGACCGTCACCGGCGACCTGCAGGCGTTCGCCGGCAACGTGATCATCCGTGGCGAGGTTCGGGGCGACGTGGAGTCGTTCGCGGGGAACGTCCGGATCACTGGCGACGTGGGCGGCGACGTGATGGCCGTCGGCGGCAACGTCGAGGTCGGCACCAACGGCACCGTCGGCGGGACGCTGGAGGCCGCCGGAGGGACGGTCACCATCGCCGGCACCGTCGACAGCGCGCGGCTGGCCGCCGGGACGATCACGGTCACGGAGACCGGCACGGTCGAGGGCGACCTCCGCTACGACGGGACCCTCACCGTCGCCGACGGCGGCACGGTGGGCGGCGAGACGATCCAGGACGGGTCGCTGTCGGTGGGGCCGGAACTGCCGACGGTGCCCTGGCTCGGGACGCTGTTCGGGCTTCTGATGAACTTCCTGCTCGGCGCGCTGCTGTTGCTCGCCCTGCCCGCCTTCTCGGCACGCGTCGGCGAGCACGGCGTCGACAGGCCGCTCCGGTCGGGCGGGCTCGGGCTGTTGGCCGTGATCGCCGCACCGATCGTGTTCGTCCTGTTTGCGATCACGATCATCGGCCTCCCCATCGCCTTCGCCTGGTTGCTGCTCTTCCTCCTGCTCGCGTGGCTCGGGAGCGTGTACGGCGCGTTCGTCGTGGGCGTGGCGCTGCTCGCGCTGACCGAAATAGACAGCCGCTGGCTGGCGCTCGTCGTCGGCCTCGTCGTCGTCGCGCTGGTGACGCAGGTGCCGCTGCTGGGTGGCCTGTTCGGCCTCCTCGTGTTCCTGATCGGTCTCGGGGCGCTGCTCGGCGTCATGACGGGCGGCTACCGTCGGCGGCGGAACGACCGCCGGGCCGGCGACGCGACGCCGACGCCCGACGCGGGGAGCGACACCGGGACGACGTGACGGAAAGAGAAACGCGTCATCGCGTGTACCTGGGTCGCGCCCCCGTGCAACGGGCCGAAGACGGTGCCGTCAGGTCTCGACGGACGGCCGGCAGTCACCCAGCGGATCGACGCTGAACGTGCCGTCCCCGCGGACGACGACCGTATGCCCGAGATACGTGAATTCGACGGCGACGGAGTCGTCGGCCCCGTCTAGCAGGGTCGCGACCGCGTCGGCGTCGATGGTCTCCTGCAGCGGCGGCAACTGCGTCGGGTCGGTCCCCTCGCGCTCGGCGACCGCTTCGACGACGCCGAGTATCGGCTCCCCCTCCTGCGCGGCTTGTCGGGCACACTTCGCGCTTGACATGACAACGTCGGCAACATAGAGTTATTTAAATCTACTGAAACCAACGAGCGAGGGACGGTCGGAGCGCCGTCGAAGTCGGGCGGACGGGGCGACGGCACAACTCGGAGCGGGCGGGTCCGACCACCGATCTCTGAGATAGCCGCAACTTTTGCTGCATATCGGTCGACACGGCGGCTTCGCTGCCGGAGACGCCGGAGCGACGGCCGGCACGCGCGGCCGAGACGGCGTGTTCGACCGTGGTCGCCGGCGTTCGTCGGCAACATGATCCGGGAGTTCGGCGGGGAGGCGGAACCTGCCGAATCTGTAGTCTCTTTAAGATGGGGGCACGTATGGATGGGTGTATGACCGACAGTGACTACGCGAACGACGTGCTCGTCTCGGCCGACTGGGTCGAAGAGCACCTGGACGAGTTCGAGAGCGACGACGCCGACTACCGACTGGTCGAAGTCGACGTCGACACCGAAGCCTACGAGGAGAGCCACGCGCCCGGCGCGATCGGCTTCAACTGGGAGACACAGCTTCAGGACCAGACGCAGCGTGACATCCTCGAGAAGGAGGACTTCGAGGACCTGCTGGGCTCCCACGGCATCAGCGACGACTCGACGGTCGTCCTGTACGGCGACAACTCCAACTGGTTCGCCGCCTACGCCTACTGGCAGTTCAAGTACTACGGCCACGACGACGTGCGCCTGCTCGACGGCGGCCGCGAGTACTGGGTCGAGAACGACTACCCGACCACCGACGAAGCACCCGACTTCTCGGCCGTCGAGTACGACGCCGGCGGCCCGCGCGAGTCCATCCGCGCGTACCGCGACGACGTGGAGAAGGCGATCGACCGCGGCGTTCCGCTGGTCGACGTCCGCTCGCCCGAGGAGTTCAGCGGCGAGGTGCTCGCCCCGCCGGGACTCCAGGAGACGGCCCAGCGCGGCGGCCACATCCCCGGCGCGAAGAACATCTCGTGGGCGGCCGTCACGAACGACGACGGCACGTTCAAGACCGCCGACGAGCTGGAGGAGCTGTACGCCGAGGAGGACATCGACGGCGAGGGCACGACCGTCGCCTACTGCCGCATCGGCGAGCGCTCGTCGGTCGCCTGGTTCGCGCTCCACGAACTGCTCGGCTACGAGGACACCGTCAACTACGACGGCTCCTGGACCGAGTGGGGCAACCTCGTCGACGCGCCGATCGAAACCGGCGAGTAAGCCGTTCGCGTAGCCTTTTTTTATCGCCGCCCGACCGGAGAGCCGGCCGTGTCGCAGTCCGTCCGGTCGGTCACTGTTCCGCCCGCTTGCTCCGCGAGGCGACCACGTCCAGCCCCGGGCTGTAGTAGTACGTCGGCTCGGCGTCCGGCCGCGCGAACCCGTGAGCCGACAGCAGCGTGTTCGCCTCCACCTCCGCGTCGGCCGGGTACAGCGTCCACGGCGGGTGGTCCACGTCCGTGTAGCGGATCGACCCGTCCTGGGCCTCGGTGTAGAAGCGGTAGCGCTCGACGAGGAACCGCGCGAACGGGTCGTCGGCCGCCCGGAACGGCTCGCCGGTCGGCCAGTACGACCCCGTGAACCGCGCCGGCCTGGCACCCGGATGCCGGCGGCGGCTGTCGAAGCGCACCCGGCCGTCGTCGACGGTCAGCGAGATCCGCGCGTAGTAGTACGGGAGGTGATGGAACAGCCGCGCGCCGAGGACGGCGGCGACCCCCTGTGCGTCGAGCGCGAAGAAGTAGACGCTCGGCACGCCGTCGCGCGTGACGTACGTCCGGAGGTTGAGTTCCGGCAGGTCGACGCCGAGTCGCCCGGGTACCCCTTTCGGCCGGACGGCGGCGTTGGTGAAGGGGACGACCGAGAGCCACGCCAACCCGTCGAACACGTCCGGCGTCAGGCCCGCCGGGAGGTGTGCGTCCAGCACGTCCGGGTCGACCGGCCAGTTCTCGAACAGCAGGTGCCGCCAGCGCATCTCCAGCGGGACGACCATACGATAGCTCGGGACTCCGCGGGCAAAGCGGTTGGGACGGTCCGGTTCGGCCGAACGCATCCGACCCGATCGCAGGAGTTTCGTTCCGCGAACCACCAGTCCGACGGGATGTCGCTGTCGCCCCCGCTTCTCGGCCTCGGATTGGTCCTTTCGTTCGCCCTCCCGGCGGTCGGGTACCACCGCCAACGGACCGCGACGAGCGTCGACTGGCCGCGGATCCGGCGCTCGCTCCTGCGGAACTGGGCCGCGCTTGGCGCAGTCGTCGCGCTCGTCCTCGTGGCCGGCGAGCCCCGAGACCTGTGGCTCCGGATCCCGTCGGTCGGCGTCCTCGTCGACGGCCTGCTGTACGGGTTCATCGCGTTCGCCGGAACGATGCTGCTCGTCGCGCTCGCCTACCGGTTCGCCGGCGACGGGATCCCCGCCGACGACGTGTCGCTGTTCGTGTTCGACCAGCCGCCGGCCCGCCGCATCGCCGTCGCCGTGACGGGGGCGGTCGTCGAGACGACGCTGTTCCACGGGTTCGTCCTGGCGGCGCTGCTGTCGCTCGGGGCCGGCCCATGGGTCGCGGGCGGGGTGGCCGCGACCGGCCTCCTCCTGACGCGGGCCCAGCGCGGTCGGAGCAACGCCGTCCAGTGGGTGCCCGGTGCAATCGTCCTCTCTGCCCTGGCGGTGTGGAGTCGCACGGTGTTAGTCGTCGTCCTCGTCCGACTCGTCTACGACGCGATTACGCTTCTCTCCGGGGATCCGGACGACTACGACACCGGGAGGGACGGGTAGCACGAGACGGCAGCGGCCCGCGGGTCAGCCCCGCGCGGCGACCCACAGCGCCGATGCTCCCATCAGGAACCCGGGGAGCATCGCGACCAACCCCAGCGCCTGCATTCCGGCGTCCCCCACCGACGATACCCCCCGGACCGCGAACAGGTACGTCAGGACGGCGGGGACGGCCACGAACGACGCGCCGACGCTGCCGAGCACGATCAGCATGTCGCCTTTCATGCAATACCGGAGGGGCTTCGCGGAGGAATGCGTGTCACCGGATATTTCTACCGGGTTTATAAGCGATCGCGGAGAACCCTCGGACGAACCGCCGACATCGGAACGGCCGGCGGTCGACACGCATGAAACGCGTTCGTCTCACCATCCATCCGGGTGATCTCGACCTCCCGATAACGTTCGAGCGTACGACTGGCGGGGACGAGCAGTTCGCCCGGGTGCAGGTCGTCAACTGGAACGTCTCGACGCCGGAGGCGGCGTTCCTGCTGCGCGTCCGGGGGGACACCGACCGGTTCGAGCGGGCGCTCCGGGACGACCCCGCCGTCGACGAGTACGAACTCCTCCCCGTCGACGCCGACGACTGTTACTGCTTCGTCACGGGCGACGGCACGGCCGACGCGTGGGGGCTGTGGGAGCAGTTCGGGCAAGGGAGCTTGCTGACGATCCCCCCGGCCGAGTGGAACCCGGACGGGAGCTACACGTTCACAGTCGTGGGCTGGGACGCCGACATCCAGGCCGCCGTCGAGACGGCCCCGGCGAGCGTCCGCGTGGAGATAGAGGCGGTCGGCGGCGACCGGGTGGCGGCGGAGCGGGTCGTCGACGCGCTGTCGGACCGCCAGCGCGAGGTCGTCCGGACGGCGGTCGAACTCGGCTACTACGACGTGCCGCGCCGCGCGACGAGCGAGACTGTCGCCGACGAACTCGGCTGTGCCACGTCGACCGCGGCGGAACACATCCGGAAGGCCGAGGCGACCGTGATGCGCCGGCTGCTTGGAGGGTAGGATATCTGGTGCGTTGTCAGTTACAGTACTTCCAGTACCCACGGCGACCGACGTGAGGAGGTCGATCGGGAAACACCCGAGCAGGAGAAATCCCAGTCTGAACGAGAACCGTGGCGTCGCGGTTTCGAGTTTACCCATCCATCGGGGTGGCTCCGACTCGTGTCTGGTCCGGTACGTGTGTACCATCGCGAGCAACAGTACGACTCAGGACGACTGTCAGGTCAGTCCATCCATGCTAACGTACTTCATATCCTACGTCCGAGTTCGACTGGGGGGAACGAAATGAAGAAACTGATCGTACTGGCGTTCGACAACGAATCGGGTGCGCTCAAAGTGCGCGACAAGCTCTTCGAACTACAGAAACAGGAGCTTATCACGATGGAGGACGCGGCCGTCGTGGTCCGGAACGAGGACGGAAAGACGGACGTGAAACAGGCCCAGAGCCTCGTCGGGGCAGGAGCGATGGGCGGCGCGTTCTGGGGGCTGCTCATCGGGCTTATCTTCCTCGCGCCGGTGCTGGGGATGGCGGTCGGTGCGGTGAGTGGCGCGCTGGGCGGACGGTTTTCGGACATCGGGATCGACGACTCGTTCATCGAGGCGGTTGGCGAACAGATAGACCCCGGCGAGTCCGCGCTTTTCATGCTCGTGAGCAGCGTCCAGCGCGACCGCGTCGTCGATGCGCTCGAACCGTTCGGCCCCGAGATCCTGGAGACGAACCTCTCGGCCGAGGACGAGGAGAAACTCCGCGAGCAGTTCGCCGCGGAGAAAATGGCTGCCTGATCGAGTAGCGGGAGTGGACCCCGAAGCGGCCCCACGGCCATTCAGATCCGTTTCCGCTCCGAGGGCTTTTTTCGTTCGTCCGGACGGAGCGGACGGTGCTACTCGGCCACAGTCGGCTTTATTCCCGCTTCCGATCTACGCCGTCCATGCGTCTGGTACAGGTACTGATCCCCGAGGGACAGCGTGAAAGCGACCTCACAGCGCTCGACGAGTTCCTCGCGGATGTAGACGACGCCGCTGGTGGGTGAACGGCACCCCGACGACGAGTTCTCCGCGAGCGTCGGGGGCGATCAGCACGAGTAAGCCCTGGGATCGGACGGTGCTGGTCGTCGTCATCGTCTGGCTGGGCTACGACACGATCACGCTCTTCTCGGGTGCTCCGGACGACTACGACGCTGCGGTCGACGGGTAGCCCGGCCGAGTTCGTCCGATATGGCCGCGTCGGGATCGTCCGTTCAGACGAGAAGTTGGATATCGGCCTCGGCCATGTCCTGCAGCGCCGTCGCCGCGCCGACACCGGTCGTGACGCCGTCGTAGAAGTCGTCCTCGTCGTAGTCCAGCAGGTCGATAGTCATCTGACAGGCCTGGAACTCCACGCCCATGTCGAGGCTCGTCTCGATGAGTTCCGCGATGGTGGCGGTGTCGTTGTCGGCGATCCGCTTTTCCATCAGCTTGGTCGTCACGCGGTCCATGCCCGGCAGCGCGGCGACCGCGTTCGGCACGGGCATGTTCGGGTTTCCGACCGAACTCAGCTTGAGGTCCTTCGAGCGCTCCTCGTGGAGGATGTCAAGCCCCCAGAACGTGTGAAAGACCGTAACCTCGTAGCCGAAGGCGGCCGCGGTGCTCGCAAGGATGAGCGGCGGGTACGCCATGTCGAGGGTCCCCTTCGTGGCGATGATACTCATCTTCCTGCTGTCGTCCTCGCTCTCCACGGTGGTCGCCGCGAGTGCGTCCTCCAGTTCGTCGACGCGTGCGGCGAGTTCGGCGCGCGAGGGGGGGCCCTCGGCCGACGCGTCTGGTGTCTCCGTGCTCATCGTCACTCCGTCTTGCGCACGTAGTATCTGTACACGTCGTCGCCCTCCGCCTGGTCAACGAGTTCGACGCCGTCAGTACCGTCGGCCCACCCGTCGATGTCGCTCATACTTCCGGGGTCGGTGGCCAGCACTTCCAGCACGTCCCCGGCGTCCATGTCGTCGACCGCCGTCTTCGTCTGCACGACCGGCATGGGACACGATGCACCTTTCACGTCGAGCGTCTCCGCGATGTCGAATTCTGCACTCATTGGTTGATCCGCTCCGTTGATTCGTATTGGAGCTATCGCACAATATTGCATCCGCGGTCAAAAGAATGTTGGTTATTGTGAGTGCTGCGAACATTCAGACAGCCAGATAGTCCATTTTTCGAGCCATAGTCGGCTTTTGAGCCTTTAAGACGCTTTCCCGGATCTGGTTGTCGTTTCTATATTGTGTAGTAAATGTATTTCTATACAAACCTTTTGTACATCCGTCGGGTAGCTGGGGGTGTACGACATGAACGCTGACGACTTTCCGACGCCGGCCGCCGACGTGGCGGAGCGACACAGCGTCCGGCTTCTGGCGGGGGCTGTCGGCGCGGTTCTCGCGAACGTCGAGTTCGCGACGCTCGGCCCAAATGGGACGGCAGGATCCGTCGTCGGAGTCGAGCAGCGGGCGCTCGGAGTCGACGGGCTGTGGTTCCCGGTCGCGGCGTCGCTACTCGTCGCCGGAGTCGTCGCGCTCGACGTCCGCCGCGACCTGACCGGTGGCCTGCGGCGTGTGCTGCTCGCGCTCGGGTTTCTCGCAGTCCGGCTGCTTCCCGTGGGGTGACGACCGCCGCTTTCGCACAGCAGCGTTTTCCGTCACGTGCCCGCGCCTTCGCAGAGGATTGTACGTTCTCTACACAAATCTTTTAACCGCGTAGCGTCAACGGAGAGGTGAGAACAATGCCAGATTCGATGTCCGAACAGCTCCAGCGTGACATGGAGTGTGAGGGGCTGCTCGAATGCTTCCACGGGCTCAAGCAACTCGACAGGGAGGTGTTTCAGGCGCTCGTCGACACCGACGAGCCGCTCACCGTCGACGAGATCGGGGAGGCCGTCGACCGCGAGCGGTCGACCGCGTACCGCGCCGTCCAGCGGCTTCTGCAGGCCGGCTTCATCCAGAAGGAGCAGGTCAACTACGAACAGGGCGGCTACTACCACGTGTACAAGCCGACCGACCCGGCCAACATCGCGGACAACATGCAGCGGCTGCTCAACGACTGGTACGCCAAGATGGGCCAGCTCATTCAGGAGTTCGAGACGAAGTACGAGGAGGAGGAGGCGGGGACACCGCAGGTCGAAGGCTAACCGGCCGCCTTGCTCCCCGGTTCGCTCCCTCCGCCGTTCGGGGTTCCGACGCAACGGGACTGCCCCGGCAGTATTGTATATTCTATCCAAAGGTGTTATTTACGAACGCCGCGTACCTCTCGGTGATGGACCGCGACTACCAGCAGGCGGTCACCGCCGCCGGCGTGGGGAGTACGACCGTCCTCGACGTGGAGGCGTACCCCGAACCGAACGCGTCCGGCCCGGAACCGGCCGGATCGATCGACACGGGGGCGGACGACTGATGGGGACGAGCGACTCGCCCGGCGTCAATACGGCCGACCCCGAGACCGTGGAGAACGGTGCCGACCGGATCGTGGTCTCCTTTCGCCCCCCGGAGACGGACCCGGATGCAGACGGCGACTGGTGGGTCGCCGACGGCGAGTGGCTCCGCGAGAACCTGACCGAGCGGACGTACCGACAGTACCTCCGACGGGCCCACGCGGGACCCGTCTCGGTCGGCGACGAGTGGGACGAGTTCGTGAGTTGCGGCTGTGCCACCCCGGAGGACGTGGTCCTGCGCGTCGAGCGCGTCGACGGCGGGGCCGCCATCGCGGCCGAGACGGCCATCGAAGTCGTCCCACGGACGGCCGCCCTCGAAGGAACCCCAACGGCTGACGGGGCGGACCTGAATTAGCGCGGCCCGAATGTCCAGTCGTGTGAGTCGGAGAGTTCGCCGTCCGCCGCGACGACGACGCCGTCCTTGAGCACGTACGCAGGCGGCCTGTTTTCGAGGATCGCCCACTGCGGGGACGCGGCGTCGTGGACGACCAGGTCCGCCGGCGTTCCCGTGGCGACGCCGTAGCCGTCGACGCCGAGGAGGTCGCCGCCGTGGGCCGTGATCAGCGCCCAGAGCGTTTCGAGGCCGGAGTTCGTCGAGTACGCCGGCAGCTTTAATGACTCGACCAGCATCGCCTCGAGCGCGTCGACGTTCCCGTGTGCGCCCCACAGGTCGTGGACCTGGTCCGTCCCGTGTGCGAGTGTGAGGCCGGCCTCGTGGGCCTCCCGCAGGGGCATTCCATCCGGCGTGCTCTGATAACACGTGACCAGACTCAGCCCCGCCTCATCGAAGGTATCGAACAGCGCTTCGAGCCGGTCCGGCTCGGAATCCGCCAGCGCGTAGGCGTGGCTGGCGGTCACCCTGTCCCGGTGGTCGCGTTCGACCGCCTGCTTCGCGACGTGTTCGAGCGTCCGGAGGCCCGTCTCCCCGGGCTCGTGGACGTGGACGTCGAGGTCGGCGTCGTGGTCCCGGGCGATGTCGAACCACCGCCGGACGGTGCCCGCCCGGTCGTCGTTGCGCGTCACCGGGTCGAGCCCGCCGACGATGTCAGCGCCCGCGTCGAGTGCCGCTCGGACTGCGGCTTCGGACCCCGCGTCCCGGCCGATCCCCCGCTGTGGGAACGCGACGACCTCGATGTCCAGCAGATCCGCGAGTTCCTCGCGGGCGTCCAGTACGGCTCGAACGACGTCCGAGCCGACCGTTCCGTCGACGTACGCGTGGGTGCGGACGTGCAGGACGCCGTTGGCGACGGCCTCGGCACCGACCGACCGGACCGTCGACCGGATCGTCGCCGGGTCCGTCGCCTCGAAGTACGACGCGGTCTTCCGGATCACGTCGTCGCGGTCGAACCCGCCGTCGTTGTTGCGCGGCCGCCGCCCGTCGGACGCGGACTCGGCCATGTCGAGGTGGACGTGACTGTCGACGAGTCCGGGCGACACGAGGCCGCCGTCGGCGTCGACCTCCGTCGGCGCGGTCGCGTCGACCGCCGGCGCGATCGCGGCTATCCGGCCCGACTCGACGGCGATGTCGACCACCGCGTCCCGGTCGGCGAGATACGCGTCCCGGACGATCAGGTCTGGCATACGTACGGGTTGTGTTGCTGCTGCAAAGCCTGTCCGGTCGGGGGAATCCCGTCGTGACGCTCGTGCAGACACCCGACGGTGTGCAAACTATCCGATGTAGTCCATAGGACGTATGCGTCAACTGGTTGTCGGGGGCCCCGCGACGACGCTCGTCGCGATTCGGTCGCCGAGTTACGCCGGATGACCGCCGATGGCGACTACTGGGAGGCCAGGGGACCGTCACGCACGGGGAATTTTACCCCCACGACACGATCCGCCCGTATGTCCGAACGGAACGTTCTCGGCGAGGAACTCGCGGCCTGCAGCACCGACCCGACGACCGGCTTCGAGCGCGACGGCTGCTGTGGCACCCACCCCGACGACCGGGGCAGACACGAACTCTGTGCGGTGATGACCGAGGAGTTCCTGAGCTTCAGCAAGGAGCGGGCCAACGACCTCGTGACGCCGCGCCCGGAGCTCCAGTTCCCCGGGCTCGACCCGGGCGACCGCTGGTGTCTCTGCCTCGGGCGGTGGGTCGAGGCGCTCGAAGCCACGCGTACCCAGCGCCTCCCGGAGACGACCGTCCCGCCCGTCGTGCTCGAAGCGACGAACGAGGCGGTGCTGGATTCGGTCGAGCTGGCGACGCTCGAAGCACACGCCTACGACGCGTGAGCGCCGCGGCGACCGTACCCGGCACCGGCCCGGGCTACAGGTCGCCGGCGCTGAACCGCCGGTAGCCGATCCCGAGCGCCCCCACACAGTAGACGGCGAGCACGACGAGCGCCATCCACCAGTCGACGTAGAACGGCGCGCCGCCCGCCAGATAGCGGGCCGCGGGGGCGGCGTCGAAGCCGAGATGGAGCAGCCGGTAGTAGGCCTCGCTGGGCTGGAAGAGGCGGTAGAGGAGCGCCCAGTCGGGCAGGTTCGAAAGCACCTGGAACCGCCCGCGATGGAGGAACACCAGCACCGCCGAGTGGACGCCGCCGTAGAGGTTCACGAGGAACACGTACGCGCCGATCGCGCCGAGCGTGAGCCGGCGGTCGTCGGTCGTCGTCATCGAGATACCGACGCCGACCGCCACGAACACGGTCCCGTAGAGGGCTGCCACCAGCAGGAACCACGGGAAGCTCGCGAGCCCGTCGGTGCCGAACTTGCCGACGCCGATCGCGCCGGCGACGAGCAGCGCGCCGAGCGTCGGCGCGAGCAACACGACGGTCCGGCCGACGAACTTCCCGACCGCCAGGTCCCGGCGGCTGTGGGGCATCGACAGGGTCAGGAGCAGGCTGCCGTCCGCCCGCTCGTCGGCGATCGACTTGTAGCCGACCAGCAGGCCGAGCGCCGGGACGACCCGAACCACGGCGGCCGAGAGGGTGCCGACCAGCGACGCCAGCGTCGGCTCACCGACGGAGCCCTGATAGACGGCGATGCCGCCGTAGACCAGCAGCGACAGCGCCGTCAGCAGCCACGCGGTCCGCGACCGCGCGGCGTCGCGAACGTCCTTTCCGGCGAGGGCCCGCCAGCTCATGCCAGATCACTCCGGTCGAACCGGCGATTTGCGATCCCGAGCGGCACCACTAGCCACAGCACTAGCAGGGGGACGGCGACCCATTCGCTCAGGTACCAGGGGCCGCCGACGCCGCCGGTCGGCTCGACGAACCCGCGGACCAGCCGTCCGTACACGTTGCCCGGCGTGCTGCCGACGAGGAACTGGACCGGGTCGGGAAGCGTCCCGTCGGTCAGGCCGACCCGCTCCAGCCCGATCCGCACGGCGTTCACGCCGGTGTCCCAGAGGAGCACGAAGGCGGCGAAGAGGACGAACCCGAGGGCCTTGGCCCGGCGCTGGGTCGTGACGGCCGACGACACCGCGACGCCGAGGCCGGTCCAGACGGCCCCGAACAGGACCGTCAGGAGGACGTACCCCAGGAACGGCAGGAGGACGAGTTCGCCGAAGGGGTAGACGACCAGCGCGCCGCCGAGGGCCATCCCCGTCAGGATCGCGGCCGTCAGCAGCCCGGTGCGGCTCAGGAACGTCCCGAACAGCAGGTCCTGTCGGCTGTTCGGGAGCGACAGCGAGAGCCGGACCGCCCCGGACTCCCGGTCCTCGGCGATCGCGTTGTAGCCGAGCACGAGTCCGGCCAGCGGGACGAGAAGGGTGACCCAGCCGCTGGCGTACCCGCCGAACCGGGCCGTCGTGAACGGGGGCGTGCCGTTGATCGGATAGAAGTACGCCGGCACGAGAACCGCGAACACGACCGCCGCGAGGACGAGCCTGACCGACCGCTCGCCGAGACACAGCCGGCCGTCGTGCCGGACCACGTCCTCCCACGTCATCGCCCGCCACCGGTGTACTCGACGAACATGTCCTCGAGCGACGCCTCCTCGGTCCGAAAGTTGATGATATCGACGCCCGCGTTGCGCAGTTCGACGAGGATGTCCATCTTCGCGTCGTTCGTGCAGGTCACCTCGATGGTCGGCCCCTCCTCGGCGACGGCCGTCTCGACGCCCTCGACCGCCCGGATAGTCTCGACGGTCCCGTCGCGGAGTTCGTCCGGCGTGATGACGAGCTTGGTGCCGCCACCGAGCGAACTCCGGAGTCCCTCTATCGTGTCGACGGCGACGAGCTGGCCCCCCTGCAGGATCCCGACGCGGTCACAGACCGCCTCGACCTGTTCGAGGATGTGCGACGAGAAGAAGATCGTCGCCCCGCGCTCGTTCTCCTCGCGGAGGATCTCGCGCATCTCCTTCGCGCCGTTCGGGTCCAGCCCCGTCGTCGGCTCGTCCAGCAACAGGAGGTCCGGTTCGCCGGCGAGCGCCATCCCGAACACCAGTCGCTGTGCCATCCCCTTGGAGTAGCCCCCGGCCTTGCGGTCGGCCTCGGGACTGAGCCCGACGCGGTCGAGGATGTCCATCGGGTCGGCGTCGCTGTCCTTCGACTCGATGGCGTACTCGATGTGCTGGCGGCCCGTCAGCCGGTCGAACACCGAGTAGCCCTCCGGGAGGACGCCGACCCGTTCGCGGACCGCGACGGTCTCGGTCTGGCAGTCGTGGCCGAATATCTCGACCGACCCGGCCGTCGGCTTGATGAAATCGAGCAGCGTGTTGAGAAACGTCGACTTGCCGGCCCCGTTCGGTCCGAGGAAGCCGAACGTCTCCCCCTCCTCGACGGTCAGGTTGACTCGGTCCAGCGCGTGCACGCTGCCGTACCGTTTCGACACGTCGGTCGCTTCGATGGCTGCCATACCACCCACGAACAACCAAACGGTAATGAATCGAGCAGACCGGTATCAGGCGGCGCAAGCCTGCCAAAGGGTTATAAGCGATCGCAGATCGGGGGCCGTCACGAGTCGAGCCTGTATTCGACGATCTCCCCGGCGTCGCAGTTCGAGCAGACGTCCTCGTCGGCCGCCGCCGTGGCCCCACAGCGGCGACACTCCCTGACGGTCGCGGAGCGGTCGCCGAACACGGTCGCGAGGATGCCGGGGAGATCGACCATTGCTGTCCGTTCACACCCAACTCGGATCGGATAGATAACCATTGTGGCCGGACGAGCGCTTTTCATCGGAGCGAGCGTACCGCCGACTATGTCCGGTCACGTCGGGACCGCCCGATACGTGTTCCGCGTCGCGTTTCGCCTCGACCCGTCGCCGCCCGGGACGACGGTCGACCCGGCGACGTTCGAGACGACCCTGTCCCGCGAGGCCGCGCCGCCCGGCGATGACGGCTGGCTGTTCTTCCGGGACAACCTCTGGCGCGGCGAACTGAGCGACCCCGAACACTTCCGCGCCCTGACCGAAGACGCCCTCGGCGTCACGGTCGCCGAGGTCTCGTTCAGCGAGTTGCGGACCGACGAGGCGTATCTGGACGCGCTCCGGGACGAGGTCGGGGCGTCGCTCGACGAGTTCAACGCTGACACCGTCGACGACGCCCTCTCGAAGTATCTGGGGAGTTCGATTCACGTTCTCCCCGATCCGGAGACCAGGTGAGTCCTGGGTGTTGTACGACCAACGTTTCATTTGAGATATTGCTTCCTCGCGAGGTTTTATGCCGGCACGCTGTCAGGACAGCTGTATGTCCTCACGAGGA
Source organism: Halostella salina (assembly GCF_003675855.1). Taxonomy (NCBI): domain Archaea; kingdom Methanobacteriati; phylum Methanobacteriota; class Halobacteria; order Halobacteriales; family Natronoarchaeaceae; genus Halostella; species Halostella salina. The sequence continues at coordinate 55,425 of NZ_RCIH01000001.1, read as the reverse complement.
CAACAACAACAGCCGAGACAGACGGGGCAGGCGAGACAGGCGGGACAGACGACGCAGTCTCCCACAGACGGATTCCGGCCCGTCGGGGGGCTTATCTACGGCGTCATCGGCTTCGTCGCCGCGTTCGTCGTGACCGTCGTCTACTTCTTCTACCGCATCGACGAGATCACCGGCGGGACCGTCGACTCGGTGCTGCCGGACGATCCGGTCGCCCTGGGCTGGCCGTTCTACAACGCCCACAAGGTCGACATCACGACGTCGGTCGGGTCGACCTCGATAAACTACCTGGAGGAGATCCCCCAGCTCGACCCGCTCGTGTTCAACGCCATCCCGGCCGTCATCCTGTTCCTCGCAGGGTTCGCGGTCGCGAGACGGGTGCAGGAACCGCTCTCCGACGAGGCGAACGCGGTCGCGGGGGCGAGCGTCGCCGTCGGCTACGTGCCGGTGCTCGCCGCCGGAACGGTCGCGTTCACCGTCGAGGAGGCCGGGGTGAGCATTGGACCGGAACTCGGCCTCTCGCTGGTGCTGTGGGGACTGCTGTTCTCGGCCGGGTTCGGAGCCATCGGGGGCTACCTCGGCGGCTGAGGGAGCGTAGCCTACCTGGGCTTCCGGACGTACTCAGAGTTTGTGCCGGAACGCGCGCAGCGCCTTCCGACCAGTGTCGGTCAGCGTTACCTGCTTCGTCCGGCCGACGGACTCGATCCGGACGTACCCCTGCTCGACGAGCGGGTCGACGATCCGGTTGTTCAGCAGCGCGAACTTCGCCTTCTCGTTTGCCGGGTCGGCCCGGCGCATGAACTCGAGGTCGTGGTCCTCGGCGAAGGCGATCAGGTCGCTCTTCTTCGGCGTGTACGTCTCGTCGCTCTCGCGGTCGACGTAGTCGAGCACCAGCACCTGGTCGGCCGTCGGCGTCTCCAGCGGGTAGGAGGGGAGCGGCTCGGCGACTTCCATGCCCTCGGTGCGGGGCGTCTCCGCGATCGGATGCGACCGCGACTCGGGGTGGACGTGGTAGCCGCTCGCGTCGGTCGCCATGCAGGCGAGCGCGGCACCCACCGCCGTCAGCTTCGGGCCGCTCGACACGTTGACCCTGACGATGTCGTCGTCGTACCCGTCGACGATGGTGGTGATCTTCCCCAGCACGTCGTACACGTCGTCCAGGTCGACCTTATCACGGTGGACGGTGACGCCGCAGTCGGTGAGTTCCGCTTCGAGGCGTTCGTGGTACGACGTGCGGTGCAGTTCCCGGTCGCCGAGCAGGTACAGCACGTCAGCGCCGTATTCGAGGACGGGGACCTTGATCCGGTCGAACTCGTAGCCAAGCGGTGCGATGTGGACCTCGTCGATCGAGTGGAGGGCGGACTCGGTCGCCATTGTCGATAGTATAGATAGTACTGATACTATAGTAGTTCGGGTTGTGTAGAGAGTATCTCGATAGAGTACAGATACTCCCCAGTGTAACGTACGACCGTCGGACACAGCAGATGACTACGCATCAGCCCTCCATCGATCGGTCACCGGACGACGAGACGGCGAACGACGAGGACGCGGACGGAGCAGCGACGACGGACGGAGCGGATCCGGCGGATCTCCTGTCGCTGCTCGGCGACGGGACGACCCGCCGGGTGCTGGAGGCGGTTGCGGACCAGCCGCGAAGCGCCCGGGAGGTCGTCGAACTGGCCGACGTGTCGCGGGTGACCGCGTACCGCCATCTCGACCGGCTCGAAGGGGCCGGGCTCGTGGACTCGGCGACGGTGTACGACTCGAACGGCCACCACCACGCCGAGTACTGGGCGGTGTGTGAGGAGATCGTGGTCGAGTTCAGCGGGGATGGGGTCGAACTGGTCGTACAGGGGTCGGACGACGGGTCGGCGAGCGGGGACGGGTAGCCGTTCGCCCGGGTGAACGCCAGCCCCGAGCGGACGGTCGGCCGGTCGCTCGGGTCCCGAAAACCGGGGCAGCGGTGCTGGAGTCTACCACCGACCTTCCGGGACGAAGCCACGTCCGTAGCTACACTCGCACGACGAGCGTCTCCCCCAGTCGGTCGCCGAGCCGCCGATGTCGGTCGGAGGTCAGCAGCGCCGCGATACCGACGGCGTAGAACAGCGGGAGCCAGTCGACGATCCGGAGGACGTTCCGAACGGACGCCGCCCGCAACGACGGCGGCGACCCGTCGTCGCCGGTGACGCGGATCCCCACGAGGTGTTTGCCGGCGGTCTTCCCGAAGCGCCACTCGAACAGCGTGTGGTAGCCGACCGACAGCCCGAGCCAGAGGAGCAGCCCCAGCGCCGCGGGAGGTCCGCTGAGGTCCGTCTCGACGCCGGTCGCGGTGGTCTCCATCTGCCCGGTGAGCGCGCCGACGGCCGACACGGCGACGACGAACAGGAGCAGCCACACCGCCGAGTCGATCGTCATCGCGACGCCTCTGATGCCGACACCACACGGCCGCGCGTCCGCGGAGTCGTCCATACCCCGAGATGGGCCCGGGAATACAAGAGCGGTACAGCAGTGTTTCCGAAAGAGAAACAGCGCCGGCGGTCGCCGCGGGCGACGCGAGCGGCTACCACGTCCAGCCGCCTCACCGACGGACGGTCGCGGTGATGTCCGGTTCGGGCCGGAGCTGGACCGAGGGGACGAACGTCAGCGGGCCGGACGCCGTCACGTCCAGCTCGACGCGGCCGGCCATCGTCGCCAGCGCGAGCGTCAGTTCCTGCCGGGCGAAGTCCGCGCCGATGCAACGCCGCGGGCCGCCGCTGAACGGGAAGTAGGCGTACTCCGGGCGGTCGGCGTCGCGCGTCCACCGGGACGGGTCGAACGTCTCGGGGTCGTCCCAGTAGCGCTCGTCTCGGTGGGGGACCCACTGTGGGATCATGAACTGCGCGCCGGCGTCGAACTCGTGGCCGCCGACCGTCACCGGCTCGGTCGCCTGCCGGTTCACGCCGGTCGTTGGGGGGTACAGCCGGAGGGCCTCCTGTACGGCGTGGCGCGTGCGTTCGAGGTCGTCGGCGTCCGCCGCAGTCGGCCGGCCGCCGTCGACCACGCGCTCGGCCTCCCGGCGGACCGCGGCGGCCGCGTCGGGGTGGTCGTCGAGCAGGTACCAGACCCGGGTGAGCGCGCCAGCGGGCGACTCGTGGCCCGCCAGCAGGAACGCGACGACGTTCTCCCGGACCTCGTCCATCGACAGGTCGCCCCGCTGGTGCGCGTCGAGCAGGACCGAGCACACGTCCTCGCGCTCGGGGGCCGACGCCCGCCGCTCGGCGAGGAGGTCGTCGACGAACGCGTCGAGCCGCTCGACGGCGCGACGGAAGCGGTAGTCGGTGGGGGTCGGCACCCAGTCCGGAAGCAGCAGGCCGGGCCGCCGGAAGTTCGTCCGGGCGACGAGCGCGTCGGCCGCGTCCATGACCACGTCCTCCCGACCGCGCAGGTCCGCGTCAAGCAGCGTCTCGCCGAGGATTTGCACGGTCAGCCGCCGCATCTCGTCGTGCAGGTCGACCGCCTCGCCGTCGGCCCACTCGTCGACGAACCGGGCGGTCACGGCCGCCATGCGGTCGCCGTACTGGTGGATCCGGTCGCGAGTGAACGCGGGGTGGGCCGCGCGGCGCAGGCGCTTCCACCGGTCGCCCGTCGCCGTCGTCATCGCGTCGTCCTCGACCCCCTGGAACGTCGTCCGCTGTCGTGGGCCGATGGTGAACGCCTCCTGCTCGTCGACGAGGATCCGCTCGATGTGTTCGGGACCGGTCACCATGTACATCGGTTCGCCCACGAACTGTAGCCGGACGATGTCGCCGTGGGCCGCCCATCGCTCCATCGCCTCGACGGGGTTGCGTGAGAACGCCATGCCGTGCCCGAGCACCGGGAGGCCCTCGGGTGACGGGAGCGTCGACGCGTCGCTCATGCGTCGGTGTTCGGTCGACGGCGGGTTAGTGCTGGCCGCCCGTATTCGGGATGGATTTATATCCGTCCCCGCGCAGGTCGTGGGCAATGCGGTACGTCACCGTCGTGCTGTACCCCGACCCGGAGGCACTGCATCCGGTCGAGCAACAGCTCGCCGAGTCCTCCGCGCTCGAACGGCAGGCGATCCACGCGTTCGAGGAACTGGCGGACGGGACCGTCGCCATGCTCGCCGAGGTGGAGGGGGACCTGGCCCGCTATCACGACATCGCCGAGTCGTCACCGGCCGTGTACGAGTACGCCGTATCGGGCGACTCGTCGGGGTACTGCTACAGCCGCGTCGACGCGACGCCGCTTCTGTCCGAGCTACTGGACCAGCAGCGGACCGCGGAGTTCGTCGTCGACATGCCGATCGAGTACACGGACGACGGCGGCCAGCGGGTCACGATGATCGGCCGCGAGACGGACTTCGCCGGCGGGCCGTTCGACCTGCCCGAGTCAGTCGATATCGAGCTGGTGTCGACCGGGTCCTACGCTCCCGACGCGGAGGGGGTCTTTGCGGGACTGACCGACCGCCAGCGGACGGTACTTGAGGCCGCGCTCCGGGCCGGATACTACGAGAACCCCCGGAAGGCGACCCACGGGGACATCGCAGACGAACTCGGGATCACGTCGAGCACCGTGGGCGACCACCTCCGGGCCATCGAGTCCCGCGTGTTCTCGGGGTTCCTGAAGTGACCAGTGCGCCGGCGACCGACGGGTGCGACCGATGCCCGCGTGCTGTGCTCCGGGATCGAAAACCATAGCCTGCGGACGGCTCGGACAGTCGAGTGAGCCATAGCAACGCCTGTGGGCCCATCGCGATGCTCGCCGGGCCCGGTCTTGCCGAACCACGCGGGATGCAGCGGCTGCAATGCCGGGGGCCCCTGCACCGTGCCCGTCCCCTTCTTCTCGGACGGGATCCTACGAGGGATCGAGATGGGTTTAACAGACGATCAACTCGGAGCCGATACCGATATCGGTGCCGCGCTCGGGTCACTCGGGAACGACAACCGGCTCCAGATACTCCTCACTCTGGCCGAGGCCGAACGGACACAGCGGGAGCAGTGGCTGACGCGATCGTTTACCGAACTCTACGAAGCGGTCGACATCGGGAGCACCTCGCAGTTCTCCTACCACCTCCGGAAGCTCGTCGGCCAGTTCGTCACCGAGACGCCCGAGGGGTACCAGCTGACGTACAGCGGTCGGAAGATCGTGCGTGCGGTCCGCTCGGGCGTGTACGAGAGTTCGCCGAGCTTCGAGAGGCAGGAGGTCGACGGCGTCTGCGTACTCTGCGAGGCGGCCTCACTGGTCGCGACGCTCGAATCCGAACAGTTCACGATCCGTTGCACTGCGTGTGACTCGACGCTGATCACCGACTACTTCCCGCGGAGTCAGGCACGAAACCGCAGTCCGGGGGAGATCGTCGACAGCTTCGGCCACCGTATCTGGGGCACCTACGTCCAGGTTCGAGGAAACGTCTGCCCGGAGTGTTTCGGGCCCGTCGAGACGGGGATCGAGACGCACGAACGCGGTGACAAAACCCTTCATACGTACACGAGCGCCTGCCCGCAGTGCTGGTTCACGGTCCACATCCCGGTCGAGGCGGCGGTCGCGTTCCACCCGGCAGCGATGGGGGCGTTCTGGGACGCGGGAGTCGCGCTCCCGACGACCCCACTGTGGGAACTCTGGGAGTACACGGTCGGCGACGTGATAACGACCGAAACTGTCGCTTCGGACCCGATCGAACTCGAAGTCACCGTCACGCTGGACGATATCACTCTGCGATTCTCTATCGACGGGGCCAACGGGAGCGCACCTGTGCTCCGTACTGCCGAGTAGCGGTCCCACCGCGAGAGGTAGACCCCGACAGCGATACCTGCCGACCGAATCCGATCTGACGGACTGCTCTCTCAAACATCTTTGAGTTGCCTCGTTGTCAAAATATCAATCAGACAACAATACTTATCTCGGCGGATGCACAACGCAGGCTATGGGAGACGCCACTGCGACAGTCGGCTGGACCGACCCCGAGAGCTATCGAGGTGCCCTCTATGGCGGCGATTGAGATCGAGGGGTTGACGAAGCGGTTCGGCGACGTCCGCGCCGTCGATGGGCTGGACCTCCGCGTGGAGGACGGCGAGATATTCGGCTTCCTCGGCCCGAACGGCGCGGGGAAGTCGACGACGATCGACATCCTGCTGGACTTCATCCGCCCCACCGACGGGAGCGTACGCGTCCTCGGCCACGACGCACAGGCGGACGGCCGGGCGGTCCGCCGACGGACCGGCGTCCTCCCTGACGCCTACCACGTGTACGACCGCCTCACGGGCCGTCAACACCTGGAGTTCGTGCGCGAGTTGAAGGGGGTGGACGAGGACCTCTCGGCGCTCCTCGAGCGGGTTCGGATCGCCGACGCTGCGGACCGGAAGGCCGGCGGCTACTCGAAGGGCATGCGTCAGCGGCTCGTGCTCGCGATGGCGCTGACCGGCGACCCCGACCTGCTGGTGCTCGACGAGCCGTCGACCGGGCTGGACCCCAACGGCGCACGGGAGATGCGCGAGATCATCCGCGAGGAGAACAGTCGCGGAACGACGGTGTTCTTCTCCAGCCACGTGATGGAACAGGTCGAAGCGGTGTGTGACCGCGTCGCTATCATCGACCGCGGCCAGCTCGTCGCCGTCGACACGATCGACGGCCTCCGTGATTCGACCGAGACGGGTGAAACACTGTTCGTCTACGTGGCCGACCACAGCGAGGCCGTCGTCGAGCAAGTCGCTTCCCTCGACGGGGTCGGGAGCGTCTCCATCGACGGTGACAGGCTCCGTGTTACCGTCGACGGCGTCTCGAAGTTCGCCGTTCTACACGCGATCGATGCCGACGTTTCGCCCGTTCAGGACTTCTCAGTTGTCGAGTCGTCGCTCGAAGACCTGTTCGGTCGCTACACCAACGACGAACAGGAGGTCCGGACATGACCTGGCTGGTCGTCGCGAAGAAGGACTTCCGGGACGCCGTGCAGTCGCGGGCCCTCTGGGCGCTCGTCGGCACGTTCGTCATGCTCTCGGTCGTTTCGACGTACGCGTACGTCGAGGTTCCGGAGCTCTTCGGCGGGTCGGGCGGCGCAACGTTCGACGGACTCCTGCTGTTCACCGTCGGGATCACGGGGCTGTTCGTTCCCATCGCCGCGATCGTGGTCTGTTACAAGTCCCTCGCAGGCGAGCGTGAGCTCGGGAGCATCAAACTGCTGCTCTCCCTGCCGACCGACCGGGCAAACGTCTTCGCCGGGAAGGTTCTCGGGCGCGCGACGGTGCTGATGTTCGGCCTAGGTGTCGGCCTCGTCGTCGGGCTCGGGGTCGGGGCTGCGCTGCTCGGGAGCGTCGACGCCGTCAGTGCGACCGTGTTCGTTCTCGTTACGCTGGTCTTCGTCGCCGTCTACGCCGGGATCATGGTCGGCCTCTCGGCGACGACCGGGTCGACCTCGCGTGCGACGACCCTCGCGCTCGGCTTTTTCGTCGTGTTCGAGCTGTTCTGGGACGTCGTTCCGATGGGGGTAGTGTACGTCGTCGAGGGGTTTACTCTCCCCACGGAACTCCCAGACTGGATGTACCCAGTGATGCAGGTATCTCCCTCTTCGGCGTACTTTTCGACGGTCACCGCGCTGTTGCCCGACCTGACGGGCGGGGTCGGAACCGAGCCCGTGGGGGCCGACGCTGGCGTCGATGTCACGGCCGCTGGCGCTGACCCGTTTTACCTCTCCCCGGAGGTCGGTATCGTGATCCTCGCAGCGTGGCTCGTCGTGCCGTTTGCCGTCGGATACTACCGCTTCGCCGGGGCCGACCTGTAGTACTGAATCGCTACTGAACACCGGACCGGCCAGACACTCGTCGAACACGCCGAGAGATGTACGGTCGAGTGTATTCCCATCCCGAAGGGGGACGCCGATGGCGAGATTGTGGTTCTGCTACGTGGAGGGAGCGTAGCACAAACTATAGTTTTAATCTTCCTGTCGTTTTTACGTCTACGGGAAGCCCGATCGCATATGCGGCGGCGAATCTGGCTCGGTCTCTGCGTGGCCACCCTTACGAGTGGGTGTCTCGGACGCATCGGGCCACCGAAAAAGACGATCGCCTGGCTGCGTCTCCGGAACAACCGAGACGAACCCCACACCCTCGACGTGGCCATCGAACGAAACGACGAGGAGGTGTTCGGAGAGACCTACCGGCTCGGGACGACAGCCGACCAGGCGACGGTCCGAGTCGACGATCCGGTAGAAACCCGGGGACGCTACTCGGTCGACATCGACACCGGCACCCAGGTGGCGCACCTTCATCCGTCGGAGTTCGCCGATCTCGATATTAGTGAACCCTGTGTCGGGATCGAGTACACGCTTCACGAAGCAGGAACGACGGGGTTCCAGTTCGAGCCGGTCCCGGAGTGTTAGCGCTTCTTTTACCGCCGAGCGACTGCGGTGGCGCGCGCCGTCGAGTGCCCCGACCGGCAGCGAAGCGATTCGCGGCGCTGATAGACACTCCGGGGCACCTGCTCGACACACGTGAGGGGTATCCGAGACGGGTCGGACGCGGGGCAGTGGGCGTCGCCTACACCAGCGCGATCCCGGCACCGGCGGCGATACACGTCAGCGCGAGGCCGGCGAGCGCGAGCGCCGTCCAGTCGCGGTGTCCGTGGTGGTCGCCGTCGGAGTCGAACCCGCCGACCCCGGACAGAACGCACTGCTGGGGACCACAGGGTCGACCTGCCAGATAGGGGGATACTATTTACCATGTGACATCGATGGGTGAACCATGAGCACACGAGAAGTGACGATACGGAGCACCGTTGCGGGGTTCACGGCGGAAGGGAAGCTCCACACGCTGAGCGTGTGGTTCATCCTCGCGCTCCGTCTCATGATGGGGCTGGCGTTCTTCCAGAGCGGGTTCGACAAGGTGCTGTCCGGGAGTTTCGGTGCGGCCGGTTACCTGCAGAACGCGCCGCCGGCCAACAACAGCCCCGTCGCCGACCTCTTCGTGTCGATGGGGAACACGCCGTGGTTCGTGGACTTCGTCAACGTCGCCGTCCCGTGGGGGGAGATACTCATCGGCCTCGGCCTGCTCGTGGGCGCGCTGACCCGACTGGCGGCGTTCTGGGGCGCGTTCATGATGTTGCTGTTCTACCTCGGGAACTGGGAGATCTCTCACGGGTACATCAACGGGGACTTCGCGTACATGCTCGTGTTCCTCGCCGTCGCCGCGTTCGGTGCCGGCCGGATCCTCGGCCTCGACCAGTACATCGAACAGTACGAGGTCGGCGGACAGCCGCTGGTCGAACGGTACCCCTGGACCCGATACCTCCTCGGGTGACGGCCCCCGGCTAGCTCGTCGAGCTAACACCGAGCGGAGAAGGGGATTTCTTCGAGAGACCTCCGCTGTGACCCGATAGCGGCAGTCGTGACGAGGTGCATACCGCCGGTTCGACGGTCGAGAGCAACCCGCCGACAGGCAGGGACTCCACGGTCGGGGGCGGTGGGGCCCGCCAGTTGTCCGATATCTATATTCGACAGTGTGATTATGAATCGCGATAACATGGTCCGTGGCATCTGGAGCGACCCGACCAAGCGCCGGTGGATCGGCTGGGCGGCGCTCGCCGGCGCGTTCGTCCTCGTCAACTTCCACCGCGTCTCGACGGCCGTCCTCGCGGACACCCTCAGCCGGGTGTTCGACACCACGGGCGCGGAGCTCGGGTTGCTCCACTCGGCGTTCTTCTACGTTTACGCGCCGATGCAGCTGTTTGCAGGGATCCTCGCCGACCGATGGGGCACGCGTCGTGTCGCGACGGTCGGCTCGGCCGTGATGGGGCTTGGCGTCGTCTGGTTCTCGTTCGCCGGCACGTACGCCACCGGATTTCTCGCCCGCTTGCTCATCGGACTCGGCGGCGGCGTCATCTACATCGCGACGCTGCGCTACTGCGCGAACTGGTACCGGCGCGACGAGTTCGCGACCGTGACTGGGCTGACGCTCTCGGCGTCGGCGGTCGGCGGGCTTCTCGCGGCGACGCCGCTGGCCATCCTCGTCGCGGCCGTCGGCTGGCGCGACGGACTACTGGGCGTCGGTGTGACCGGGTTCGCGCTCACCGCGGCGGTGTTTGTCCTCGTGCGGGACACGCCGTCCGACGCCGGGCTATCGGCCGTCGAGGGAACGCCCGAGTCCGCCGAGCAGACCTTCTCGGAGGTGTTTGAGGGCGTCAAAGCGGTGTTCGACAGACGGGACACCTGGATCATGGGCGCGATGCTGTTTTTCGCCGCGGGGATGAACTTCACCGTCATGGGCCTGTGGGGCGTCCCCTACGTCGTCCAGGCCTACGACGTGTCCGTCCAGACGGCGTCGCTGTACACGCTCGTCGGCAACGCCGGCCTCGTCTTCGGGTCGCCGATCCTCGGATGGCTCTCCGACCGACTGGAGGAGCGAACCGGGATCATCCTCGTCGCCGCCGTGATCTACTTCGTCGCGTACACGAGCATCGTCGTCCTCGGGACGCCGCCGCTGTGGTACGTCGGCGTGGTCTTTTTCGCCGTCATGTTCCTGCTGGGCGGGTTCACGCTCTCCTACACCGTGATCAAGGAGCGCCACACGGCGGCGCGGTCCGGGACCGCGACGGGGACGATAAACGGGATGAGCTTCCTCGGCGCGGCCGTCCTACCGGGCGTCATGGGATGGACACTTGACGTCTTCTGGACGGGCGAGACGGTCGCTGGCAGTCGCGTGTACACGCTGCTTGGCTATCGCGTCGCGTTCGCCGTCGCCGCCGTGAGCGGACTCGTCGCGCTCGTCTGTGCCGCGTGGCTCCACCGGCGGGCAGGGTAGGAGAGCGCGGATGTTCACCCCGAAGCGATCGGATATCGAACCGGGAATATGGGGAACGTTCATCGCCATCCCGTGAATGAAAATGAACACCAGCGCGAGGTCGTAGCCGTCACCGAGGTCGTCGGTTCGGTAGTCCCCCACTCGCGTCCGAACGCGGTCCGAGATATCCGCGGGGATCTCGTCGCGGACGGCATCGACGGCCCCCTGCAGGTCGCATATCGTCGCCGAGAGCACCGGATGGCGTCGGCAGTGCTCCATCGCGTACAGCCCGTGGCCACCCCCGACATCGAGGACCCGCGTCGCCCCGTCGGGAACGGTTACCGCCTCCGTTACGTCCTCGACGAGCAGGGACGCGCTCGCCCGGAACCCCGCCTGTGCGACCGCCCAGCGACCCGGTTCCTCGTCGAACCAGTCGTAGATCGACAGGCTGGGCTCGCCGGTTCTGACCGCGGGTTCGAGTTCGCGCTCCCAGAACGGGAAGACGAGTTCGTTCCAGAAGGCGAGCCACGGACCCATGTTCGTCCTGACGTCGTCGAGGAGCCACTTTTCGGTCATCCCGGTGAGCCGGTAGCCATCACCCGCTGTGGCCAGATATCCTTCGGCCACCAGGAACTCACACAGTACCGTGGTCCCCTCGGGGTGGGCGTCGATGCGGTCGGCGAGGGCTTCGGCGGCGAGTGGACCCTCGGCGGCCGCGAGCGCTTCGAAGCGGTTCAGGTCCAGCGCGAGGGACACCGATTCGAAGGCCGCCGCGCCGAACAGGTCGAGCATCGGTGCCGGGCCCCGGTTGAGGCGGAGCAAGACCAGTCGTTCGACGACGTTCGGCCTGATCGGCATTGGACTGGGTACGGTCCGCACCGAGTAAAGCCGTTCTAGCGCCGTTCAGCCGGGTAAACGAGCGAGGAATCGAATCCATCGGAACGCATCGGCGACGACTGGTAGCAGTGCGTACAGGGAACTCTTCGCGTGTCAGCTCATCAGCACAGTTACAGTCCGACGACGTACTCCGTGTCTGCGAGCAGTGTGGCACCGTCTTCGAGCGCTTCCTTCACCGTGAGTTCGTCCGGAAGCAGGAAAAACAGGTTCCCGCGCCGCTCCCAGGTTGCGACCGACTCCCGGAGGATGTCCGCGTGTTTCGTGTACTTCTCCTTCACGACGCAGTATGGTTCGAGGTCCTCGACGAGGACCGGGTCGTAGTAGGCGTCCTCGAGTCGGGACGTGACATCGTCGATGTCCGCCTCGGGCACGGCGAATCGATACTCGTCAGCGTCGTAGTACGGTTCGAGGTCGCTGAAGAGTTCGTCCCCCTCGAAGTACTCCGAAAAGATGTACTCGGGACCGACGTGAAACAGGTTGATCCGATCGCGGTCGACATCGAAGGTAGGCACGTCCGTTACCCCGTCTGTGGCCGGACAACATCCCGACACTGCGGGCACTCGGCGTAGTGACGCGTTTCGGCGGCGGTCTCGTACTCCACGAGGACGTGCCGGCTGGTCAGCGTCGTTTCGCAGCGCGGGCAGTCGCCGAGCGAATCCGTGTTCGTGTTCATCGGGGATCACCGAAAGCGTCGCTTGTCCGTGTGTACGGATGGATACGCCGGCATCCGGCATATAGCTCCGGGTACCGGGGTGGAAGTGGTTGGGTGGCGATATCGGCAACGCAAGTCCGTGCTGCGGACAGGCTGGCGTTACCGAGTACGAGGTCAGGTGCGGACGCGGTGTGTATCGTACACAGAACCTGCTCATCCGCACTAATCTAACGCCTCACCCCGTGTACTCGACTGTATTCGCATCCCAACTCGGCCAGATTGCAAAATCGATCGCGAACCGCGAAACGCCCTAAATTCGCCGAAACAGCACCTCACTCTTCGAATAGGAGACGACGATCAGAGCACGCAGTTACTATCGAACGATAGCACCAACACACAGCACCCCAAAAACCGAATATGCACCGTACGATCGGCCTGAGACGGCCGATATCCGCAGATTCTCCCATATGTCATTCGAACCGACAGCACGTCCAACACAGCCGAAAACGGTCTCACTCGCCACCCTGTCGTCCGAATAGCGGATCACCGCCGATCCCCCGAAATGTACTAATCTGGAGAGGTACCCCCAGCTGGCGGCACTCGAACCTTGTACAATCTGATTCTGTCTGGCGATTTCGGATCCGCTCTCGAACCTGTCTAATCCCGAGATAACAAACGGTCGGGTCCTGAAACTGGCAGTGTAGGGGCGTCTCAGCGCGGTTCAGGATGGCTGGATCCCGTCCAGTATCGGACAGACGAACGCAAACCCGACCCAGTCCATACGATCACCCTACAGCGGGCTTCTGTCCGGAGAATACTGGAGATGTACATCGATGGAGCGAACGCTAGACAGCTGATACGGCCCGTACAACCGCGCTATCGCCACAGAAGCGGGGTGTAGAAACAGTCAAGCGCCACCGCGCGAATCGACCCGTATCGCCTCGATGTACACCCCCACGATCGTGACTAGATCAGCAGGAAGGCGTCGATGGAGAAGCCAGTTTGTCGCCCACCCGACGGGCGAGTGTGCCCACCGACAATGACCTCGACACAGCCAGCCTCCCCGTCCGAACCGATTCCCGAAGTGCTGCGAGACCGAGACCAGTGGCTCTGCTGGCGTACACAGCCCCGCGACGGCACCGAGACCAAGATTCCGATCGATCCCGCGACCGGCCAGTACGCCTCGGCAACTGACCCCGAAACCTGGGGGACATACCAGAGCGCACGGACAGCCCTCGAAACCGATATCGCAGACGGCCTGGGATTCGTGTTCACCGACGCTGACCCGTTCGTCGGCGTCGACCTCGATAGCTGTCGTGACTCCGACACCGGTCGGCCCGAGGCGTGGGCAAAGACCGTGATTTCGACGCTTGCGTCCTACACCGAAGTCAGCCCCTCCGGAACGGGGTATCACGTCCTCCTCCGGGGGACGCTCCCGGGGGAGCGAAACCGACGCGGGGGCGTCGAGATATACGAGGATGCACGGTTTTTCACCGTCACCGGCGACCACGTCGCGGGGACGCCCGAATCCATCGAGGCGCGAGACGGCGAACTCGAGGCGGTGTACACGGACCATATCGCGCCCGATGACGAAGAGACAAACGTCGACCCCGAGTCGACGTCACCAGCACAGCCACAGCCATCGACAGCAGTGACTCTCTCCGATGCGGCCCTGCTTGAACGGGCTCAGGCGGCGAAAAACGGCGCGAAGTTCGATCGACTGTGGCGCGGCGACACGAGCGGCTACGACAGCCACTCCGAGGCCGACATGGCGCTGTGTTCGTTGCTTGCCTTCTGGACCGGTGGGGACGCGACCCGGATGAACCGCCTGTTCACGAGTTCTGGACTGCACCGTACGAAGTGGGACGACGTGCACTTCAGCGACGGGTCGACCTACGGCGAGAAGACCGTCGAACGCGCGATCTCGGGCACCAGCGAGTACTACCAGCCGGCAGGACGGCAGAAGTCGGGGACCCAAGGCGAGAGAGCGGAGACAGACGCTCGTCGATCCCAGTCTGAGTCGGAGCCCCAACCCGATTCGACGAACGCCAGTGAGCCACCGGACGAGTCCAGTGGTATCGGCGGTGATGTGACCGCGGGGGAGGCGTCACTCATCGACCTCCAGGAACGAAACGCAGCGCATCTGGAAACGATAGCGGAATTAGAAGCACGTCTCACCGAACTCGAACGGCAGAACGAACGGCTCGCGAGGGAGCGACAGGCCGCACGCGACCGGTGTGACGAACTCGAAGCCGACCAGTCGAGCGGACGACGCCAGTCACGAGTGTGGAACGTCCTCCGACGGGTGATCAGCCGCCGGTAAGGGACGCAATCGAAACGATGGTTGGGCCTGTTGCAATTCAAGTTAGAACGCAGAGGATTCGCTCACGTTCCGCAACAGCGAGCGAGAGGGACTGAAATCGCAACAGGCGTATGGGTGGTCCGACCACAGCGAATTTCAGTACACGATCCGGCATTCGAGAATGGATTCCTCGGACGGGTCGTCGGGGACACAGCATCTACATTACGACTGACTCCGTCACAATCACCCATTTCAACGAAGTCTCTGAGACGAAACTTCTCGAACGCACGTGATCGGCGTATCTGGGGGGCAGTGTCGAACCTCTCTGGGGTACTCCGACAGAGAACGCCCACTGACATGGGTCATGGGACGTGATAGCATTGGACGAAACCCTGATTAGTCACGGGCGATTGCTGTCTGTCGAATGGATACTGTAGTTTCGGACGCCGGGTCAGTATCGGACGGGCCGGACCCGGTCGTCTCCCCCGACATACTCCTGTGTGACGATGGGTATACCGGCTCCCGGGCACGCGTTGCATTCGACGATGGCCGTCCGACTGGGTCCGCAAAGAGTCCGTGGGAGCCAGGTCGCCGGCAGTGATGCCATCGTTCGGCCCGCTCCTGAAAGCGAAAGAGACGGTGAAGGTGTTTGCAAAGAATGCACCGTCACCGCGAACGCTTCTCCGCAACCGGCGACAGCAGTTCGACCGTCTCCACGCCATCTGCCCGTCGACCGTCGAACCGGGAGAATCGCTGTCGGTGACTGTCCAGGTCTGGGACCAGTGTGAGCGACTGTACGGCGACTTCGATGGGACCGTGACGCTCGAGACGACTGACCCGGAAGCGGTGCATCCTGATACGCTCTCCTTCGCCGATGCCAGCGACGGTGTCGTCCGACAGACCGGCATTCAGTTTGCATCACCGGGCATCCACTACCTCACGTTGACCGTCGACCGGACGGGCGAACAGTTCATCTCGAACCCGATCCGCGTCGATTCCGACCACGACCAGCAGGTCTACTGGGGTGATATTCACCTCCACTCGCGCCTCTCAGACGGGACGGGAAGCCTTGGGTGGGGGTATCGGTACGGACGCGATGTCATGGACCTCGACGTCGTGGCCTACACTGACCACGACACGATGGGGTTTTTCATCCCGCCGTCGTGGCAGCGGTCCCGGATGCACGGGGGCTTCTTTGACCGCCTCCTCGAGCGTTCACAGGAGTTCACGGACGAGGATGAGTTCGTCTCGCTCCCCGGCTACGAATGGACCAAACAGCCAAACCAGGGTGGCCACATCAACGTCTACTTCGAGGACCCGGAGGACGCTCAACTGTTCGACTCCATCGCTTCGGAATCACGGACGTACGAGCAACTCTGGTCACGACTCCGGGAATGGGACGACGGTCACGATTCGGGCGTCGTGACGATTCCGCATCACCCCGCCGAGGCGATGTATCCGTTCGACTTCGCGGCCGTCGACTACGACGACGAGCTCGCTCCGCTAGTCGAGGTGTACTCCCAGTGGGGGTCCAGCGAACAACCTGGCGGCGAGAACAACCGGTTCCCACTCGCGATGGGACAGGGCGAGATCGGAGAGGACGGCCACTACGTCCAGGACGCGCATCAACTAGGGTACCGCGTCGGGATGGTGGGCGGGTCGGACTACCACGGTCCACACCCGGGCCACTCGCTCATCCACACCGAGCCACACCTCCCGTCGATACACGAGTGGCGCAGGGACGGCGTCGGGTGGGGCAACATCTGGCGCGTCTGGGACGAACAGAGTTACCCGGGTGGCCTCACGGCGTTTCTCGCGCCCGAACTCTCGCGATCCGCTATCTTCGACGCACTCCGTTCCCGGTCTGTCTACGCGACAACCCAACCGCATCGGATACTCGTCGACTTTCGCATCGACGGCGTCGACGTCGCAAGCCAGTCCGAAGGTATCACGGTCGACTCGCGTGAGACACCACGAACGGTCGAGGTGCACGTCGCCGGGACGGAACCGATCGAGCGTATCACCGTGGTCAAGAATACCGAACCGTGGCGGACACTCGAGGGAACAACGGATGCCGATGCCGGTCTCGACGCATATACCGCCGCTGCCGAGTGGACCGACGAGACATCACTGACGGGGACGGATGGGGGCGACGCCTCCGGTCCCGAAGGCGACGTCTACACAGTCCGGGTTCGCCAGGCGAGTGACCGTCGCTATCCCGGGACCGCCTGGGTCGGACCACTCTGGGTAGAGGCAGGGTGATCGCATCGGTGTCGACGAGATCATTCGCTCGACTGATGGGACTATCGGGGAACTGGCCCGTGAAGTCGATCGGTTTCCCAGCAATAGAAGAGCCTAGAACATTCGAGATGTGAACACACCCCGAGGTCAAGCCTCGGGGCTTCCTGCTTCCACGACGCGCTTTGCAGGAACCGAGCGGGTTCCCGTAGGGAGCGCAGTCTGCACAGGCGTTGATTCGGAGCGTCCCGCCCCTATCTGTGAGCGACCGCGAGAAAGGATGTTCTTCGCCGCGTTTAGGTCCCTGTCCTCGGTGTGACCGCACGCCGGACAGGAATGTTCTCGAATCCAGAGTGGTTTCGACGTTTCCACACCGCACTCCGAACACTCCTTGGTTGTCCCGGCTGGTTCGACTCGAACGACGTGAGTCCCATGCAGGTCGGCTTTGTACTCCAAGAGATCCAGAAACCGTGACCATGCGGCGTCCTGCTTGTTCTTGGCGTTCTGGCTGGTTTCCAGCATCGGCTTTACGTCCAAATCCTCGACGGCCACCAAATCGTACTCTCGGACCAGCCACGTCGTAAGTTTGTGCTGATAGTCCAGCACTTTCCGTTTGACTTGCCGCTTCGCCCTGGTGACGGTCTGTCGTTGTTTCTCCCAGTTGTTCGACCCGTGTTCTTTCCGGTCGAGTTTCCGTTGTTCGCGCCCGTAGCGGTCGTACTCGTCGGACAGGTCGAGCATATCCACCGCCGTATCGTCGCTGGTGTGGATGTACGAGAGAATCCCGAGGTCTACACCCACGCAGTCGGCAGGGTTGAGCGTACTGGGGTCGGGCTTTTTCGGAAGGTTCTCGTCCGGGCGTTCCGTGACGAGACAAACGAACCAGTCGCCGGTTCGCTCCTTCTTCAACACGACGCGCTTGATGTTCTCTGTCGCGGGAAGCTCTCGGTGCGCTCGAATCGGGATGTACCCGATTTTCGAGAGTCGGAGTGTTGCGTATCCGTCTTGGCCCGTGGTGTGATTCACGTCGAAGCCTTCGGACTGATACGCGACTGACCGACGTTCGCCGCTTCCCTGCCACTTCAACTGCCCTGTCTTGTGGCCGTTTTCCCGCCGCCCCTTCTGCGTCTCGACGTTCTTGTGAATCTCCGAAACGGTCTGTTGAGCGGCGTGTGCCGAGACTTCCGAAAAGAGCGGCCACCGCTGTTTCCAGTCGGTGAGTTTGCGGTGCTGGTCGTAGGCGGTTGGCCGGTTTCCATAGTCGTGTGAGTAGTAGTCGCGGATGGCGTGGTTCCGCATCTGCCGAGGGATTTCGATGTGACGCCACGCTTCGCTGGCAGTTTCCTCGTCGGGATATGCACGACAGCGAAGCGTTACGTCCATGCGAGTTAGTCCAGTCGTTCGACAGTGAGTTTGATTCGGTCGCCCGGTTCGATACCGAGCGGTTCGCGCACATCTTCGGGAATCGTGACCTGTCCCCGGTCACGGACAGTCGGATAACATTCCATCTCTGTCTGATCCATACACACTTATTCTGATCCGCTCGAAGTAAACGTTTCGATACCGTGAGCCTGTGGGCCGGGAGAGACAACCCGGCGGCTGGTCGGCCACTGTCGGCTTCACCCTCGGGGTCAAGCCCCGAGGCACTCGCCTCGTACCACCTGTAGATTGCGATAGTAGTTCTACTTGGACAGCAACGAGTCCCGGACGTACTGTACCGTGTGAATATCGGTCAATCCGTGCGTGTCGATGGTAAATCGCTGTGGCGGGCTGTTCCTGGAGTACGTCTTCTCGACGCGTGGCGGGCCATCGAGCGGGTCGTTCAGTGCCTCGAGGATATCGTGGGCGGCGTCGCGGTTCCTGACGATCCAGATGGCTTCCTCGGGTGCCAGCGTGGCCATCTTGTCGTAGTCGTCGGGGACCGCCCGAGCCCGGTCGTTGTTCATGCGTTCGGCTTCGAGCGTGACGATCACGTTGCCGTGCTCGTCGATGCCCGCGGCGTCGAGGCGGTGTTCGCCGACCTCGTAGTACGAGACGGCCTCAACCACGTCCGAGTGCTCGTCCTCGGCGAACGCCTGCTCGATGTAGCGCCGGCCGACTTCGACCATCAGGACGTGCAGGCTCGACTCGCTCAGGTCGCCCTTGCCGTCGCCGTACGCGATCCCCTCACGGTGGCTGATGCCCATCGCGTCTCTGCCCTCAGGCGTGACCGTGTACAGCCGGTGGGGGTAGTTGCCGTCCTGTGAGAGCAGGCCGTCGTCGATGAGTTCCTGGACTGCCTCGTCGTCGATGCCGACGTACTCCTGCAGTCGCACCATGCTGTCGGCGACGAGGTCGTACTCCAGATCGGCGTCGTACTGGCCGTGTTGGGCAGCATAGACCGCCTGCAAGAAGTACGGTTTGCGGCCGGTGAGGCCGCGGTCGGTTCGTTCGCCGGGCGTGAGCGTCACGTTCGAGGTGAGGATCGGGATGTCGTCACGGTCGACGGTATCCAGGGAGTGACAGCATTCGACCGCCCAGACGAGCCCCTCCAGTGTCGCGTCGTATCGCCGTTCACAGGCCCCACAGCAGATGGCGTGGGCCGCCCGGTCGTATTCGAGACAGCCGGGGAAGCGTTTCGTGTACGGCAGCGTCGAGTTGCTCGGAGCGGCGACCGGCGGCTCGGTATCGGCACCGTCAACCCGACTGTCGGCGGGAGCACGCGCCGTGGACTGGTCGCCAGCCGTCGCTGTGGTGGACTCAGTCCCCGACCCAGTCGCCACGTTGCGAGTCGGGCCGGTAACGTCGATACCACACTCAAGTTTCGTCCGGCTCTCGACGACGGTGAGCGCCGCCTCGAACGCTCGCTCGTCTGCCGACGAGTAGGGATCCGCACCCTCCGGATGACCGGGCGGGAGCGGAACCGACTCCACCAGAAACGGCCGGGGTTCGGGTTCGCCGAAGGCCGCGGGCAGGCTCACGAGCCACTGGCCGCGTCTGACCGCTCGCAGTCGTGTGCCCATCTCCGCGGCGTCGATGTCCGCAGTCGCCAGCCGTTCGGCCAGGTCGCGGTCGACGGCGACGTTGCCCGTGACGACCGTCGAGACGTTGTTCAGCAGTTCGGCGTACGCCTGCGGGTCGCGCTCTCGGAGCTGCCCGGGGAACTGCATCGCAAGCGTCACCGAGAGGCCGAAGCTCCGGGACTGTGCCAGCAGGTCGGCCATCAGGCCGGTCGTGGCGACGCCCGCGGCTTCCTCGACGACGAGGTTCACGAGTGAGAGATCCGCGTCGCCGTCCGTATCGGTGTCCCTCCCTTCCAGATCCGCTACCCGTTCGAAGTCGTGTCCGCGTGCCTCCGTGTCCCGCCGCTTGAGCGCCGTAAAGAGCTGTGAGAGCAACACAAGCGTGATCGCCCGCTGGCTCTCGGTTCGGAGTCCGCCGGTGTCGAAGACGATGACGACGTCCGCATCGAGCAGCCGCCGGAGGTCGAAGCTGGGATCGTCACCGCGAGGGACGTGATTGAACAGCTGTGCCAGGCGGTCGTCGACGGGGACCTTCTCGATGCGGTTCGAGACACCTTTCATGACCGCGTCGTAGGAGCGCTGGTCACCCGTGGTGACGCCAGCCAGCATCGCGTCGAGGTTCGGGTCGCTCACCGTCGGCGGGTCACGCGTGGTTCGCATCCGGTCCGTGGCAGCCAGCAGGTCGTCGTACGTGTACGCGTCCGAGCCGTGGACCGGGTCGAACAGCGCCTTCACGAGATAGCGGATGATGTCGGGCGAGCGGACCGCCCGCTCGAACTGTTCGCGACCCATGAGCGCCTGTAAGACCTCGATGTGGTGGTCGACCACGTCGGCGACCGCCGTCGTCCGGCTGATGCCCGCCGCCAGCTGATCCCGAACGTCGAAAAACGAGATCGCGGGCAGGAGCTTCGTACAGTCGAAGTAATACACGTCGTCGAGCGAGCCGTAGCGGCGCTTGTGAGCTCGCATGTACGTCTCGGGCATGCCGTCTCCCTTCCGGTCGACCAGAATTGTCGCCCCGTCTGAGGCGGCGTGATTGTCGAGTATGGCGTTCACCAGCGCGATGCTCTTTCCCGACCCTGTTTTGCCGAACCACGCGAGATGTAACGCCTGCAGTTCCGGGGGCAACGAAACGGGCGAGGCACTCGCAGTCCCGTTCTCCGAGAGCGGGACGCCGAGCGTCATCCCCTCCGTCCGATAAGGCGTGAGTTCACTGCCCGGCGGCCGCGGGATGGCCGTGCGTTCGGTCGGGGGGCCAGCGAGGGCACGTCTCGCGTCCGTGGTCAGCTTGCTGCCATCGAGAAGCGCGAAGTTGCCGACCTCGCTCGGGTCGGTGACGATCGCGTCGGTCCGAGTTCGCATGCCGGGCAGGCGTGACCGAAGTGACCCCGAGTGCGGGGAAACCGTCCGCATCCGGATCGCTTCGGCGACGGCGCGTGCATTCTCGTCGGTTGAGACACGGGATCGAATCCTGTGGTGCTGCCCGCTGACCGGCGACAGCACCGTTTCAAGGGCACTGGCATCGAGTGACTGGGAAGTAGCACCCTGAGAGACTGCAACCGCGCGAGCGGTGAGTTCGAAGCAATGGGCCGTCTCCCGGGCAGCGATCTCCTCGCGCCGGGCTTCGTCAGTATCGGAGAGACGAACGTCCTCGTCGTCAAGGTCCGGCGACCCGAACACGGCAGAACTCAACTGATCACGGTAGGTGTCACGGAACGTCCGGAGTGCCTCGCGGCGCTGTTCGGCCGCGGGGGTCCAGTCCGACTTCGGCCGGAGGAGCGTCTGATACACCATCGTCCCCGAATGGCTGGCCATGGTCTCGACGACGCTCGCGAGCGGAATCCGCCCCTCCTCGGTCTCGCCCACCGTCTCGAACGACGTTAACTGCGTCTGCCAGTCCGCCCGCCGTTCGAGCGAAGCCTGGAATTCGACTGCCGTTTGTGTCCGTTCGGGCGGCTCGATCGTCCCGTCGTGTTTTCCGTCCGCAGTGGCGGGGCTGGGGTCGGGATTTGCGGTGTCCTCGGCATCAGAGAAGCCCAAAAGGCCAGGAATCGCGGTAGCGATGCGGTTGTCACGGCGCAGTTCGTACGTGTCCGGAAAGAGCCCAGCGAGGATCCCTTCGAGCGCGTCAAGCCGAGCAGGATCAGAGATCCCGAAGTAATACGAGACCGGCGAGTCCGCAGCGCCGTCTGCAACGAGCAGACATTCTATCGTCTCCGGGTCAACAGCGCCGAAGAACCGACGAAGGCCGCCGGCGTCGGTCTCGTTCGTCGCGAGCGCGTGCAGTCGCTTCAGGTGTGTGACGACCGTGCTTGGGGAGACGGCAGCGTCCGTCGGAATCACCCGGATGTACTGGTCCGTGTCGTCCACAGTCTCTGCGTCGGTCGGCGTCGCCTCGTCCGTGGCTGGTGGCTGGTCGGACACGTCTGTGGAATCGTCGTCGGTCACTTCAGACGGGTCGGACGATGGGACTCGGTCAGGGTCGCGGAGAACGTCTCGATACTGCTCGGGTGAGTTGGGTGGTGAGTTCCGTTTTGACATTGCAACGTGGGTCACCTACCGACGCGGCGGACGGCGGCGAGTACATCTCCCTTCGCGGAGTATCGCATAAATCTCCCGAACGGTGATGTGTCGCTCTACAGTGTTATCGAAAGTGCGAGGCGAAAACCCACGGCTTTAGCCGTGGGATGAAGCCGACAACTGGGTGATTTACCACACTCAAACAGTCGCCCGGATATTCCACGTCAAACATAGTCTTTAATATTCTCTTATTCATAACTAGTTATGGAAGCAGTACGATGCTGGAGACGACCCGCACCTACGTCGCACGTATCACGAACCACCAGCAGGTTCGTGACGACCTCGACCAGTGCGGGTTCTCGGCATCCAAGCTGTGGAACGTCGGACGCTACTACATCCAACAGCGGTGGGATGACGACGGCGAGATACCCGATGAAGCCGAACTGAAGTCGGAGTTGAAAGACCACGAACGCTACAGTGACCTGCATTCGCAGTCAAGTCAGCGAGTTCTCGAAGAGCTTGCTGAGGCGTTCACCGGCTGGTACAACTCCGACGACGGCAACAACCCACCGGGCTACCGGAAACGTGGCGACCGACACCCGCGCTCCACCGTGACGTGGAAGCAGAAAGGCATCAGACACGACGCCAAACACAACCGTGTCCGCCTCTCGAAAGGGTGGAACCTGAAAGACGGGCGGTCGGACTTCATCCTCGCGGAATACGAAACTCGGCCGGACGTGCAGGTGGAGAACATCCAACAGGTGCGTGCCGTCCGGAACGGCGACGAGTGGGAACTCCACCTCGTCTGCAAGAAAGAAATTCCAGTCGAGGATGCGCCCGGCGACACGACGGCGGGCATTGACCTCGGGATCAGCAACTACCTCGCCATCGACTACGAGGACGGCCCCTCGGAGTTGTATCCGGGGAACGTACTGAAAGAGGACAAGCACTACTTCACTCGTGAGGAGTACCAGACTGAAGGCGAGAACGGCCCGTCGAACCGTGCGCGGAAGGCTCGTCGAAAACTCTCCCGGCGCAAAGACCATTTCCTCCACACTCTCTCGAAACACATCGTACAACGGTGTGTCGAAGAAAGTGTGGAGAAGATCGCGGTTGGCGACCTCAGCGACATCCGCGAAGACGAGCACGGTGATTCGCGGAACTGGGGCCGGTCGGGGAACAAGAAGTTGCACGGGTGGGAGTTCGATCGATTCACTCGATTGCTTGAATACAAGGCCGAAAAATACGGCATCCTTGTTGACCGTGTAGACGAGGAGAACACCTCGAAGACGTGTTCGCGTTGCGGGCAGATTCGAGAGAGTAACCGCGTGGAGCGTGGGTTGTACGTCTGTTCGTCGTGCGAGACGACGATGAATGCGGACGTGAACGGTGCGGTGAACATCCGACGAAAGATAACTCAGAGTCCCCCAACCGAGGATATGAGTAACGGCTGGTTGGCCCAGCCCGGAGTCTTCCTGTTCGACCGCGAGAGCGGATGGTTCACACCGAGAGAACAGGGAGACTGCAAACCCTAATATCCCAACGCCCGGGAATCCCACCCCTTCAGGGGTGGGAGGAGGTCAATGCGTCAACCTGCGACGGTTACTGCCTCCGAGAGAATCTGGTGCAGCACCGACAGCTGGATTAAGACCACAGTGTCTCGATACGCTCCTCAACCGCCGTGAGCACAGTTGCATAGACTTCGAGTGGGTGAAGTGACGGGAGTTCGAGGTCGGTGATTTCGGTAGCAGATGGTGGCTCATTGAAGTGCAACCGAGTGTTGTGCGTGTTCGGGTGTCGGTCCCAGCGACACTCCCAACGTACCCCGTCCTCGTGTTCTTCGACATAGTGGACCGAGAAATCGCCCGTTGTGAACCATCGGATATCGAGTCGGGCCGCTGTCACCGAGTCCGGGTATCGCTCAGCCGCAAGCAATCCTTGAAGCAATCGAGGTTCATAGGAATCCGGGTCAAAAGCAGCCTCAGCGATGAGCGAATCCGACGATAGGTGTCGCTCTAACAGGCGCAACGTCTGTCGATCCGGTGGACCTGTCGAATGTGCGGCGTTATCTTCCGGTGGCGGACTCATCTATACCGGTATCAGATGGCCGTCGTTCTGGGAGAGCTGGCGGGCAAGTTCGTACAGCCTGATATCTCGAATCACGCCCTGCCACTCGCTGACTGCGGTCATCCGCTCGTGGATGGTTTCGTGATCGCCGTGCTCGAACACGTTGACAGCCGTCGGATCTGTCGTCCCGAACTCCGCTTCGTATTCGGTCCGCTGTGCTTCAAGCGCCTCGACGCGGTCGATGATCGATTCGGTGGAGAGCTCCGTTGCGATTCGACTGGCGTCCTGCCATTCGAGATACCCTTCGTTTCGTTCGTACGTCGCCGGACGGGTGTCTCTATCGGCCCGGGCGATCCCCATCTCCGCCAGGCGGTCGAGGTGCTTTTTCGCGCTGTTTGGCGAACAGTCCGCAAGCTCGGCGATCTCGGTGTACGCAGTCGGAGACGTGATTCCGAGGACAACGTCATAGACGCGTCCAAACGTGTCTGTTCCCGTCTGCCACCGTCGCTCGGTATCGTCGGACGGTGGGGCCGGATCGAACTCGGTCATATCTATCTGTAGGTGAGTACTCTCAATATATCTTCGGATCGGTCAAATATATTTGAGCATGCGTCGAAGTGGCCCACGCAAACGGAGGTTATCCATTATTTTAACACGAATTGCCTCGGGGTTAAGCCCCGATGCTTCCAGTGGATGAAAGCAGCTGGTCAAGCTCTTCTGGACCGAACAATGACCAGTCATCGCCGAGGTCCGCAGCGAGACCGTCAACGAACCCACTTTTCGAAAACAGGGCGAACTCCTCGTCTCGTGTTGCAGGCCCCCATTGCACACGTTCAGCTTTCTCCCGAAGCGACTCGGCAAGTCCGTGGCCAACGGGGTCTGTCGTCCACTTGCATTCCGCGAGCAGTACCCGTTCGTCATTTGGCGAGAGACCAACGATATCGATCTCGTCTTCTCCGTACCACCAGTGGCCGACCTCGGAATAGGGACCGAGGTCGCCACGTCTAATCGCTTCCCACACAGCTTCGCGGCAGACATCCTCAAACGTCACTGCGACGTGGTCTGGCAGGTTCGGCTCGATCGTGCCGTCGTACACGATATTTGGTGCTTCTTCGATGCTGGATCGGTTCGGTTCGACGAAGCGAAACCAAAAGCGCAGGAATTCGTCGGCGACACCGTACCGCGAGCGCTTCGATTGCTTGGCGGATGCAGTCACCGGCACCGTTCGCTCGATGAGCCTCAGTCGACGAAGCGTCTGGAGGTACTTCGACAACGGGCCCGAATCGATCCCAGTTGCACCAGCGATCTCGTTCGGGGTCGTGTGGCCCGTCGCGATCGCTTCGAGAATACTCATGTATCGAGCGGGGCTCCGTAACTCGGTACGCAACAGGAACTCAGGCTCGTTGTAGAGGACAGCCGTCGGCGAGAGTATCTTCGCCTGGATGTTGCTTGCAAGATCCTGGGAATATTCGAAGAGTGTGAGATACATCGGGGACCCCCCCGTTACCGCGTACGACCGGATCGCATCTACAAGGTCGTACTCGATGACATTACGAGACTGGGTGAACGAAAACGGTTGCAGATCGATTTGTCCAGTGCGACGGCCATACAGAGGGCTCTCATGGCCGAGGACCTCTGATTCCATCGTACTGATGCTTGACCCGCAGAGGACGAGCATCGATTCAGTGTCTGACAGACGTTCGTCGACGAACGACTGGACGTATGATGGTAGCGAATCGTTTTCGTCGACTAAGTAGGGGAACTCGTCAATGGTAATTATGAGCCGCTCGCCCGCGATCTTTTCACCGAGGTACGCAAAGGCATCGTCCCAGCCGTCGATACGCGGAACGCGATCATTGAAGTGATCGGCGATCTGTTCGACGAACTTTGCTCGCTGGCGGGATTCCGCCTCCTGTGCCGCGAGAAAGTAGATATGCGGGCGGTCTGCACAGAATTCCTTGAGTAGTTCGGTCTTGCCAACCCGCCGCCGTCCATAGACCACGTAAAACTCGTTGCTGTGTGACTCGAATGCTGTTTCGAGTGCTGCTAGTTCGTCGGTTCTATCGTAGAAGGTCATTCTTTAGATAATCATTACTGCGGTAATGACTTATGCGTTCCGACGGTTCCTATTCTCCGAGCTACCAAAGGAGACAGTCGAAACCATCGAGAAAAGACACTAGCGATTGGCCAACAGAGGTAAGAGGTAGCCCCAAGCAACGCCGGTTGGGCATCTCTGGAACCAGCGCCGTGGGTTTGTACTCACAATCTCAGAGTGTGCCTCGAAACTCGCGTGCCAATTCTATCTGTGCCTCACGTGGCGAGGCACAACAGACATGCCGACTACATCGAGCAAGGCGGAGCCGGACGAGACACTCTCACCCGCGAAGCGACTGGCATCGAACCCGCGGCTTTGTAGAGCAGGGATCGAAACGATCAACGATATGGCCACGCTGCGGGCGTGTGTCGCATACGAGAATGCCACCGAGAATCGCCTGGCCGTCCTGGAGCAACTTGCACGCCGGGCGGCGGAACTCACGGACCCGGGGCGGACGGACGAATGACGCGACCCTCGACGGGGCGACCGATAGATCTAACAGGGACAACGCAGACGACACTGACGAGTGACCGATTTCGGATGGACCCGGACACGACCGATACTGTGGACTCAGAGATGCAGGCTGACGAGACAGCACCTGCGACCCGAGAACGGTTCCTCGACCGAGTCCGGACGTATGCGAAGACGGTAGATATCGAGGTCGACACTGACTCGATTCAGTGGGAACTCTCCGAACGCGCCAAGCGCCGGGCGGGCGTGTGTCTGTACGACCGGCAGACAGAGACGGTGACGATCCGACTCACGTGGGCGGCCTACGAGAAATACGGCTGGGCAGAGTTCACCGACGTGATACGGCACGAACTCGTCCATGCCTGGGAGTTCCAGCACTACGGCGAGTCGAGTCACGGCGACCGATTCCGGACGAAAGCAGCCGAACTCGACGTACCGAGACACTGCCGGACGTTCAGCGATGCGAGGGTGGTGCTTCGGTGTACGGATCCAGCGTGTTCGTGGAGTGCTGATCGGCATCAAGCATCAAAAGCCGTGACCGAACCCCAGAAACGGCGGTGTGGTGCCTGCCGAGCACGCTACGTCGTCGAACACGTCGAAACGGGCGAGTACTGGGAGACGAATGGGGAATACGAATCCGCTCGGGAGCGCATCGGCGACGACTGGTGATTTTTGATTGTGATAGCTTTAGTAATACAGAGAGGGTTAGATCTTACTACGAATGGCTAGTAGTATCCGGGATCCAAAAGTCGTACGAGTGTCTCAGAAGGGACAGGCAACGATCCTGAAGGAGTCAACAAAGAACTAGTCCTGAGCTCGTCCACGGTCGGCGGAACAGGTGCTGGTAGAAAACGTTACTTGGTAGAACGTACTACCGTAGAACATGGCGACCTCCGTGAAGATGGACGAAGAAACGAAATCCCGTCTTGAACGATTACAGGCGGAGATCCGGGTAAAGACGGGGACCAAAGTCACCCAGCAGGAATTACTTGAACGACTCGTCAACGAAGCAGTCGCCTCGAAGACGGACTTGATCGAGTCGTTTCGCGAGGAACGCGTGCCGGTTTCGGAAGCAGCGAAAGCGACGTTTCACGAGGGGACAGTCGAGTCAGGAAAAGAAACTGACGAATCGGATATCGACGATATCCTCTACGAATGAGTGTTTTCATCGATACAGGGGTGTTGTATGCACACCACGATGCGGACGCGGCCCGACATGACGAAGCACATGGGTTTTTCGAGCGGCTACTTGCTGGGGAATTCGGCCAGCCCTACACGAACGATTACGTCTTCGACGAAGTCACCACACTCACCCGAAAACGAACTGGTGAGTTTGAGGCGGCACGCACAGTTGGTGATCGGATCCTCGGAAGGAATGGCTTTCCGGACGTGTTCCAGTTTGAGTTCGTCGAACCCGACGTCTTCGACGCTGCACTCGATGTGTTCGAAACCTACGCCGACCAGTCACTGAGTTTCACCGATGCTGTGTCCGTTGCTCATTGCCAGTTGCGTTCCATTGACCGAATCGCGAGCTTCGACGACGATTTCGACGGTATTTACCAACGCCTCGATCCAGAACTAGTGGCCAGATCTGAATGAGTATATCCTGTATTCGATAGTCCCAGAAACTCAACGGACCTCCGACTCGTCCCAGAGGGCTGCGATCCGTTCTTCAAGCTCGTCGAGGACGAGCGCAACGACATCACGGTGGTCGTCTGGCCACGATGTATCTTCCCCGGGTGTCGGGGCAGTAGGCGGGGGGTGGAAATGCTCCCGCGTATTGTGCGGATTCGGGTGACAGTCCCATCGGCACTCCCAAGCGTGGTCCTCATGCTGCTCTCGATAATGGAGTTTGAAGTCGTCGTTCGTGTACCAGCGAACCGTCAACTGTGCCTCGTCGACGGTCGCCGGGTAGTACGACGGGCCAAAGACGATTTGAAGTTCCAGATGACCACTGGCGTCCGTGACGGTCGCTCGGGAGACCTGCCTCGTCGCTTGGAGCCGCGTCTGGAGAAACTTGAGGATGGGGCGATCGATGGGGGCAGGGCTCCCACCATCGCCTGACGGCGGTACCATCGAGCGGACTACCCGGAGGCCTGTTCGCGTTCGCCACCTGTGCGCTGCTGGCGAGCCCGTTCGTAGCGCTCACGCTCCTCACGAGCGGTCACCCAGTCGGCGAGGTCGCTGTACACGTCGTCGATAGTTCGTTCGTCGCTGGCCTCCGCGACGACAACGGCATCGA
Organism: Halostella salina; assembly: GCF_003675855.1. Taxonomy (NCBI): domain Archaea; kingdom Methanobacteriati; phylum Methanobacteriota; class Halobacteria; order Halobacteriales; family Natronoarchaeaceae; genus Halostella; species Halostella salina. The sequence goes on along the minus strand of NZ_RCIH01000001.1, from coordinate 26,176 downwards.
CGGCGGCCGGTGACGCAGCGTCGTACCTGTCTTCATACCCGGCGATGCGCGTCGTCAGCTCACGAACACGTTCCTGGAGTGCCTCGACGGAGTGGTCGGCTGCGAGTTGATTGATGCGTCGCCACTCGAAATACGCGTCATTCCGTTCGTAGGTGGCCGGATGGCCGTCATGCCGGGACACGATGCCCAACTCTGTGAACCACCCGAGGTACTTCCGGGCTGTCTTTGGATCACAGTCGACGGCATCGGCGATCGCACTCGCAGTCGTCGGCTCACGGGTCTGGAGGATGGTGCCGTAGATGCGCTGTTCAACGTCGTCACTGTCGAACGCGTCCTCGAAGGGGGGTGGCCCACCGGCGGCGTCTGTCCCGGACATACTCGACATTGTAGCTCTAAGGATATAGTTCTTGTCTCAAGGAATAGTTTCCCGAGAAATTCGACTGCCCCGCTTTCCAGTGGCGGGGGAATATCATTGCCAGCGTCGGAAGACCCCTCACTGGACACCGAGAATGTCGACTGCGAGTGCTCGGTGAACAGTTTGCTTCTGTATTTCGCCCGCCCCGCGCGCCTCCTGTGCCCGCCGACTGCTCACGGCGACGAGTCGCCGTTCGCAGCCGAGTCACGACCGCCGTGACTCGGGACGCTCGCGACCGACCAGTCCGGGCTTTCGCGGCCTCGCGTCGCTCGGCCACGGTCCGGGCGTGTGGCTTCGACGCCAGCACCAAGCGCGCTGTCGGTCTCGTCCGTTCTCGCTGCGCTCGAACTGACCGTGGCGCAGAACGCCACGGGACTCGACCGGAAACCGGCTTGTGTGCTGGCCGCTCGCGGCGGGCACCCGGCTCGCGGTGCTGGTTGGGTCTGTCCCGGGAGCGCGCCGCTCGCGCCCAGGGGCGCTCGCGAAGGCGCGAGCGGCGCGCACGCCGTTGGAGCTGAAGACGTGTCTGTCGGGGTCGTGTCGAACAACCGCGATTAGGGTCGCGGTCGTCGGCGCGGTGAGCGCCTTCGGAATCAGTGAGATTCCAATGTCAAGTACGAATCTACGCGGTAATGAACGTGCGGATCAGGCACAGGCGAGTGAACACGAAGCGGGCGTTGGAGACGGTGCGGACACCGAGGTGCGGCTGGAACTGCGAGCGAGCGTCGAGCAGGACATCCAGGCGAAAGTCGACTACGCGGACGAACGGGCGGTCGAGGGGCGGCTGTTCGGACAGACGTTGGAAGCACAGGAACGGCTGGAAGCGCGTGAGTGGGAGGTCGAGCGGACGAGAACGCGGGCCGACAGGGATCAGGAGTCGGACAGAGAGGTGCAGAGCAGGCAGGCGATGGGACGTGAGAGCGCAGGGTGGCGTGAGTCGTTCGAACGGCGAGCAGGGAGCGTGGACCCGTGGTTAGACCCGGAGCGGCCGGACCCCAGAGAGGAACTGTCACAAGAAGAACTCGGGGCGGTGAACGAGCAGGCGATGCGGTTAGATGGGCGACTGGACGGATGGTCACGGGCGGCGATCAGTCGGCGGCTGGCCGAGCGGGTTGCGGGCGGGACGGGGCTCATGAGCGCGGTCGTCGGGGTGTACGAGGAGTTAGCGCAAGCACCCGGACAGGTGGTTCCCATCGGGAAACTCGAAAACATCGACCGCAAGGAGGTGAGCATCGAAGGTCGCGTGACGGTGCTGTGGGAGCCGTCGAGTCCAGCCATTTCTCAAGTCGGCCTCATCGAAGACGACAGTGGGAAAACGAAGTTCACTAGCTGGAAAGCATCAGATGCTCCGTGGATCGAAGACGGTGAGCGCGTTCGAATTCACGGGGCTGCGAAGAACTGGTATCACGGGCGCGTCTCCGTAGCCTTGACTGGGTGGAGCACCGTGCATTTCCCCGAGCGGGGTCGATGGTGGGAAGCGTAGCCAGCTAACCAGTACCCTTTACCGGGTCCATCTAATGTGCTGATACCTTAGAGAGGATATTCACACAGTACACGCCGGCAATGATGAGAAGGATACCGAGAGCACCAGCTAGGTCGAGGGGTTCGTCGAATACAACGACACCGATAGCTGCAACGCCGACGATGCCGAGAGCAGCCCACGTACCATACACAACACCGATTGGGAGTTCTTCCAGGGTCAATGAGACCAGATAGAACGCGACGCCGTATCCGATGACTACACCGAGGCTCGGAATCGGGTTTGAAAACCCGTCTGAAAGTTTGAGCGCGGTCGTTCCGACGAGTTCGGACACGATTGCACCTCCGAGCAACACGTACGGATTCATAGGTGCCACTACTTCGATACCGGATATGATGATTCTGAAACTAACTGCCACTTGCGGTCCATTTCTCACCCGCCGATTTCAACACGCCAGGGAGAACGGACACGTAGCGGCAGTTTCGCGGGGCGATTTCACGTACATTCTAACTGTTGGAACTCAGTAGCGGTCGACAATGACCAACCTCGGTGAACTTGGACTCTCAAGCTACGAAGAGCAGGTCTACCGGACGCTCCTGGTGACTGGTGCAGCGACGGCAACTGACCTGTCCGATGCCAGTGGCGTCCCTAAAGGCCGAATCTATGATGTCCTCAACAGCCTCAACGCTCGTCAACTCATCCGAACACAGACGACTGACCCCACCCGATATGTCGCAGAACAACCCGATACCGTCGTTGACAGGCTCCTCGCCGAGCGCATTGCTGAACTACAACAGGAATTGGCCCGATATCGTGACGTAGCTGGCTCTGTTCGTTCGAATCTCCTCCCAGCATTGCCATCTGAGGGGAGCATCTGGCTGGGAACACTCGGAAGTCAGGAGATGCAAACGGCGCTTGAAGAGCATATACGGACCGCAACAGAGTCAGTTCGTGCCACAGTTGGGCCGCCCTACGAGTCTGCTTCGTGGGAATCCCTCAAACAGGAGGTTGATGCGTTTTTTGCTGGCGCGCAGCCGGATATTTCCGTCTCGATACTGGTCAGCGAGCAGGTTCTTGAAACGAATCCCGAGACGCTCTTTGAAGTACCAGAGGAACAAGCAGCAGAGGTGCGAATCAAAGTCCTTCCTGAGATTCCAGTTTCTTTTGACGTAATCGACCAGACAGTAACGACTATCGATATTCCTCATCCACAGATGGGCACAGACCGTATCGGTGTTGTTGCGGTAACCGACAGCGACATCGTTGACGAATTCGAACGCCAGTTTCAGGAACTGTGGGATGAAGCCGTTCCCCTCCTCGAGTAGACGTGCTGGCAACGCGGAGCACCATACTGAGAAGCAGACATGGCAACACTCTCCATCAATAGCACGGTCTATAGACTGCTTCGTCTGTACTCGGATTGATCATCCCAGTAACTCTTTGTGAGCAGCGACTGACCCGCACTTTGTGCCACTGGATAGTACCATACGACGTGCTACCCCTTCCGATGCAACCCAGGTTTATGCGGTGATGCGTCAGAGTCGAGGGGAAGCATTTGGTGGAATACTCCCGCCGCCGGCCCTCGACTGGGAGGCCGAAGCTCCTGAAGGCTTCCACGAGTTCATTCAGGCGACCATCGCCCACGAGGAGAAAGCCATGTTGGTCGCCGTCAGTGATGGCACAGTCGTTGGCTTCGCAGAACTCATCTGGCAGCCGAAGGCTACCGATGACTTCGTCGAAGAATCCGATGCGGAGCTGAAAGCCATTCACGTTCGACCTGCCGATTGGAACGAAGGCATCGGCACGAAACTCCTTGACGAAGCGGTTGCTACGTTACCACCGGATGTGACTGGTCTCTCGCTCTGTGTCCTCAAGGAGAACGAGCAGGCACGGGCCTTCTACAAGCGCCGAGGATTCGAGCAAACGGGGACAACCACCACGACGCACGCTGGAGACGAATTTACCGAAGTCGTATACTACCGACCACGCTGAGAGGGACGTACTCTGCACGTCACATTGTCCACGATGGGTACCTGTCGTCTGTTCCGACGGGTTCGTTTTGACTGCCGGGACGAAAACACCATCACTTCAGGGGATTAGTTTCGCTCTCGAACCCGCTCCAGTACCTGTTCTGCGAGTTCTCGCTTGAAGATCTCGTCGGGAAGGCTGTCGAACCAATCTGCATCCGCAATCGGTTCCCCGGGCTCTCCCAGTTTGTTTCCGATCTCAGGTGATTTTGCCTGTGCTGAAAACATCACAAAGCGGAACGAGCGCGAATCCCCGCTGTGTTGAACGATATTCTCCACAATAGCGTAGGGTCGGTCAGGCGTGACCGAGACGCCAGTTTCTTCATGAACCTCCCTGATGACGGCTTCGCGGAGTGATTCTCCTGGTTGAACGCTCCCACCAGGTACGAGCCACGCGCCGTCGTCACGATGGTAGGCAAGCAGGACTCGATCAGTCGCATCCAAGACGACTGCTGCGACAACCCACCCAGCACTAAACGCTTCGTTCTCTCCAAGTTCCGCGAACGTCTCTGCGTCAACCGCTTCTTCGATGTGGTCCTGAATGAGGTCATCATACTGTTCTCGGGGGTCAGTAACGTCCATACGTGTCATTAATAAAACCAGATCGAGATGGGTCTTACGCCCTCTCTACCCATCGCAACGTGATTCTTCTCCGATTGGCGGCAGGTGTACTCAGACGCTCCTTCAGTACTACATAGAGACAGGAAGTGATAGCGCATCCCGGCCCGCGCCACCCTCGTCGAGACCTACAAGCAAAATATTTATTTTGTTACTAACCAACTGTTCAGTCGTATGGCTGAGACAATCCTCGTGAAACAGGAGATCGAGCCCGGGAAGACAGAACAGGCAAAAGACGTGTTTCGAGCCGTTGGAGAGTTCAAAAACACCGACGCAGCAGTAGAGGTGTTGGAAAAAGAGGGAGTGTACACTGAATCCGCGTTCCTCCAGCGAGCGGAGGATGGAGATCACGTTCTCTACTACATCGAAGCCGAAGACGGCAAAGAGGTCTACGACGTCTACCAGGATATCATGGCCGACCCGCAGGGTGAAACAGAGGGGATGGAGGACTTCTTGGCGGAGTTCCAGGACGTGGTTACCGGGGAGCCCTTCGTCGCCGACGTGGAGTTCCTCTATCACATGACCACCCCTGACCGGCCCTGAGTGTAGATGACAGACGATCCAGACCGTCCAGAGAGCCACGAGGAGATCATGTGGGCGACCCACCAGGCACTCTGCACACATGGGTACGCTGATCTGACGATGCGGAAAATCGCCGCGGAGTCATCGAAAAGCCACTCACTCCTCGCCTATCACTACGATACCAAGGACGAACTGATCGAGTCCTATCTGGATTTCCTCATCGGCCTCTTACATGACGCTATCGAGGACACAGAAGGTGTTCATCCCCGAGAGCGCCTCGACGAATTTCTCGACTACTTCACGGTCGGGACTGAGGTCTACCCGGAGAGTCTGCAAGTCGCATTCCTCGAACTGCAGATGATGGCGCTCCGGAACGAGGAGCTCCGGAGAAAAGTAGCTGACCACGACCGCAAGAACTTCGCCCTCCTCGCTGGCATCCTCGACGATGGCATCGAGCAAGGCGTCTTCCGAGCGGACATCGACAGTGACGCGTACGCGGAGTTCATCCTCCTTGCTGTAATGGGAGCAAGCGAACACGAGACGACCGGAGAGATAGAGGGACTCACGGACGATGTGAGAACCCTCCTCCGAACGGAAGTGTTCGACCGCCTCATCGAAGCCCCGAGTGCCAAGGATTCCCAGACCCGATAACGAGGGATATCTCGTTTACAGTTACTGTTCGAGGATACCAACGCGCTGTTCGAGTTCCGGGACATCGAACCATGCGATCCGTGAGTTGTTCCACTCTTCGGCGGGAGTCGTCGGGAACGTCGCAGTCGCTGCAGTGAAGTCCCGGGCACCGAGCAGGACAGCGCACGGTCCCTCCTCGAAGTTCTCAAGCCGAGCCGATAGTCGTGTGTCGTCGCTGAGCGGTTCGGCGAGCGTCACTGGCGTCTCGGGGAATGATGCGATCGTTGCGTCTAACGGGACGTGCTCCGATCGTTTCGGTGCTTGGTACCCGTGGAGGCGGCGGAACTGGTCGATTGCGTCGTCGAGGTCGGCGACTGCGATCACCACTTCTGTGATGCCACTCAACGGGCTCTCGGCAGCCCAGTCGGACTGGACGATCCGCTGGTCGCGGGGCGTGATATCCGAGACGAGAAACGGAAACTGCCAGAACGATTCGTCGGCACCATAGACGGCCTCCTCGTACTCCACCACAGTCCCGTCCGGACGTTCACGGGCGGCGTCCGTCGGCCCGTGGACGGTCGCACCGGCTGCTTCCAGGCCGTCGAGTTCGCGGTGGATCTCGTCCGTACGGAGACACCACCGACAGGGGCCGGCAGTGAACATCGCGTCCGGCCAGTCGTCCGGGGGATGGTCCGACTCGACCGGCGCGATGAGTTCGAGATACGTCCCGTTATCGAAGCCGAGCATCGCCATCTCCGTCGGGACCTCGTCGTGAACGCCTCCGTAAGTGGCCGGGAGTCCGATACGGTCGAACGTGTCCCGCATCGCGTCCAGGTCCTCGCACGCGAACATCACATGGTCGAGTGCGGCATCCATCTCGGCTTACTGGTCGCAGGCGCAACATTTCAAGCTTGCCAGCCTGTGAGAGACCTTCACATCATTGCTGCTGTCACCGTCTCGACGGGGATACCCTTCTCGACGGCCTTGTAGCGGATCTGCGCGTGGAGTTTGGCGATCCCCGCCCGTTGAGACCCGGTTCATGAACTCGCCGTACTCCATCGACTCCCGTATGGACGCTGAGAAGACGCCCATCCGAGTTCGAAAGGGGCGACTTCACGCCGGGATTCGAGTGGGTCCAGACACTCGTGGGGCGAGGAGACTGCCTGCGCTTCCGGATCAGTCCATGGGGTTCCGGATCAGTTGGCCGTGTTCGACCTTCATACAGTGGTCCTGCACGACGTCCAGGCCGGCTGCTTCGGCCTTTCTGGCTGCCTCGTCGTGTTGAATCCCCTGTTGCATCCAGATCGCCTGTACGTCCCCACGATCTAGTGCCTGTTCGACGATCTCGGGGACCTCCTCGCTCGGCCGGAAGATCTCGACGACGTCGATGGGTTCCGGGACATCAGCCAGCGAGTCGTACGCCTGATTGCCGAAGATCTCCTCGGCGGTTGGGTTGACGGGCTGGAGTTCGTACCCGTGTCGCTGGAGATACGCGGGTACGATGTGCGCTGCCTTCTCGTGTGACGTCGACGCTCCGATCACTGCAACGCGGTCGTACTCGAGGATCCGACGGAGTTCGTCGGCGTCTTCGGTTGGCATAGTCGCGATACGCGCCGGCTGTAGATTAGAGTGTTCATAGATACCATCTCACGTGAATTACCGGACGGTCCGGGATAGAGGCCGGCAGCGCTGTCGAACCGCGCTTCTGGTGGCGATTGCAGCGGAAATAGCAGACCCGGCGAGTTCCCTCCGTCGGCAGCGTCACTCGTTCAGCCCAGTCGTTCGATGATCGCGTTGATCTCGTGGATCTCGTCGTCGTTGATCGCGTGGCCCAGATCGTCGTAGAGTCTGCTCTCCACGTCACCGCCCAGCCGGTCGAACACGTCCGCGGACTCGCGAACGCGTTCGGCGGCGATGTAGGGATCCTCGGAACTACAGCCGAAGAACACGGGCGTCCCATCGAGAGAGCCGTCGTACTCGGCGCTCGTTTCCGGTCCCAGCAGGCTCCCCGATAGGACGATGAGACCACCGTACCGACGGGGATTTCGCGCGACGTACTCGCTGGCGAGACAGCCGCCCTGTGAGAAGCCGAGAAACACCGTCCGTTCGGGTGGAATGTCAGCATCGGCGGCGATCGTGATCGCGCGTTCGATACTGGCGAGCGCCGAGGAGACCCACGGTTCGTTGTCTTCACGCGGTGCCTCCCCCGACCAGGGATACCAGGAGCTGTGTGCCGCCTGCGGGGCGAGATACATCACGCCGTGGTGGAGAAACTCGTCGATGAGCGTGAGCATGTTCTGGGCGGTCGAGCCGCGACCATGTAGCATGACGACCGCTGTCTCTGCGGCCTGTGGCGGTGCGCCGGCCGTTTCGATCGGCTGTCCGTGATGCGGACGCTCGTTCGGGCCGGACGAATCCGGGTTCCCGTTCATTCTGTCTCGCCAGCACGCGAGAGGTCGAGTGGCGGCAGTTGGCTCTCTATCATCTCCCGGTCTTCTTCGAGCCACGGCGGCAGGAACAGCGACTCCCCGAGTTCGTCGGGGTCCTCGTCGGCAGCGAGCCCCGGCGTCTCCGTGGCGAGTTCGAACAGGATCCCGCCGGGCTCCCGGACGTACAGCGAGTGAAAGAAATGCCGGTCTTTCACTCGCGAGACGTCGTAGTCGCGCTCCCGAAACAGGTCGTGCCACTCGAAGAGCTGGTCCTTTTCGGGGACGCGCACGGCGACGTGATGGATGGATCCAGCACCCTCACGGCCGAACTCGGCGTCCCGGTCGAGCAGATCGACGACTGTTGCACGGTCGCCCGCGGCCCGATATCGAACCCGGTCGCCCGCCTGGTCGACGAGTTCGAATCCCAGCGTCTCTAGCATGCTCGCAGTGACGTAGACGCTCGTCGAGAGCAGCGTCACCCCGTGAATACCGCGGATCGCGTGCTCGGTTGGCACCGTGCCATCCACCCACGGTTCGACGTCCGACTCGCCAGTGACGAGTTCGAGTTGCGTCCCGTCCGGATCCGAAATCCGGAGGACCGTCTCGTCGAATCGGTCGAACGGGCCATCGACGGAGATGTCGTGGTCGGCGAGTCGATCCTGCCAGTAGGGCACCGAGTCACGTGGGATCGTCACCGCAGCGGTGCTGATCTGTGGCTTCCCGGGACGGCCCTCGTCCTCCGCGGGATACGGAAAGAACGTCAGGGCGGTGCCCGGCGATCCAGTTGCGTCACCGTAGAAGAGGTGCCGCGTGAACTTCTCGTTGAAGTTCACCGTCTGCTTGACGAGGCGGAGCCCGAGGACGTCTCTGTAGAAGTCGACGTTCGCCTGTGCGCGACGGACGATGCCTGTGATGTGGTGGATTCCGGGTGTATCTGTGAGCACGGTGGATGATGGGCAGTGATTGTTTGGTTTGTGACACGCAGCTTACTGACTCATCCCACGGCTGAAGCCGTGGGGTTTCTCCTGTGTTTGCTCTAAGTTCGGTTCCGAATCGGATAAGCGCTCGCGGACAGAGCCGACACCAGGTAACATCTGTGCCGGTTCAAGAATCGGTGGAAACGGGTTCGAGTGGTTCCGATACCGGTTCAATCACCGAGTCGGAAGGCGGCTGAGAAACTGGCTCGCTGGCTTCGGACGCGACAGCACGCGATGTTTTCTGCCCCCTACGGGGTGCGGGCGACGCCTCGCCTGCACAGTACAATGACAGCCCCACTAGCCAGATTGGACGTTACGAAGCGAGTCGTCAAACGCGCCCAGTACGAAGCCTTCGAATTTTCGATCGAAGATACCGGCGTTCGCGTTCGAAACGGCAGCCACGCCAACCCCGAGAATCACGAGTACCTCGTGACGGTGGCGGATGGACTTCCCAGTGACTGTGAGTGTCCTGCCAATGCCACATACGACGGCGCGTGCAAACACCGCGTTGCCGTCGCGATTCGAAGACCCGTACTCGACGCTGCGTTAGACAGGCAGGTCGCTGCGGACGGGGGCACGCCACGAAAACAGCGGAATGCAGCCGACACATCCTCGGTGACAGCGAAGAATACGGAGCCACCGACTGACTGTGACTGTGACGAACTCACCACCGAGTTTCCGTGCTGGGAGTGCGTGCGAACGGGGTATCGTACGCTTTCGAACGAAAATCGGTGAGGTGGGAAAGATAGCGCGAGCGGGTCACCTGGCGGCTCGGTACCAACGAGTTGCCGTACTCGGATCGGGAAACCGAGCTGCGGGCGTACCACTTCTCAGTGTATCGGGTGTCGTGGTACCTTGCCCCTCGGAAGGGTTATCTCCCGGACGGCCTTCCGTTTTGTTGTAATGGCAAACGGTACAGTTGATTTCTTCAACGACACGGGCGGCTACGGTTTCATTTCGACTGACGACGGCGACCTCGACGATGACGAAGACGTGTTCTTCCACATGGAGGACGTCGGCGGTCCTGACCTGGAGGAAGGTCAGGAAGTCGAGTTCGATATCGAGCAGGCCGACAAGGGCCCGCGCGCGACGAACGTCGTCCGGCAGTAATACTGCGACACGCCTGTCGCTCACAGCGATGGACAACACTCTCGATTTTTCGAACGGTTCCACGCCGAGCGGACGCTCTCCGTACACGTTGTATCCAACAGGGAATTCAGAATGGGAGAACTTGGAACCAGTCGGGGACTCCGTCGTTCCCCGACACTGGTAGATACGGATAAATTATTTGTTCTCACCTGATGAGGATATATTATGTCATATTCATCCAAACCCATCAGAGCCGGGGTTGGTATCGGTGCTACCGGGATCGCTATCAGTCTGCTTGCGACAACTATTATCTATCTCATTCCCCGGTTTGTCCTCGCTCCAGACCAGCGACAGCCATATTTGGAGACGTGGATGGAACCGACGGCAACAATTTCCAGCCAAATCGAAATCATCGGAGTTCCCCTGCTTGCCGCCGCCGTTGCGATTTACCTTGTGAAGCAGTCGGACGCCTCATTCAGGGAGACCATGACTGGTCTCCTTGTTGCTGGCCTTCTCTTCGGATTCGGTGTAACACTCATTAACTGGGGCGTGACACATCCAGGAGCACGAACCGCTACCTGGGCATATGTCTACCATGCACTGCAACGCGCCGGTATTGTCGTATTGATAGCGATGATAGCTGTTTTGGGTGCTGACTTCACAGAACATTGAAGCTCAAGTTCTGCTACAGATCAGTAAGCCACTATGCAAAACCTATCGGTATCCGAGTTGTTTGAGACGGTCCTCTACCTCCTGCGTTGTTTGGCTCTCACCGGATGATGACTCGCTTGCTTTGATCTCCCGTCGTTTTCTATCTTTCCCAAGGACCGTCCAAGGAACTTCAGTTACGGGACGGGATCGTGAATTTGGTGTATGTCCATATCGCCTGACTGGTAGAGGGTATTGCATTTCCCCGACATAATTGCCGTGATCGGAAGAAATCGCTGTCCAACCATCAACGGACTCATGAACCCGATTGATTTCGTCAATCGCAATCTCCAAGTTTTCTCGATAAGCTCCCCAAACCGCATTTTTTCCAACTTCACCATTCCGTAATTGGTCCCAAACAGTTGGTGCATCGCGGGTGGGGGATTGACCCTCCACAGCCCTTCGGGTTAATTCGATGCCACTATGATCAGACAGTGACTCTCCCCTGTCTCCAATGAACGGATAGTGAGGCTGCATGAAGTGGACCAGTAACCGCTTGTTTGGGTATTCCTCGTGGGCTTCTATCGTTCTATCAGCAACAGCACTTGGAACCACAGTACTGTGCTTGGAATCCCAATCTAATTTCCAAACATCAATTGCATCGTGAAATGGGTTATCTGACAACCACCGCCTATATTGGGGTTTGCCGTCACATAGACTGTGTCTGATAAGTCTCGGCCGGCAATCGTCTCTTCAAGAAATTCTTTTGTAGCTGATGCAGGGGATCGGCGGCGGTCAGCTTCCCACTTCGTGTCAGCATCGGTCCAAAGATCGTATCGACATGCGTCAAGCAAGCAGAGTGTGTCCCAAGATTCATCAAAAATGTCCCAAGACGAACGTGGGAGATTTTGGTGTACTTCCGTATTGATTTCCTTGGCAAGGTAGCTATAAGCGTGTAACCACCATTCAGGACGAGTCCAATTATCCCGAAACTTACCCACAGCATTCCGCATATTCATAGTATTATGAATAAGTGAGTGTAGCTTAAATCCATAGGGAGATTATCGGACCATTCAACGGGTAAATTGCGAATAACAGCTATTCGGGGGAAGGACCAAGTTCGATGTCTTCCGTCGCCATATCCATGAGGATATAGCCCGCTCGCACATCCATCACTGGGCTATTCCCGAGATTGGCGTTTTCTTCCCACGTGTCCCGCATGACTGTTTTTACGTCATCGGGGAGAGAGTATCCATCTGACACATCGATGGTTCTCACGACACCAGAAAATTCGGAGTCGTCCTCCCAGACCACCCCCGTTTCTTCATCGAGCCCCCACGTCATGGCTTGGTCACTCCTTTGATCGTCACCTCGGCGGTTGCGTGGCTGGTTGACGTGATCTGGATTGAAGAGATACCATTTGCTTCGTCATTGTCGGGGCTATAGTAGCCGTTAATCGGAGCGGGCTGTCTCGGGTCGGGGACGAGATATGACGCGATACTCGGGAAGTTCGAGCCCGTCCCGTCGCCGTTTCCGATTCGGAAGGTTACTCTGTACGGGTGTCCAGCACTATCGTAGTACCCAATTCCCAATTGTCCGACTGGCGGAAGTTGGGCCCCGTATTGGTTAACTCATTTTGCTCGTAGTTGCCGCCAGTAGCGCTGTTGATAGTAACGTGCATCTCCTGAGGACTGCCCGTGTCCTCTGTCGGATATAGAGTTAAACCAACCCAATACTCGTCATAGTCGCCAACAGAGATATCCATATTTAGCGAGGTCGTGTCATCGTCATCACTTGTTGCAATCAGGGGTTCAAGCGATTCGACTTGGCCCGACGGAAATTTGTGCAGTAGTTCCTCTGTATCTACCAGTGTCGGGGAAGACCGGAGTCTCCGACAGATTCCAAGCTATCACCGCTGAATCACCTATTAGATAGATGAGATTATTTCACGGATCTACGATTGAATTGGGTGGTAACTGTGTGTTAGTACCTCGCAGTCACGGCCGCCCTCGCTGGCCTCTATGCGATGAGAAGGATAACAAATTAATACAGTTGTCAATTCTGTGAGCGTATGTCTTCGTTAGACCGGGTGCTTGTTACTGGAGGAGCCGGATTCGTGGGCAGCCACGCCGTCGAGTACTACGCCGAACAAGGTGCTAACGTCACTGCGCTCGATAACCTCAGCCGTGTCGATACGCTCGAGACGGCTGACGAGACTCGCAACACGGCGGCGTACAACTGGGAATATATCGCTGAAGAGTATCCGGGCGTCGATCTCATAGAGGGTGATGTCCGAGACGTGGAGCTTCTGGAGGAAGTCGTAGAAGGCCACGACGCGATCGTCCACACAGCGGGACAGGTCGCGGTCACGGCGTCGATTCAGAACCCGCGGACGGACTTCGAAGTGAATGCCCTTGGAACGTTCAACGTCCTCGAAGCCGCACGGAAGGCAGACAGCGACCCTGCAGTTGTGCTGGCCTCGACAAACAAAGTGTACGGTGACAACGTCAACCAGATCCCCGTCCGCGAGGAGGAAACCCGGTACTGGTACGATGACCCCGAGTATCAAGACGGCGTCCCGGAATCATTGTCTATCGACGACTGCGAGCACAGTCCGTACGGTGTCTCGAAGTTGGCAGCGGACCTCTATGTACAGGACTACGCCGACCGAGGTGAAGTGGACGCGGCGGCGTTCCGGATGAGTTGCATTTACGGGACACGCCAATTCGGCAACGAAGACCAGGGATGGGTGGCGCACTTTGCCATCAGCACACTCCGGGACGAACCGCTGACCATTTTTGGCGACGGGAAACAAGTCCGTGACGTCCTCAACGTGAAGGACTTGATTCGAGCCTACGACGCGTTCCTCTCCGACCCCGAGGGCAAATCGGCAGTATACAACATCGGTGGCTCCCCCGAAAATACGACGAGTCTGCTCGAATTCCTCGATTTGCTCGAAGAGGAGATCGATAACCGTCCCGACATCTCCTTTGACGAGTGGCGGGAAAGCGACCAAAAAGTATACGTAACGGACATTTCGCGGGCACGCGAAGAACTCGACTGGGAACCCGATATCGACTTTGAGGAAGGCGTCGAGCGGTTTGTCGACTGGTACAAACAGCGATAGTTCGGGTATTTCTCACCAATTGAGTCAGAATCTTACTCCTATCCTGAATTTCACCGAATATAACTGCCTCACAGTATTGAGCTATCGGCCGCTGAAGCTCAACTGAGAAACTCAATGAGCTCCGACACGCGAGCATCGTAGGAGTGGTTTTCACGCACAAGTTCGGCATAGTCTTGAAACTCCGCGACCGTCTCTTCAGGGTTATTTCTAATCTGATCGACAAGCGATCTGGTTTCCTCAACCGAACTCGTTTGATAGGGGAACTCAAACCCTAATACGTCGTTGACGGTGGGATGGCTCTCTAACACGAAGGGCGTCCCCGAAGCGAGCGTTTCGAAGACTCGATTGTTGACCATCCCATATTGGCGCTGTCCTTCTTTGTGCAGCCCAAACGTGACCATTTTTTGATTGTACCATTGATTTAACTGCTCCGGGTAGACAAAATGAGAGACCCACTCAAAAGTCTCCGAACCTCGATATGGGCCGAGTACTTTGTCTCGCTTTTCCGATCGTTTATGGTTCTTTGAACCTGCATATCCCATCCCGCTCCGATCAAATCCAAGCGGCTCGAATGCCTGCGTCCCCAACGGGAAGTAGAGGGCATTGTACCCCGCTTGTTCCGTCTCTTTGACGCACCGTTGCGACGGACAAAGGATCGCATCTGGTTCGACTTTAGTTTCGTTTATATAATGATTGAGGTACTGTTCGGGACAACCGTCGAAATCTCCAAAGCTCCACCACCACCACAAATTGATGTCGCCGCGGTCCGGGTTCTCAGCCACGGTCCCAGAGCCACATGCGAGAACAACATCGCCGAGTTCTGGGTCCCCACACTCAGCGTAGTATCGCTGTACTGCACGCCCGAATTGACGAACGATCATTAAGTCACCCAAACCGTAAGCGTGTACCTGGATTGTAGTGTCCGGTGCGGAGAAGGGAAATATACTTTCGCCGAGCTTTTTTGCGGGGGCAGGTTGTACTCTATTGCCAATAAAATGCAACCCTCCAGCAATCGCTGATGCAAAACCATCCTGAGAGATCCTTTCTCCCGTTTTCGTAGCCAACTTGCTACCAAATTCGAGCACAGTTACATCGTTCTCATTCACCTCACCAATATAATTGCTTTTGTGAAACAGATTGGCGGTGAGGATTCTCCGGTATGAGTCAACTCGGTAGATCTCTTCGTTCACTCAGCTCGCCCCCGAATTGGTGATCCCGATCACGGAGCAGAGTTACAACAAAAATAGCCCGGCAGCTCGTCACCAATAATGTTCTACCCAAAATCGGGTGTGAAGATGATGTAATCTATTTCCCGAGTGGGTTGTTGCCGTTCCCGCTTGGGTCTGCCTTTCCGCGTTTCTCGCCGTTCGGGCCGACACCACCGAGTTGAAGGTTTCCCTTCTCGTCAGCGGCTATCTGCACGGTTCGCTCGTCACCGCCCTCGGTGACGTTGATCTTGACGCCGACAGCGTTGCCCTCATCGTCTCGGTAAATCGAGGTTGAATGAGACGGCTTACTTACCAAGTGGGTGATCACCTTTGCCGGGGGCAATGGTCCCCCGCTGACTTTTCCCATTTAGTCCTCTCCCCTGAATGTCGATGGTCCCGTCGTCGTTGGGTTCAAGGATGATTTCGCGTTCCACATCATCCTCATCTGTCACTGTGATGCTAATCCCTCCACCATCCGTGATGCTGATGCTGTGTTTTGGCATGATCAGATCACTCCGTGGAGACTGACGACACCTGATTCGATGTCTGCTGATGCAAACCGCACGCGGACTGAATCGACGGCGTTTGTCGACTTGTAGTGTCCGCCAATATCCCCGGCAAACAAATTCCGGTTATTGTCGATATACCGAGATTGGCCACCGACGACGAGCCTTGATTCGGTGTTTAATGGGTCGTGGATGAATAGATGGCCACTCCCAGTCCGCTCTGTCTCCCCCCCCCCCCCAATCTCATCAGCCAACCGGATTCGTGACGATTCGGTCCCAGTCCGCTCACTGTTCCCTGTCTCTCCCAAGAAGTCGTTGACGTATGCATAATCAGCCGTGCCCGTCGCATACGTGTCTCCACCGTCCTCTGACGCGTGGAGTTCAAGTGCCGAGTTGGATGATGGGTCTAACGCACTCCAGACCAGACAATAGTGGGTATAATCGCTCGTGAAAGCATCCGTAAACTCGATTTGTGAGGTGGCGCTGGAAATCGGGCGGTGCGCTAACTGTTCTCCCGATAGATGTTCGACGGAGTTGCCAGCGCCTGCCACTCCGTCAACTAAGGCCTCTCCATTTACCAGATCACCGATCGAATGCGCACCCAGTCTTAACCAACAGTCAGGGGAGTGTTGGGATGGTTTGTTGGTTAGGAGGCCAAAAACCATTCTCTGGTACCGTGAGTCCCACGAACTCGCGTTAACCGTCGCAGTCATAACCTCGAACAGGCTCTCAAACAGTGATCCGACGCAGTCATCGGATCCAACAAAGCAGAAGAAATCGATAATAATACTGACTTAGGCCTGCGGTATCTACTAACGAGGTAGCGAGACGAAGATATGTTTGTCTGTGATTCTCCCGGGTTTCTTAGTCTGTTGGGAGTCTTCATACTGTCTGTCGATGGACTGCTACCTGGGTTGTTCGGTGGAATTATTGCGACTGGGGTAGGGTTGGCCGCGACGATTGGCGGGGTCAGGGGTGTGAACGATTGGTGGAGACTATCGATCACGGATTCTGTTCCAATGGATGAGGCTGTCGTAGCCAATGAACTGGTTCAGGTTCAAGGACATGTCCGTCCGTCCCACCCGAATAATACCATCAGATCACCAATCCAAGACAAAGAGTGCGTAGCATACGACTACAAGATCAATCAGATAGTACAGGGTCCCGGTGACCCTTCGATTGACGCTGGCATCGAGTCTACCCCATTCATTATTTCTGATGAGACAGCAGAGATCTTGATTGATCCTACCGCGGATAGTCTTTCACTGCAACACGAAAGGAAGACAGTGACGGGAGGGGAGGAAATGCTGGAACAGGTTGCTGAAGAGAAGCTTGATTTGGAGCCTTCGGTCCACACAGGGGACTCAGGCGTGATCAAGGATCGCATTGAGCTGATGGAAGGAACGATCAGCATTGGCGAGAATATAACTGTTGTTGGGAAACCCAACACGACGCCGGAGAGTGTATCCGTAGATGCAGACGCAGTCATGACACCTGAAGTGGAAGATCTGACAGTGATGAATGATGACCCAGGAACCACCACGTTGAAAACAGGTGTACGGGCTCTTTTTCTGCTGATTATTGGGCTACTACTCAGTAGTATTGGCGTGACGGCTTTTGTGACCACTATCACCGGGGTAGTGTGAGAAAACTTATTTCGGCACGGTAGACTGCTGACTATACGTTCTGTATCTCGCAGAGTCTGTTGAAATCCTCAATAGCTGATACATATTGAGTTCTCGTGGTCAGTACAAAGAACTGGCCCGGTCACCGACCCCACCTTTCAGGGTGAGCGAAGTAGGGTGGGGTCGGTGACATCAGCGGTTGCGCAGGAGATGACCCAGGACGAATACTTCTCCCCTATCCGCCTCGGCAGGATACTATCCATAGCGGGCTCAAAAAAGAAATCTGCATTTCCATAATTATGAGTTCCATAATCAGAAGTTCGAACTTCACTTCCGCACCCGTGAGTGAGGGCGTCCACTCCGATCTCGAACGAACGACAGCGGAAGTACAGTGGTCAGAGATGCCACCGGATGCAGAACCCCTGTACGTCCTGTTCAGCATTTTCGAGGTGGAGCCCCCGACCTCAAGGAGCGAACGGAGTGTGCGAGTAGGTCGGGGAGGAAACCGACATGGGACGACACAACCGCCACACAGCGACCGACTGACTCCCAAGCGTATAAGTACCGTCGGGTACTCTCTGAAACTATGGGCGTGCGTCGAACCGCCGTCGTGAAACTCGCTGTTTCCGACGAGCAACGCGACGCACTCCACCGAACCGCAGAGCAATACCTGTACTGCGCGAACCGAACCGCCGACTACTGTTGGTCCGACACCTCCTACACTGAGTGTGAGACCAACAAGCGAGAGGTTCGTGACGCGCTCTATTCCGAACTTCGGGAGGAGACGGACCTACAAGCACAACTTGTCCAAGCCGCTATCAAACGCGCTGTCGAAGCCGTCAAAGCGTGTGTCGAACGGTGGAAAAAGGGACAGCGCGTCTCTCAACCGACGTTCACCGCTGAAACGATGGACTACGACACGCGAAGCGCGACGTTCTACCGGAACAAGGTGTCGCTGGCAACTGTTGAGGGCCGAGTCGAACCGTCGTTCGTTCTCCCGGCAGACAGTCCGACGCCCTACGAGCAATACGTACTCTCCGAGAACTACGAGTTCCGCGAGAGTACGCTTCGGTACGACGCGGCCACTGACGAGTTCTACCTCAACATTTCGACGCGGCGGACAGACAGTGACGATGAGGTTTCGGAAGATACCGGGCACTCCAACCAAACGGTCCTCGGTATCGACCTCGGCGTTAACAGCCTCGCTGTGTCCTCAACCGGCACGTTTTGGCAGGGGGACGACTACGACCACTGGTGTCGTGAGTTCGAGAAGCGGCGTGGTGGTATACAACAACGCGGCACGCAGGCCGCACACAACGCGCTGCTTCGCCTCGGAAAGCGTGAAGAAGCCTAGCGCAAACAGTACATCCACACGATCGCCAACGAACTCGTCTCGGAAGCTGTCGAACACGACTGCGACGTAATCGCGTTCGAGGACTTGAGCGACATTCGAGAGCGGCTTCCACACGCGAAGTGGCACCACGTCTGGGCGTTCCGACGCCTGTACGAGTACGTCTCCTACAAGGCACCTGAGGAAGGTGTCTCCGTGGAAACGGTCGAGCCGAACCACACATCTCAACGCTGTTCTCGGACGGACTGTGGCTTTACACACGACGGCAACCGCCACGGTGAACAGTTCGAGTGCCAGAAGTGTGGGTATGAAGTGAACGCGGATTACAACGCCGCAAAGAATATTGGCGTGCGGTACGCTCGGATGCGACAACACAAACTCCGTTCCTCGCCCAAGTCGGGGAGCGGAGACGCACAAGTAGACGTGCGTGTGAATGGTGGGACGTTGAACGGTGAGAGTCACCAGCCTGTTGCTGGCGACTGATTGCCAGGAGTCCACATCAAAGCCACCGAAAGGCGAAGCCTTTCGAGGCCTCGATAGAGCGAAGCTCTATCGGTGGCCCTACCCTCAAGGACCGAGGCGCGTAGCGCCGAGGGAGTAGGGTAGGGTAGTTTACATTACCCGTGAACGGACGGGCAAAAACACAACGTGTCGACGATACCGATTTCGTCGAGTTCGATCTGTTCCTGACAGGGCACATACTAGCTGCTCCGTGCAAAGAGCTTATAAGTAGGAATATGATATGAATATGCATGAGTGAAGGTGAACGCCGGAAAATCGGGGAGCGAGGCCAAGTGACGATCCCCAAAGAGCTCCGAGAACGGTTCGGAATAAAGGGAGGGGACGACGTCGTGATTCACGAAGAGGAGGGGAAGCTCGTTATCGAACGGCCAGTCACCCGTGAGGAGTTGGCTGAGGGGTACCGCCAGCGTGCCCAACGGACCAGCGAACTCGCTGAGGAACTGGAGGGCGTCTCGGCAGAGGCAACTGAACACCTAGGCGATGCCCCAGAGTGGTAGCGGATGTCTCTGTCTACCCGTCGAGGGGATGTCGTTATCGTCGAACTCGATCCGACGCAGGGATCCGAACAACGGGGAACGCGCCCGTGTCTCGTCGTGCAGAACGATGTCGGGAATGCAAACGCACCGACAACAATCGTTGTTCCATTCACTACCACGTTTGACGAGCAGCTCTACCCATTCGAAGTGCTCGTGCCCGCCGAGGAATGTGCACTTCGGGAAGACTCAGTCGCGCTCTGTAGCCAGATTCGAACCATCTCTATCGAACACCGTATCACCGAGAATCTCGGCTCGATTCCGCAAGAGCGGATGGACGAGGTCGATACCGCACTCGAATACAGTCTCGGCCTCACCGAGATTTGAGAGGGATTGGGAACAGTTCCGTGCGTTCCAACACCACGGATCACCCACCTGCAGAACCCCGTGTGGCTGACTCAGAGCGTTGATTCAGATTGTGCCGCCGAGTGACATCCTCCTCGCCGTAAACGGCGAGGCTTCCCACGCATGGGGAATACCAGTCAGTCGTCGCTGGCAGAGGGTTCCGACTCTTGGAACGCCGTGAGCGTCATCTGCGCTGGTACGCTCTTCTCACGGTGAGTCGTGGCGGTGTCACAACCGCTCCCATCCCGAGGCGAGTCATCGCGTTCCGCCTTGTCAAACGGGACGCTCTCTCCCCACGGGTCAACCCCTCGTGCGATATTCGCGGAAGCGTTGATGTCGGCCTGAAACGTCGAAACGTGGCAGTCGTCGTTCGGACACCGGAACTCGGCTTGTGAGTTCCGCCGACCGATACGGTGGCACGAGTGGCACGTCTGTGAGGTGTACGCCGGATTCACGTACTCGACCGGGATGCCTGCTTCCGTCGCCTTGTCCTCGATTCGCCCTTGGAGACGGGCGAACGCCCACGAGTGAAGCCGACGGTTCATGTACGTCCCGTAGTCGAGGCGCTCACGGATGTACGTCAAGTCCTCCATCACCAACACCGGGTTCTCGAACTGTCTGGCGTACTCGACGGCTTCCCGAGACGCCTTCTCCACGATGTCAGTGAGCGCGTTCTGGTAGTGCGAGAAGCGGTCTTCAATCCGCCACTCGGATGCCTCACGCTCTTGGAGTCGTTTCAGGGTGGTGTGCATCTCTTTGCGGAGATGCTTCGCTCTGCTTCCGCTACACACAAACGGGTCAGCCGGAGAACCGTCCTTGAGGGCACAGCCCGTGATGAGGACGGTTTCTCCGATGTCTAAGCCGATGTGCGTGGCGTCACCGTCCGTCGCTGGTTCTTCGACCGGGTACTCGACGGTGACGTGTAGTACCCAGTTCTTCCGGTGGTTCTGAAGCCGAATCTCGCCTGCCTTCGCGTCCTCCGACACGAGGTCGTGCCAGAGGCCTTCCTGTTCGGGGTTGATACGAAGCGGAATCCAGAAGTTCGTTCCCCGACCGGGCTGTGGTACCCACCACGTGAACTCGTAGTCGCGTTCATCGGAGTGGTCGAACTTGGCGGCTTGGTTCGTGAGCCGTATCGGATGGTCGTCGTCCAATTCTTGTGCGTTGTACGTCTTGCGGAGTTTGGGGACGTAGTTGCAGAGCGCGGCTTTGGCCTGATACGGCAGGTCGTAGGGCGTCACGATGTCGCTCACCGCCGACATGGTACTCGCCCCGGCGTCGAACGCCTCTTGCAGACCGTCACGGTAGGTTTCGAGCAGGTCATTGAGTTTCGACTGCTTGTTGTGCGGTGGGTGGCGCGAACGTCGCCTGCAACGTTTTCGTGACGGTCGTGGACATCGCTACTGGTCCTCCACGTACTCCATCAGCACGTCGATGCTTACCTAGCCAGTGGTGGCGAGGAAGTACCCCGGTTGCCAGAACCCCTTGTCGAGCGCCTGCCGAACCTCGGGATTCTCGTCACGGATCTTGCGGGACGTGACGCCTTTGAGCGAGTTGATGAACTTGGTGAGGTCGGTCGTTGGCTTCGCCGTGAACAAGATATGAACGTGGTCGGAACCGCCGTTGACGTTCTGGATGTTCACGCCGAAGTCCTCTGAGACATCGCTGGCAATCTCCCCGACGCGTTCTGCGATCTCGTCGGTGAGGAGGTCTGTGCGGTACTTCGTGACGGTCACGAAGTGATATTGGAGCGCATAGACCGTGTGCGACCCGGTTTCGAGGTTGTACTTCACTTGGCCGTGCTAATTTTTATATACCCAATTCTAATAAAGGTATGCAGTCGTAGGGTACTCAGCCTGCAACCGACGGTAGTTCGTGTAGGAGTTGTCGGCTTCACGCCCGCCCTAAAGGATGGGGTTCTCGCCTTGAAAAAAGATAGCGGAGTGACCGTTTTCCCAGAAAGACAACGGTAGGGCTCATAGACAAATCCCACTCGCAAAGCGCCGAAAGCACGTAGCGTGGGGTAGTTGACGGGATTCAAGTTCGTACTCAGTTGAACGAGGAACGGTCTCACGCAAAACCGGATGACGCTCTCCGCAGTTGTTTATCGCCCCCGAGGGGGTGCGGGGCGGACGGAATCGTCCGTCTCGATACGAACAATGTCGCTCAGAGACACCTACGACAGTGGCTTCGACGAGGACCCGGAAACGGAACGAGTACCGAGCGCAACGACCGAGACGACCTGTCCCGAATGCACCGGGACGCTCGTCACAACGGACGGCGAAACGGCCTGTCTGGAGTGTGGACTCGTCACTGACGAGTACCGGCTGGACCACGCGGCGACGCCGCGAAACCGCGACGAAACGGACGCCCGCGAACAGACTGGCGCGCCGTTAACGCCGTCGAGACACGACCGCGGGCTCGTGACGACGATCGGGTACCGACAGGACGGACACGGAAAAAGCCTGAGCCAACGCAAACGACGGACGTTCAACCGGTTGCGGATCCAGCAGCGCCGCGGGCAGTTCGACAGCACGGCGGACCGAAACCTTGCACACGCCTGCGGGGAGATCGCCCGGCTGACCAGCAGCCTCGACCTCTCGTTTGCCTGCCGCGAAGAGGCGAGTCAGGTGTTCAGGGAAGTCCAGAACGAGGGCCTGCTCGTCGGCCGGTCGATAGAATCGATGGCGGCCGCAAGCGTGTACGCAGCGTGTCGGTGTCGAGGTACCGTGCGAACCGTCAGGACGATCGCAACAGTCTCGCCGTGTTCGACCGCGGACATCTGGCGGGCGTACGGCGTCTGTAACACCGAACTCGAACTGGAAACACCGGTTCGCAGACCACAGGCGTTCGTCGCGACGTGTGCGTCGGCCTGTCGCGAGCCCGTGTCCGAACGCGTGCGCCATCGCGCGATCGAACTGACGGCGCGTTCGGAAGAGTGCGGCCTCGCGAACGGACGCCATCCCGCGGGCGTCGCCGCAGGCTGTCTGTACTACGCCAGCGTCGAATACGGGGCGGGCCTCACGCAGGCGGCACTGGCCGAAGCGGGTGGCGTGAGTGCAAACACGCTCCGGAAGCGCTACTACGAACTCGAATCGGAATTGTCATGAGGTCAACCCGGGGTCGCCGGGGAGTCCAATGCAGCGGAATTCTTTTGTGGCGATACACCGTCGATTCTCGTATGAACTCGGGCGACGAGGATTCGGAGCTGTTCGCCGCCCTCGAAGCATCGGTGTGCGCAGACACCGATGTCGAGTTCGCGGTCGTGTTCGGTTCCCGGATCACGGGTGAGGCGACCCGGGCGTCCGATATCGACCTCGCCGTCAAGTTCTCCGAGGAACTCTCCGAGAGCGAACGGTTCGACAAGCGGTGTTTCCTGTCGGGGGACCTCCAGCGGGACGATTCGCCTTTCATCGATATCTCGGATATCGATACGCTTCCGCTCGATGTCGCACACGACGCCGTCAGCGGAACGTTCGTCTGTGGTGACGAGGAGATGTTCGAGCAGTACAAAACGGAACTCGAAGCGAGATTCGCCGAGCAACGTGATGACCTTCGCCGCCAGCAGCGTAGCGTGATCGACCGAGTTGCGGAGGATGGATTGCGTGGCTGACGAGCGAGTTGTCTCAGTCAAACTAAACTCGGACAGATTGAGCAGTACCACGGCGAACTAGCTGAGAAACGGGAAACGTTATTCGCGCGAGGACTTCCTCCGGAGCACGACCGAACAGCGTGCCGTAGAGCGGATGTTCGAGAACGCGATTCAAGCGAGTTCAAATCTTGCCAAACACGTCGCTACGCGCGATTTCGGGTACGACGGAAGTACCGCGAAGGAGGCGGTCCGCGTTCTGCATCGGGAGCGTGTCAAAGCGCTGCTTCGCCGACGTTCCCGTTCGACCCCGAAAAGGGGATGTCGATTTCGAGGCCGTCGTAGGCCAGTATCGGCTTCTTCGCCTGCCCGGATCCACCGCCTTCGAACTCGATAACGCCGATGTCTTCGAGTTCGGAGAGATTTCGGTGGACCTGTTTGTAGTCCCGGTCCACCAGTTCCGCGGCTTCACGGATACTCTCGGGGTCGTGCTCGGAGATCGCCTCTAGCAGTTCCAGGTTCTTCGGACTGAGGAGCCGACTGAGTTCAGCATACGACCCGAAGTTCAGCACCGGCTGGGCGTCGTCGAGGTCTTCACCCTCCTGAGCGGCCTTGATGCGGCTGCGCGTACGCTGGTCGAGCCGGTTGCGTTCGCCGACGGTGACTTTGAGCGTGGGCATGGTGTGTCCCTCCTGGCGGCGTCCTACTCCGGCCAACCCCACGAGACGGGCGACAACTCCTCGACCTCGCGTTTGAAGCGGTCGTAGAGCGTCACCATCCCGGGGAATTCGATGAGTGTGACATCGTCCCGGGTGTGGCGCTCGTGGCCTTTCGTCAGTTCGTGGGCGTTGTCGTAGCGGAGGATGGTGTCGCCGCCGACTGCTCCGAGGTGTAGGCTGTAGTCCCACCCGCTCGGGTACTGTTCATCCTCCGTCTGCCGGATGGTCACATCGACGACGTAGCCGTCTTCGACATCCTGCCAGTCCACGATCGTCGTGTAGGACGCCATCCACTATCCTATGTGATTAGCTCCATAGCCATAAACCTATGGACTTCACTACATAGAAAGGGGATCGACAGGGACAACTTGCACAACATCTCGGTAAATTGGTGGTAACTATCTCTAGCTATCACCCGTATACATCGATGGGGAAAACACCCGACTCCGGCGACCTTGATACTGTATTCGTGAACAATCGAATGAATGGTAATGCTTATGTCCTGATACACCAGTCCAACGTGTACGACGTCGCTCGGCGGTAAGTCTGCGGTCGACTGTAGTTCGGCTCTGGACCTGCCGTGAGTGATATCTCCGAAACAACATGCCAGGCCGAAACTCCATCACCGATAGTTCGGATCGATCCTCAGATAGACCGCTTTCTCGTTCCCGACGCATTCGCCGGCTCGCACTCGCCACGGTCGCGTTCAGTCTGGTCGCCGTCGAACCAGTCCTTGCCCAGTCCGCAGGCACCGCGTTCTGTGACACGGACATGGCGGAGACGATCAAGAATCTCTTTACGCTCATTCAGTTCGGCGGGCCACTGCTTGGCGGTGTCATTGCCCTCGGGGCGACAGTTGTCACACCCATGATCAGGCGGTCGGACCAGAAACTCGAACTGAAGGAGGCACGGAATCAGGCAGTCGTCTGGGGGATCATCGTCGCGCCGCTCGGGACGGCGATCGTACAGTTCCTGCTCAACAACGTCGTCGCCGGTGGCACGAGTTGCGGGTTCTAAGCCCGCGAGTAGTGCTTCCGCTCGTTGCCCTCGGCGTCGCAGTCGTCGGACTTGCGATGATGGGGACCCCTGTGAGTGCAGGCCAGGGAACTGCCCCGCCAAACGAGACCGACCACGGGGTGAACGAGTCGACGTTTCACACGCTCTGGTCCGGTGATACCGACGCCGGTGTAGAGACGCTCCCCGACAGCGCCGATTCCGACATGGCCGAACTCGCGGGGCTCACGGACATCCCGTACAATTCCCCACCGCAGGCGGTCGAGCAGTGGAACAGCGGCGACCATCGTGAGTTTCCCGAGACCGATCCCGGTGTCTCGATCCATCCCTCGAACGCCTCGCTGTCGGACGGCAGATTCGTGAACGACGCCTACGTGGACGTCTTTGCCGTCCAGCCGTCGACGCGGGCGCGGATATCACGGACGGACCAACCCCACTACGTCGCACCGAACGGGAGCGTGCTCGCAACCGCGGATTATCGCGTCGACGTTCCGGACGATACGGCCTCGTCGGAGCGGCAAAGCGAGTGGTCGCTTTCCTCTCACGGGATCACGGAGACACGACTGCTCGTCGACGAGACTGTCGAGACGACGACGCGGGGAACGCACACGCCGCGGCTTCGGTACACCGACCTCGACGCGTATCGCGGAACCGACCACACACTTTCGGTCGAGACGGCTCTGGTGAATCGCCATACTGTGCTTGATTTCACGATTTCACTGCTCGCTTGATGTTGTAAACAACACATTTCAAGACAAGTTCACGAAATTCTCGGTACCACGTTCGCGCACGCACGGCGACG